>NZ_LUVY01000011.1:0-322774 GCF_002992185.1 Pseudomonas sp. LLC-1 | reverse complement strand
ACCTGTGGGAGCTGGCTTGCCGGCGATTAGGCCCTTGAGTCAATCAATGCCCGTGGCTTCGCCCTACATGCGAATGCTCGGTATCCGGCACCGATACCGCCCCGTTCGTCTCCAGTTGCTGCAAGATCGCGCACTCACTCCCCTGCGCATTGCAGCGCCGCCGCAGCTCCACCAGCTGCTCCTGTAACGCCACCAACCCATCGATCCGCGCCTGCACATGCTCGATATGCTCGTCGATCAGCGCATTCACGCTACCGCACGAGTCGTCCGGGCTGTCGCGCAGGCGTAGCAGGCTGCGGATTTCGTCCAGGGTCATGTCCAGCGTGCGGCAGTTGCGGATGAAGGTCAGCCGCTCGACGTGGGCCTGGGTATAGAGCCGGTAGTTGCCTTCGGTGCGCGCAGGCTCGGGCAAAAGGTTTTCACGCTCGTAGTAGCGGATGGTTTCCACCGCGCAGTCGGTGGCTTTGGCCAGTTCTCCGATTTTCATCACGAAATCTCCAGCAAATGGCTTGACCCTATAGTGGCTACAGGGTGTTCACTTGGCAACAGGCTCAATTTAAGGATGACCCCATGAACCAGCCTGTCAGCCACGAACACAAGCACCCGCACGATCACGCCCATGGCGAGGTCGACCATGGCCATGCCGCCCACGGCCACAGTTGCTGCGGCTCCAAAGCCGCGCCGGCGCTGGTGCAGCTGAGCGAGAAGGCCAGCAGCCACGCTCAGATCAGCCGTTTCCGTATCGAGGCCATGGACTGCCCTACCGAGCAGACCCTGATCCAGGACAAGCTGGGTAAGCTGGCCGGGATCGAGCAGCTGGAATTCAACCTGATCAACCGCGTGCTTGGCGTGCGCCATACCTTGAGCGGCACCGGCGATATCGAACGGGCCATCGACAGCCTGGGGATGAAGGCCGAGCCGCTTGGTGCCGAAGATGACGGCTCAGCCGCTGCACCGCAACCGGCCAAGACCCGCTGGTGGCCGCTGGCCTTGTCGGGCATTGCCGCGATCGCCGCCGAAGTCGTGCACTTTGGTGCGTTGGCGCCTGAATGGCTGGTGGCGGCATTGGCGCTGGCGGCTATTGCTGGCTGCGGCTTGGGTACCTACAAAAAGGGCTGGATCGCCCTGAAGAACCGCAACCTCAACATCAATGCGCTGATGAGCATCGCCGTGACCGGCGCCGTGCTGATCGGCCAGTGGCCGGAAGCGGCCATGGTGATGGTGCTGTTCACTGTCGCCGAGCTGATCGAAGCGCGCTCGCTGGACCGCGCACGCAATGCCATCGGCGGGCTGATGCAGCTGACCCCGGACATGGCCACGGTGCAGCAGGCCGACGGCCAGTGGCGCGAGGTAGAGGTGCGTGAAGTGGCCATCGGCGCCTTGGTGCGGGTGCGCCCCGGCGAACGCATCGGCCTAGATGGTGAAGTGACCAGCGGCCAATCCAGCGTCGATCAGGCGCCGATCACCGGCGAAAGCCTACCTGTAGAGAAGACAGTGGGCGACAAGCTGTTCGCTGGTACCATCAACCAGGCAGGGGCGCTGGAGTTTCGTGTTACTGCCGCCGCCGGGCAATCGACCCTGGCGCGAATCATCAAGGCCGTGGAGGAAGCGCAAGGCGCGCGGGCGCCGACCCAGCGCTTCGTCGACCGGTTCTCGCGCATCTACACCCCGGTGGTGTTTGTCATCGCCTTGGCCGTGGCGGTAATTCCGCCGCTGTTCATGGCCGGCGCCTGGTTCGACTGGATCTACCGCGCCTTGGTGCTGCTGGTGGTCGCGTGCCCGTGCGCCCTGGTGATCTCGACCCCGGTGACCATCGTCAGCGGCCTGGCTGCTGCGGCGCGCAAAGGCATCCTGATCAAGGGCGGTGTTTACCTGGAGGGTGGTCGCCACCTGGACTTCCTGGCCCTGGACAAGACCGGCACCATTACCCACGGCAAACCGGTGCAAACCGACGCCAAGGTGCTGCAGCCGCTGTTCGAAGGCCGCGCACAAGCTCTGGCCGCCAGCCTGGGCGAGCGTTCGGACCACCCGGTGTCCCACGCCATTGCCCAGTTCGGCAAGGCGCAAGGCCTGGCCTTGAGCGAGGTGAACGACTTCGCTGCCCTGGCCGGTCGCGGCGTGCGTGGCACCATTGCCGGTGAGGTTTACCACTTGGGCAATCACCGCCTGGTAGAGGAACTGGGGCTGTGCTCGCCCGCGCTGGAAGCCCAGCTGGATGCACTGGAGCGCCAGGGCAAGACCGTAGTCCTGCTGCTCGACCGCTCCGGCCCGTTGGCCCTGTTCGCCGTGGCCGACACGGTCAAGGACAGCAGCCGCCAGGCCATCGCCGAACTGCATGAGCTGGGTATCAAGACGGTCATGCTGACCGGCGACAATCCGCATACTGCGCAGGCCATCGCCGCCGTGGTAGGCATCGACCGCGCCGAGGGCAACCTGCTGCCGGCCGACAAGCTGAAAACCATCGAAGCCCTTTACGCCCAAGGCCATCGTGTGGGCATGGTGGGTGATGGCATCAACGACGCCCCGGCCCTGGCCCGTGCCGAAATCGGCTTTGCCATGGCGGCGGCTGGCACCGACACCGCCATCGAGACCGCCGATGTGGCGCTGATGGACGATGACTTGCGCAAAATCCCGGCCTTCGTCAGGCTGTCGCGCCAAAGTGCGGCGATCCTCATGCAGAACATCGTTCTGGCGTTGGGCATCAAGGCAATATTCCTGGCGATCACCTTTGCTGGCATGGCCACCATGTGGATGGCGGTGTTCGCTGACATGGGCGTAAGCCTGCTGGTGGTGTTCAACGGCTTGCGCCTGCTGCGCAAATAGAGGACGTGCATGCTGAGTTCGGAGCTGAAAGCCTTCTACATGGTGGCCCGCCTGGGCAGCATCACCCTGGCGGCGAAGAAGCTCGGGCTCAGCCAGCCCACGGTGACCACGCAGATCCGCAACCTGGAAAGCCAGTACGCGGTCGAGCTGTTCTACCGTGGCGGGCGGCGCCTGGTGTTGAGTGAAGAGGGCGTGCGCCTGCTGCCGATGGTCAAGGCGCTGCTGCAGCAAGAGGCCGATATCGAGTTCGAGCTGCGCAACAGTGGCCAGGCACAGGGCAGCCTGCGTATTGCCGCCACGGCGCCTTACTACATTCTCGACCTGGTGAAGATCTACCGCGAACGCCTGCCGCAAGTGGAGGTGGCGGTGGAGATCGGCAACTCGCAGCAAGTGCTGGAAATGCTTGAAGACTACCGGGTGGATATCGCCGCTTCGTCGCAGCTGGTGGAGGATGCCCGGTTGGTGCGGCGGGTGCTGGGCACGGATCCATTGGTTGTGGCGGTGCATCGCAACCACCCGTTGGCCCACCGCCAGGCGGTGTCCATCGACGTGGTGGCCGGGCATTGCCTGCTGATGCGCGAGAAGGGCTCGACCACGCGCAAGCTGACCGAGCAGATGATGCAGGAGGCCGGGGTGAAGGCCGGGGCTTTGCTGGAGATCGGCAGCCGTGAGTCGATCCGCGAGGCAGTGCTGCGCAATATCGGTATCAGCGTGATTGCCCGGCATGAGGTGCCGCATAACCCTGAATTGCGGGTGCTGGCGCTGGAAGATGCGCCGGTGATGCATGAGTATTTGTATTGCCTGAAGGAGCGGCGCCAGGCCCGCTTGCCGGCTGCATTCCTGGGGGTGGCGCAGGAAGTGGCTGGTTCGCACTTCTAGATCGGTGTGGGCTTCTTCGCGGGTTTACCCGCGAAGAAGCCTTTGAGGGCTAATACAAAATCTGCCAATACCACTATCACTTGCTTTTGCCTTAAAGCCACAGAACCTTCGCACAGCCTTCCTAGCATGGCCCCATCTCTTCGATGAGGCCCTGCCATGAACCACGCCACCCCCGGCGCACAGATGAAAGTGCGCAATATCCACAAGCGCTTTGGTGCCTTTACGGCGCTCAACGATGTCTCGCTGGACATCGCCGCCGGCGAGCTGGTGTGCCTGCTCGGCCCGTCCGGCTGTGGCAAGACCACGCTGCTGCGCTGCATCGCCGGCCTGGAGCGCCAGGACCGCGGCACGCTGTACATCGGCGAGCGCGATATTTCCGAGCTGCCGCCCCAGGCCCGTGATTACGGCATCCTGTTCCAGTCCTATGCGCTGTTCCCCAACCTCACCGTCGAGGCCAACATTGCCTATGGCCTGACTGGCAGTGGCCGCGAGCAGGCCCGTCAGCGGGTGGCTGAAATGCTTGAACTGGTAGGCCTTTCTGGCAGCGAGAAGAAGTACCCCGGCCAGCTTTCCGGTGGCCAGCAGCAACGTGTGGCCCTGGCTCGTGCGCTGGCACCGTCACCCTCGCTGTTGCTGCTCGATGAGCCCATGTCGGCGCTGGACGCACGGGTGCGCGAGCACTTGTGCACCGAATTGCGCCAGCTGCAACGCCAGCTGGGCATTACCACCTTGATGGTCACCCACAATCAGGACGAGGCCATGCTGATGGCTGACCGTATTGCGGTGATGAACAACGGCCAGGTTGAGCAGTACGCCACCCCACAGGAAATCTACGACCAGCCAGCCACACCGTTCGTCGCCGAGTTCGTTGGCCAGGGCAACTGGCTGCCGTTCCAGCGCAACGGTGACAGCCATGCCCAGGTCGGCGCCATGAGCATGCGTCTGGCGCCGGGCTCGGCCCAGGCCAGCAGCGGCCGGCTGTTCTGCCGCCCGGAGGCAATCACGGTCAACCCGGTGGTGCACGAGGAAAACCTGTTCCCGGCCATGGTCCACGAGATTACGTTCCTGGGTAACCGCTGCCGCATGAGCTTCGAACTCAAAGCCCTGCCTGGCCATGCCCTGCTGGCTGAACTGGCCCCCGAGGCCATGCCGCGCCTGGGCTCGCAGGACATCTGGGTGGCCCTGCCGCCGCAGAGCCTGCAGGTGTTTGCCTGAGATGGCCGCGCCAATGTCCCTGCCGCTGAGCCAGGCCAACGCCACGCCACGTGCTGGCGTCGCTCTGGGTGACCGGTTGTTCGTCGTCGGCGGCAAGAGCCTGCTGCTGATCCTTCTGGTGCTGGCTGTGCTGATGCCACTGCTGGCGATTTTCTGGCGTGGCTTCAGCGCTGACGCGGGCCAGGGTGGCGGCCTGCTGGCAGCCCGCGAACTGTTCGCCAGCGACAATTTCCATTGGTTGCTGGGCAACAGCCTGTCGGTGGCGTTCACCGTGGCGGCCATCGTGGTGCCGCTGGCGTACCTGTTCGCCTATGCGCTGCAACGCACGCGGATCCCGGGCAAGGGCGTGTGGCGGGGGATTTCCCTGCTGCCGCTGCTGGCGCCGTCGATGCTGCCGGCGATCGCGCTGGTCTACCTGTTTGGTAACCAGGGGCTGCTGCGCGGGTTGCTCAGCGACAACATCTACGGCTTCTGGGGCATCGTGCTGGGCGAGGCGATCTACACCTTCCCACATGCGCTGATGATCCTGTTGTCGGCGCTGTCGTTGGCCGATGCCCGGCTGTTCGATGCGGCCTCCAGCATGGGGGCCGGCCCGTGCCGGGCGTTTACCAGCATCACCTGGCCAGCCACGCGGCAAGCGGTATTCGCGGCGTTCTGCCTGGTGTTCACCCTGACCATCACCGACTTTGGTGTACCGGTCGTGGTCGGTGGTGACTATCAGGTACTGGCGCTGGAGGCCTACAAGGCGGTGGTGGGCCAGCAGCAGTTCGGCCGTGGCGCGTTGATCGGCATGGTGCTGCTGCTGCCGGCGCTGTTCAGCTTCACGGTCGATGCCTGGCTGCGTCGGCGCCAGGGCGAAGCCATGAGCGGCCGTGCCCAGGTGTTCGAGCCCAAGCCATCGCGCAGCCGAGATGCCTGCTTCCTGGCCATCGTGCTGCTGGTGTGCGCGGCGTTGCTGCTGGTGATCGGCATGGCGGTGTATTCCTCGCTGGTCACCTTCTGGCCGTACAACCTGTCGTTGTCGCTGCGCCATTACATGTTCGAAGACACCGCAGGTGGCGGCTGGCTGGCTTATCGCAACAGCGTGACCATGGCCATTGGCACTGCGCTGATCGGCAGCGTCGTCATCTTCACCGGTGCTTACCTGATGGAGAAAACCCAGGGCCAGCGCCTGCTCAACCAGATGCTGCGCCTGCTCAGTTTCATCCCCATGGCCGTGCCAGGCCTGGTGCTGGGCCTGGGCTACGTCTTCTTCTTCAACCTGAACGGCAACCCGCTGCATGTGCTGTATGGCGGCATGGGGCTGCTGGTGGTGTGCACCATTGCGCACTACCTGACTACCGCGCAGATGACCGCAACCACGGCACTGCGCCAGCTCGACGGCGAGTTCGAGGCCGCCGCGCTGTCGCTGAAGGCACCGCTGTACAAGCACTTCGTGCGGGTGACCGTGCCGATTTGCCTGCCGGCACTGCTGGACATCATCCGCTACCTGTTCGTGTCGGCCATGACCACCGTGTCGGCGGCGATCTTCCTGTACAGCCCCGACACCATTCTGGCCGCCGTCGCCGTGCTGAACATGGACGACGCCGGCAACGTGGGCGGTGCTGCTGCCATGTCCACCCTGATTCTGCTGACCAGTGCCGGCGCTTCACTGCTGCTGGCCGCAGCCTCACGCGGCCTGCTGCGCCGCTCCCAAGCCTGGCGCCAACGCGTCGCGACCGTCTGACCTGTAAGGAACCTACCCATGTACAAGCACCTTGCACTTGCCGCTGCCGTTTCTGCCGTGTTCAGCCTGCAGGCTTCGGCCGCCGGTACCCAGCTGACGGTCTACACCGCCCTGGAAGCAGAACAGTTGAAGAGCTACAAGCAGGCCTTCGAAAAGGCCAACCCGGACATCGAGATCAAGTGGGTACGCGACTCCACCGGCATCATCACCGCCAAGCTGCTGGCCGAGAAAGACCGCCCGCAAGCTGACGCCGTGTGGGGCCTGGCGGCGTCCAGCCTGGCCGTTCTCGACCAGAACGGCATGCTTGAAGCCTACGCGCCAAAAGACCTGGGCAAGATCGCCGCCAACTACCGCGATGCCGCCAACCCACCGGCCTGGGTGGGCATGGACGTGTGGGCCGCGACCATCTGCTTCAATACCATTGAGGCCGAGAAGCAGGGCCTGAGCAAACCGGTGAGCTGGCAGGACCTGACCAAGCCGGAATACAAGGGCAAGATCGTCATGCCCAACCCGGCCTCGTCCGGCACCGGTTTCCTCGACGTGAGCGCCTGGCTGCAGACCTTCGGCGAGCCGCAGGGCTGGGCCTACATGGACGCGTTGCACCAGAACATCGGCCAGTATGTTCACTCCGGCTCCAAGCCATGCAAGCTGGCGGCAGCGGGCGAGTTCCCGATCGGTATCTCGTTCGAGTACCCGGCTGTGCAGCTCAAGCGCCAGGGCGCGCCGCTGGATATCGTGTTGCCGAAGGAAGGCCTGGGTTGGGAGATCGAGGCGACTGCGGTGATCAAGGGCTCGCCCAAGGCGGATGCGGCCAAGCGTTTGGCCGATTTTTCGGCAAGCCCCGCAGCCATGGAGCTGTACAAGGAGAACTTCGCGGTGTTGGCTGCGCCGGGGATCGCTAAGCCGCAGACCGAGTTGCCAGCGGATTATGAACAGCGCTTGATCAAGAACGACTTTGCCTGGGCTTCGAAGAACCGCGACCAGATTCTGGCTGAATGGCGCAAGCGTTATGACGGCAAGTCGGAGAAGGTGGCCCAGCAGTAACCTGCACTGGCCCTATCGCCGGCAAGCCAGCTCCCACAGGTAATGCACAGGTCTCAAGGTCTGTGGTGATCTTGTGGGAGCTGGCTTGCCGGCGATGGGGCCAGACCTGTTTACTCAAAACTGAGAAACCAGCGCCTCCAGCTGTTCCTGCCGTTCAGCCTGATTCAGCTTCGCCCCTGGATTGAGGGTGGACCACTGCGGATGTGCCCGCGCCTTGACCAGCGCCTCTGGCAACTTGCCCTCGCGCCAGGCCTTTTCATCCAGCTCACCCAGCCTGATGCTGTCCTGCGCTGCATGCCCGCGGTTGTCCAGCGCAACCATCAACTGCTGCTGACGCAAGGCCAGCAAGCGCAATACCGTGTCGTCCACGGTCAGCTCGCGCTTGCCCTTAAGCTTGCCCATCAACCGCGACCCATAGTTGCGCGCGGTCTGCAGCGCACCGCCGGCAATTGCACCTGCCAAGGCCGCTGCACCGAGGGTAAGGCCGCCAACCAGCAAATCAACTCCGGCACCGGCGGCCGCCCCGGCCGCCACACCGCTGCCCAGGCGTACGCCCAGCAGCTTCAGGGTTTCGGGGTTGAACAGGTCGTCACCCCAGCGGCCATCCAGCAAAGGCAGGTCGCTGGCATGGGCGTCTTCGCGGCGGAAGGCATACAGTTTGAGCAGTGCCTCGACGCAGCGCTGCTCCCGCTGACGTATGTCCCGGCGTAGCGCTTCGATGGCCCGGGCTTCGGCCGCCGGCTCAGCCTCGACACTGCGCCGGCAGGCGGCGCAGTCCAGCAGCAGCTCGGCGATCAGGCGCTTGCCACTGTGCTGGCGCGCCAGGCGCTGCGCCTGCTGGTCGTCGATCAGCCGCTGCAGGGCAGGGCGAGCGTCTTCCAGCAACAGGGCCAGGCTCTCGTACAAACGCCGCTCGCCATCCTCGGGCGGGGCCACGCTGTCGAACCGCACCAACGCGTGAAGCCCAAGCCGGGCAAGGGCTTCACGCCATTGCGGCTCGCGGTGCTGGTGGCTGGCGACGAAGTTGAGCACCGGCAGCAACGGCTTGCCGCAGCTGGCCAGCACTTCCAGCTCGTCGCGGTATTTGGCCAACACCGGCTCACGCGCATCGATCACGTACAGGCCGGCATTGCTGGCCAGCAGCTGGCGCAGCACCTTGGCCTCCTGCTCGAAACGCTGGCGTGCCTCGCTGCCCTGCAGAAACCGCTCCAGGCGGGCCGGGCCGTCCAGGCGCTCGCCCGGGCGCTCCAGGCGTTCGAGGTAGTCGAGCAAGGCGATGGCATCTTCCAGGCCCGGTGTGTCGTACAGCTCCAGCAAGGGTTCGCCGTCCACCGACAGGCGCGCACCTTCCACATGGCGGGTGGTGCTGGGGCGGTGGGAGACTTCGCCAAAGCCGACGTCACGGGTGAGGGTGCGCAGCAGCGAGGTCTTGCCGACGTTGGTGTGGCCGACCACGGCCAGTTTCAGCGGCTCAGTCATGGCCATGCTCCAGCCAGGTCAATGGCGAGGTGTCGGCGTGCGCCAGGCCAAGGCGGTCGAGGGCTTCGTGCCAGTCACCCAGGCGCTGGGCATCGAGAGCCTGACCAGGCGCGGCCTGTAATAGCCAGATTCGGGTCGCACCGGCATTGCGCGCCAGTTCGGCGAGCAGCGCCAGGCTGCCGCGGTCGGGTGAGCGCCGTGGGTCGCAGGCGACGGCCAGGCGAGCAGGCGGGAAGCGGCCAAGTTGTTCAAGCAGGCGGTTGCGCGATTCACGGCTGTCGAGCACACCGGCATCGGTCACGTTTTTGGGCAGGGCGGGCGGCCAGGGGCGCTGGTCGTCCAGTTCCAGGCCGACCAGCAGGGCACCGCTGCTGCCGCTTTCCAGCTGGCCGGCAGCAAACTGTGGCAAAGCCTCGGGGGCCGCGTCCTGCACGCCGATGCGCTCGCTGCGGGGCATGAGCGCATCACGCAGGTGTGCGTAGCCGGGCAGGCTAAGGTCCAGCGTCAGGCGCTCGCGGCCCTGGCGCCAGCGCCACAGGCACAACGCGGCCAGCAGCAAGCGCGGCAGCAGGCCATACACCAGCACTACGCCGAGCAGCCAGCTGGCCCAGGCCTGGCGGGCCAGGTCCAGCGCGGGCAAGGTGTCGCCGCTGGCGCGGATCATGGCCTCGTCGGGTATGGCAAAGCCCAGCAGCGAGGGCAGGGCGCCCAGCGCCTGGGTCAGGTGGATGAACGGGTCGGCGGCAAGCAGCGTGGTTTCCCAGACAAAGCCATAACGCCGGGTAGCCAGCAAGGCCAGCAGCATGCCCAGCGCGGTGAGCATCGCCAGCAGCCACAGGCCGTGTACCAGCAGGCCGAGCAACCAGCGGTTGAGGCGCTGGCGTTGCAGCAGCACCAGCAGCGCAGGTGCCAGGTGCGCGGCCTTGGCATCGCGGGCAAGGCGTTCGCTAAGCCATAGCCACAGGCGGCCCAGCCCCGTGCCGTGGTCTCCACTGATGGCAAAGCCGACGGCCCAGCCCAGCAGCATCAGCAGGTTCAGCCCGAGCAGGCTGCCCAAGGCCCAGAATACGTTGACCGGCCGTTGCCCATCGCCCAGGGCCGCCAGCGCCATGCCTGCGCCGCTGAGCACGGCCAGCAGCAACAAGGCCAGCAGCGCCAGGCGCGCACCCTGCTTCCAGTGGTGCAAGGCGACAGTCATGCCGTCGCGTTCGGCCAGGCACAGCGCACGGGTTTCGATACGGGCCGCCAGGTCGCCGCCCAGTTGGCGGGCGCGGCGGTTGGCCTCCTGGTCTTCCAGAGGGCCGGCATGTTCTTCACGCAGGCGTACCGCTTCGGTGAGCCAGCGCTTGTCCAGTGAAGTGGGTGCAGTCACAAGGTCTTCCATTGCACAGGTCAGGGCAGAAGCATAACCCACACGCCCGGTGCTATCCTCGCCGGCATGAATACATCACTCCCTCTCAGCCTGATCGCGGCATACGCTGAAAACCGCGTGATCGGCATCGACAACTCCATGCCCTGGCATTTGCCGGGGGATTTCAAATACTTCAAGGCCACCACCCTGGGCAAGCCGATCGTCATGGGGCGCAAGACCTGGGACTCGCTGGGGCGGCCATTGCCCGGGCGGTTGAACATCGTCGTCAGCCGCCAGCCGGGGCTTGAGCTGGCAGGCGCCGAGGTGTTCGCTTCGCTTGAAGAGGCGCTGGTGCGGGCCGAACAGTGGGCGCGTGAGCAAGGCGTTGATGAGCTGATGCTGATCGGCGGGGCGCAGCTGTATGGGCAGGCGCTGGAGAAAGGGCTGGTCAGCCGCATGTACCTGACGCGGGTGGAAATGGCACCGGAAGGGGATGCTTGGTTTCCTGCGTTTGATGAGGGACAGTGGACGCTGGCGTCGAGCCAGGCCCAGGTGGAAGCGGGTAAGCCGGCTTACCACTTCGAGGTATGGGACAAGGTTTGAGATTGCCGGGGCTGCTGTGCAGCCCATCGCCGGCAAGCAGCGCAAGGTGGGCGGTGGTGCTCAGCTGAGCAGCTTGATGATCAGTGCGGTCACCGTCGCCACCGTGGTGACGAAACCGACGGCGATGGCAACCGGGTACCAGAAGGTTTCGCGGGTCATCTTGACGGCCTCGGCATTCAGCTTGCGTGTCTCGGCCATCAGTTTGTCGACTTCGACGCGAATCTTGGCCACCTCAATGCGAAGCTTTTCGGCTTCGGCCTGGGTCATGTCGTACTGGGGCATGGTGTTGCCTTTCCCTCGGAGTGTTCGCTAAGGCGAGCTAGCAGTATAGCGATGCTGCCAGCCGCCTGTTGCCCACTTCCCATGCCATTGCGTTACGGGATATTGGGGCTGTATAGCAGCCCCGGGTGATCCGTCAGGTATGGCTCAACTCAGCATGCTCATCGCCCGCCAGCACAGCCTTGTCGGTCTCTTTCAGCAGTTGGCTGGTGACCACGCCCGCCGTCATCGAACCGTTCACGTTCAACGCCGTGCGGCCCATGTCGATCAGTGGCTCTACCGAAATCAGCAACGCCACCAGCTCCACCGGCAAGCCCATGGCCGGCAGCACGATCAATGCAGCAAAGGTGGCCCCGCCGCCCACGCCGGCAACGCCTGCCGAACTCAGGGTGACGATGGCCACCAGGGTGGCGATCCACAGCGGGTCGAAGGTATCGATGCCTACCGCCGGCGCCACCATCACCGCCAGCATGGCTGGGTAGAGGCCGGCGCAACCGTTTTGGCCAATGGTGGTGCCGAACGAGGCGCTGAAGCTGGCGATGGATTGCGGCACGCCCAGGCGACGGGTTTGCGCCTCGATGTTCAACGGAATGCTGGCGGCGCTGGAGCGGCTGGTGAAGGCGAAGGTCAGCACCGGCCACACCTTGCGGAAGAAGCGCAGCGGGCTCACGCCAGTGGCGGCGAGGATGATGCCGTGCACCACGAACATCAGCCCCAGGCCCAGGTACGACACCACCACGAAGCTACCCAGCTTGAGGATGTCTTCCATGTTCGAGCTGGCCACGACCTTGGTCATCAACGCCAGCACGCCATACGGGGTCAGTTTCATCACCACGCGCACCAGGCGCATCACCCAGGCTTGCAGGGTGTCGATGGCCGACAAGGCACGTTCGCCTTTCTCGGCATCGTCCTTGATCAGCTGCAAGGCAGCCAGGCCGATGAACACGGCAAAGATCACCACGCTGATGATCGAAGTCGGCTTGGCCCGCGCCAGGTCACCCACCGGGTTGCTGGGGATGAACGACAGCAGCAGTTGCGGGATGTTGAGGTCGGCGACCTTGCCGGCATAGTCGCTGTGGATAACCTGCATGCGTGCGCTTTCCTGGGCGCCGGCCACCAGGCCTTCGGCGCTGAGGCCGAACAGGTTGGTCAGCACGATGCCGATCAGCGCGGCAATGGCGGTGGTCAGCAGCAGGGTGCCGATGCTCAGCACGCTGATGCGGCCCAGCGAAGAGGCATTGTGCAGGCGTGCCACGGCGCTGAGGATCGAGGCGAAGATCAGCGGCATGACGATCATCTGCAGCAGGCCGACATAGCCGTTGCCGACCAGGTCGAGCCAGGCGATGGTGGCCTTGAGCACCGGGTGGCCAGCGCCGTAGACCGTGTGCAGGGCCAGGCCGAAGAGCACACCCAGCACCAGGCCCAGCAGCACTTTCTTGGCCAGGCTCCAGTCGGTGCGGCGGGTTTGTGCCAGGCCCAGCAGCAGGGCCAGGAACGCCAGCAGGTTAAGAGACAGCGGCAGGTTCATTGAAGCTCCAGCGAAAAAAAGCAAAGGAAGCATCGCCTCTGTGAGCGATTGCGAACGGAAATGCTAACAGGCTGAAAACAAACGAATTTATATCCAAATAGAATGTGCATAGTCGTTTATGGAATAACGACGTGTCGCAGATTGCAATGAACACGGCGTTTGCAGCTGCATGGAGGTCGTTATCGAGGGCCGTTGGCGGGGAATGTTGCACTAGCGTTTCCGGGTCATTTCAGGAGATTCGTACATGAAGCGCGCCCCTAAAGCCGTGGCCCTCGGCCTGTCTCTGCTGTTCAGTATCGAAACCTTCGCCACCGAGCTCAAGCATTGGCCTGCAGAAGCAGCCAAACAGCTCGACAGCATGATTGCCGCGAATGCCAACAAAGGTAATTACGCGGTGTTCGACATGGACAACACCAGTTACCGCTATGACCTTGAAGAGGCCCTGCTGCCATTCATGGAAAACAAGGGGCTGCTGAGCCGCGACAAGCTTGATCCGTCGTTGAAGCTGATGCCGTTCAAGGACACCGCCGAGCACAAGGAAAGCCTGTTCAGCTACTACTACCGGTTGTGCGAAGTTGACGACATGGTCTGCTATCCGTGGGTGGCTCAGGTGTTCTCGGGCTTTACTCTGAAGGAGCTGAAGGTGCAGGTGGATGAGCTGATGGCTTCTACCAAGCCGATCCCCAGCACTTACTACGAAGGCGACCAAGTCAAGACTATTGAGGTACAGCCACCCAAGGTCTTCAAGGGCCAGGCCGAGCTTTACAACAAGCTGATGGAGAACGGCATCGAGGTGTACGTGATCTCGGCGGCTTCGGAAGAGCTGGTGCGCATGGTCGCGTCAGACCCCAAGTACGGCTACAACGTGAAGCCGCAGAACGTGATTGGCGTGAGCCTGCTGCTCAAGGACCGCGCGAATGGCCAGCTGACCACGGCACGCAAGCAGATCAGCGCCGGGCACTATGACGCCAAGGCCAACGAAGGGCTGGAACTTACCCCGTACCTGTGGACCCCGGCCACCTGGATGGCGGGCAAGCAGGCGGCGATCCTCACCTACATCGATGAGTGGAAGAAGCCGGTGCTGGTGGGCGGCGACACGCCGACCAGTGACGGTTACATGCAGTTTCATGGGGTGGATGTGGGCAAGGGCGGCATCCACCTGTGGATAAACCGCAAGGCCAAATACATGGACCAGCTCAATGGCATGATTGCCAGAAATGCCGCCGCTCAGGCCAAGGAAGGGTTGCCGGTGACGGCGGACAAGAACTGGGTGATCGTGACGCCGGAGCAGATTCAGTAGGCTCATGGTACGTGTACCGTGATTCGATAACTGCCGCTGGAAACACGTTTGCCGTAGCGGTCGTGGATGGCAAACGTGTGACCGACCTGGGTCTCTTGATGAATGACCGTGGCGTACTCGCCAGAGAAAATGTTCTTGGCTTGCAAATGGGCAGGAGGTGCGTTTGATGGGGGGATGGCGCTGGGGCAATCCGTAAAAACCAAACGCCCTTGTTCGGCATCCCAGGCATGGCGACAACCAGGTACATGTACCGAGCCCCTGAAACTGATGGCTCCGGTCATTGCACGCTCCTGACCTTGGGTAGAGGTGGGTACCAGGCATACGTACCCTATGGTCACGCTGTACAGCAGGCTTTTCCAGCTCATGGCTGCCATTGCCCCCTAAGGCTGCTTTTTAGGCAGTATGGGAGCAGAAAAGCAAAAAAAACCGGCGCACGGGGCGCCGGTTGGTGTTTTCAGACGCTTCTTACAGGCCTTCCAACATAGCCTTGTTGCGCACAGCACCCTTGTCGGCACTGGTCGCCAGCAGGGCATAGGCCTTCAGCGCGGTGGTCACCTTGCGTGGGCGTACTTCGGCAGGCTTCCAGCCCTTCTTGTCCTGTTCGACGCGGCGCTCAGCCAGCTCTTCGTCGCTGACCAGCAGGTTGATCGAACGGTTAGGGATGTCGATCAGCACCTTGTCGCCGTCACGCACCAGGCCGATGGCGCCACCCGCAGCAGCTTCTGGCGAGGCGTGGCCGATCGACAGGCCCGAGGTACCACCCGAGAAGCGGCCGTCGGTGAGCAGGGCGCAGGCCTTGCCCAGGCCTTTGGACTTCAGGTACGAGGTCGGGTACAGCATTTCCTGCATGCCCGGGCCGCCTTTCGGGCCTTCGTAACGGATGATCACGATGTCGCCGGCCTTCACTTCGTCAGCGAGGATGCCGCGTACGGCGCTGTCCTGGCTTTCGAAGATTTTCGCGGTGCCTTCGAACACGTGGATCGACTCGTCGACACCGGCGGTTTTCACCACGCAACCGTCGAGGGCGATGTTGCCGTACAGCACGGCCAGGCCGCCTTCTTGCGAATAAGCGTGCTCGAAGCTGCGGATGCAGCCGTTTTCGCGGTCGTCATCCAGGGTTTCCCAACGGGTCGACTGGCTGAACGCGGTCTGGGTCGGGATGCCGGCAGGGCCTGCCTTGAAGAAGGTGTGCACGGCTTCGTCATCGGTCTGGGTGATGTCCCACTTGGCGATGGCTTCTTCCATGCTGCGGCTGTGCACGGTTGGCAGGTCGGTGTGCAGCAGGCCGCCACGGGCCAGCGAACCGAGGATGCTGAAGATGCCGCCGGCGCGGTGCACGTCTTCCATGTGGTACTTCTGGATGTTCGGCGCCACTTTGCACAACTGCGGCACTTTGCGCGACAGGCGGTCGATGTCGCGCAGGTCGAACGCCACCTCGCCTTCCTGGGCGGCGGCCAGCAGGTGCAGGATGGTGTTGGTCGAACCGCCCATGGCGATGTCGAGCATCATGGCGTTTTCGAACGCCTTGAAGTTGGCGATGCTGCGCGGCAGTACCGACTCATCGTTCTCGCCGTAGTAGCGCTTGCACAGCTCGACGATGGTGCGGCCGGCGGTGAGGAACAGCTGCTCGCGGTCGGCGTGGGTGGCCAGGGTCGAACCGTTGCCTGGCAGGGCCAGGCCCAGTGCTTCGGTCAGGCAGTTCATCGAGTTGGCGGTGAACATGCCGGAGCACGAACCACAGGTCGGGCAGGCGCTGCGCTCGTATTCGGCGACTTTTTCGTCGGAGGCCGTGGAGTCGGCAGCGATGACCATGGCATCGACCAGGTCCAGGCCGTGGCTGGCCAGTTTGGTCTTGCCGGCTTCCATCGGGCCGCCGGAAACGAAGATCACCGGGATGTTCAGGCGCAGGGCGGCCATCAGCATGCCGGGGGTGATCTTGTCGCAGTTGGAAATGCACACGATGGCGTCGGCGCAGTGGGCGTTGACCATGTATTCCACGGCGTCGGCAATGATCTCGCGGCTTGGCAGCGAGTACAGCATGCCGTCGTGGCCCATGGCGATGCCGTCATCGACCGCGATGGTGTTGAATTCCTTGGCCACGCCACCGGCGCGCTCGATCTCGCGGGCAACCAGCTGGCCCAGGTCCTTCAGGTGCACGTGGCCCGGGACGAACTGGGTGAACGAGTTGGCGATGGCGATGATCGGTTTCTTGAAGTCTTCGTCCTTCATCCCGGTGGCGCGCCACAGGGCACGGGCGCCGGCCATGTTGCGGCCTTGGGTGGAAGTCTTGGAACGATAATCAGGCATGAAACACTCCTGGCGGCTTAATCAGGTCACAAAAAGGGGAGTGAGCTTCTCTTGTCCTTTGCGCCGCAGGCCGGTTGCCACTGGCACGGATGAGGCCGAAGACCGCGCGGGATCGCCGCGTGCTTGGCCAGAGCTCATAAACCCGCCGGGGATGACTGGCGATGAATAGGCCGATTCTACACCGCTGGCGCGGCGAGGGAATGCAGATGTGGATGGTTGGCGGGGAGTTTGCGGCAGGAAAGGGCCGCTGGGCGGCCCTTTTTAGCAGAGATCAGCTGTTTGGCAGCAACCGGCAGGTGATGCTCTTGATGTAGCGGGTCTCGGCAATGGCCGGGTGCACCGGGTGGTCCGGGCCTTGGCCGCCGCGCTCGAGCAGCTGCATGTTGCGGTCCAGGTGGCGGGCGCTGGTCAGCAGGATGTTGTGCAGGTCGTCCTCAGGCAGGTGCATCGAGCACGAGGCGCTGACCAGGATGCCGTCCTTGCTCAGCATGCGCATGGCCTGCTCGTTCAGGCGGCGGTAGGCCGCTTCGCCGTTCTTCAGGTCTTTCTTGCGCTTGATGAAGGCGGGTGGGTCGGCAATGATCACGTCGAAGCGCTCTTCGGCGGCCTTCAGTTCGCGCAGGGCCTCGAACACGTCGCCTTCGATGCAGGTCAGTTTCTCGCTGATGCCGTTGAGTGCCGCGTTGCGCTCCACGCCATCCAGGGCAAAGCCCGAAGCATCGACACAGAACACTTCGCTGGCGCCGAAGGCACCCGCTTGCACGCCCCAGCCACCGATGTAGCTGAACAGGTCGAGTACACGCTTGCCTTTTACATAGGGGGCCAGGCGTGCACGGTTCATGCGGTGGTCGTAGAACCAGCCGGTCTTCTGGCCTTCACGCACCGGGGCTTCGAACTTGACGCCGTTCTCTTCCAGCGGCACCCAGTCCGGTACTTCGCCGTAGACGGTTTCGACATAGCGCTGCAAGCCTTCGGCGTCACGCGCGGCGGAGTCGTTCTTGAACAGGATGCCGCTTGGCTTGAGCACCTGAACCAGGGCGGCAATCACGTCGTCCTTGTGCGCTTCCATGGTGGCCGAGGCCAGCTGCACCACGAGGATGTCGAAGAAGCGGTCGACCACCAGGCCCGGCAGCAGGTCGGAGTCGCCATAGACCAGGCGGTAGCACGGCTGGTCGAACAGGCGCTCACGCAGCGACAGGGCGACGTTCAGGCGGTGAACCAGCAGCGACTTGTCCAGCGGCAGCTTGATGTCGCGCGACAGCAAGCGGGCGCAGATCAGGTTGTTCGGGCTGAGTGCAACGATGCCCAGAGGCTTGCCGTTGGCTGCCTCGAGAACAGCCTGCTGACCGGCCTGGAAGCCTTGCAGCGGGGTCGCGCTGACGTCGACTTCGTTGCTGTAGACCCACAGGTGGCCGGCGCGCAGACGGCGGTCGGCATTGGCTTTGAGGCGAAGGCTGGGCAGGGACATGACGTCGCTCCGGGAAAAAAGAGCGGGAGTATAACCTGTTGGCCCGCACTTCTGTTCGAGGCGCGACAAAGCGCTTGCGCACTCAACTGGGTTAGAATCCCCCGTCCTAAACGAGTGTGCACGTATGTCCCAAGAACTCAGCGCCGAACAGATCCAGCAAGCCTTGCAAGGCATCACCATCCCGCCGCAACCGCAGATCATGGTTGACCTGCAGTTCGAGCAGTACATGCCTGACCCGGACCTGGAAACCATCGCCAAGCTGATTTCCCAGGACCCGGGCCTCTCCGGCGCCTTGCTCAAACTGGTTAACTCGCCGCACTTCGGCCTGTCCAACAAGATCGGCTCGATCCAGCGCGCGGTGAACCTGCTGGGCAGCCGTTCGATCATCAACCTGATCAACGCCCAGTCGATCAAGGGCGAGATGAGCGACGAGACCATCGTTACCCTCAACCGCTTCTGGGATACCGCCCAGGACGTGGCGAACACCTGCCTGACCCTGGCCAAGCGCACCGGTATCCAGGCTGCGGACGAGGCGTACACTCTGGGCCTGTTCCATGACTGCGGCGTGCCTTTGATGCTCAAGCGCTTCCCCAATTACATGGAGGTGCTGGAGGAGGCCTACGCCAAGGCCGGCGAAGAAACGCGCGTGGTCGATACTGAAAACCATACGTTCAACACCAACCATTCGGTGGTCGGCTATTTCACCGCCAAGTCCTGGCGCCTGCCCGAGCACCTTAGCGCGGCCATCGCCAACCACCATAACGCCCTGGCGGTGTTTCGCGACGAGAGTTCGCGCAATACCCAGAGCCAGCTGAAAAACCTGCTGGCGGTGTTGAAGATGGCCGAGCACATTTGCGCGTCCTACCGGGTGCTGGGCAACCAGGCGGTGGACCATGAATGGAATGTGGTGGGCCCGCTGGTGCTCGATTACATTGGGTTGTCGGAATACGATTTCGAAAACCTCAAGCAGAACATTCGCGAGCTGGGCGGGCACTGACACATGCCGGAATTGCCAGAAGTAGAAACCACCCGGCGCGGTATTGCGCCGCACCTGGAAGGCCAACGCGTCAGCCGTGTGGTGGTGCGCGACCGGCGTCTGCGCTGGCCCGTTCCGGAAGACCTGGATGTACGCCTGTCGGGGCAGCGCATTGTCAGCGTTGAGCGCCGTGCCAAGTACCTGTTGATCAACGCCGAAGTCGGCACGTTGATAAGCCACCTTGGCATGTCGGGCAACCTGCGGCTGGTCGAGCTGGGCTTGCCGGCGGCCAAGCATGAACATGTCGATATCGAGCTGGAGTCGGGGCTGATGCTGCGCTACACCGACCCGCGCCGCTTTGGGGCCATGCTGTGGAGCCTGGACCCGCTGAACCACGAACTGCTGCTACGCCTTGGGCCAGAGCCGTTGACCGACCTGTTCGATGGCGAACGCCTGTTCCAGTTGTCGCGCGGGCGGTCGATGGCGGTCAAGCCCTTCATCATGGACAACGCAGTGGTGGTGGGGGTGGGCAACATCTACGCCACCGAGGCACTGTTTGCCGCAGGGATTGATCCACGCCGCGAGGCGGGCGGGATTTCCCGGGCGCGCTACCTGAAGCTGGCGATCGAGATCAAGCGGGTGCTGGCGGCGGCAATCGAGCAAGGGGGCACCACCCTGCGCGACTTTATCGGGGGCGATGGGCAGCCGGGGTACTTCCAGCAGGAATTGTTCGTCTATGGTCGCGGCGGGCAGCCGTGCAAGGTGTGTGGCACGGAGTTGCGCGAGGTGAAGCTGGGGCAGCGGGCGAGCGTGTACTGCCCGCGTTGCCAGCGCTGAGGCAAGGGCGAGGCCCTTGCCTGGTGATGGTCAGTCCTTGCCGGTAATGCGGCGGTACTTGGCCATCAGCTGTTCTTCGGTTTCCGGGTGGGCTTCATCCAGCGGGATGCAGTCGACCGGGCAGACCTGCTGGCACTGCGGCTCGTCGTAGTGGCCCACGCACTGGGTGCACAGGTTAGGGTCGATCACGTAGATCTCTTCGCCTTGGGAGATGGCCTCGTTCGGGCACTCGGGTTCGCAGACGTCGCAGTTGATGCAATCGTCGGTGATGATCAGGGACATGGGGACTCCGGCCGGGGCTCACCGCCCGGGCATGTTCAACGCAATGGGCACAATTGTGCCGCATTCGCGCCCGCAGTGCACGCGGGCGCGACAATCAGGCGATCAGGCTTACTTCTTGAAGCGTTCGGTCAGCGCCTCGGCCACCACCGGATGGACGAATTTGCTGATATCCCCACCCAGTGCGGCAATTTCCCGGACCAACGTCGAGGAAATGAACGAATAACGTTCCGAAGGCGTGAGGAACAGGCTCTCGACATCGGGGGCCAGTTGCCGGTTCATGTTGGCCAGCTGGAACTCGTACTCGAAGTCGGACACGGCACGCAGGCCACGCAGGAAGACGTTGGCGCCCTGTTCCTTGGCGAAATGCGCCAACAGGGAAGAGAAGCCGATGACTTCGACATTGGGCAGGTGCTTGGTGACCTCACGGGCGAGCTCCACCCGTTGTTCCAGCGGGAACAGGGGGTTTTTCTTCGGGCTGGCCGCCACTGCGATGATCACATGGTCGAACAGCCGCGAAGCGCGCTCGACCAGGTCGCCATGGCCTTTGGTAATGGGGTCGAAAGTACCCGGGTACAACACTCGGTTCATCGCGTCATCCTGGCTGGAGTGCGTTGGGGAGTCGGATGGTAGCGCAGCGACGGCGCCCCGGCCAAGTCATGCGGCCGGCTGATGGCACTATAGACAGGGGGCGTATTCGTTGTCATGCGTTGCGTGCCAGGCGGGCGACCAGTGCTTCGGTGAGCCTGGCGCTGATGGCATACACCGAGAGTTGCGGGTTGGCGCCGATGCTGGTGGGGAACAGCGAACCGTCGTGGACGGACAGGTTTTCCAGCTGGTGGTGACGGCCCAGGCTGTCACACACCGCTTGGCGCGGGTCTTCGCCCAGCGCACAGCCCCCCATCACATGGGCACTGCCCAGGCGTGTGCGGAAGGGTTCCAGGCGCAACGTGTCGATCATGGCCAAGGCCTGTTCCAGGCTGGACGTGGCGCTGGCATCGCTGTGCACGGGGGTGACCTGGGTAGCGCCGGCGGCAAACTGGATCTGCGCCATGCTGCGATAGGCGCGGCGCAAGCCGTCGCGCAGGTAGTCGGTGACCGGGTAATCGAGCACCGGTGAGACATCGCCACGCAGCTCCACGGCACCGCCCTGGCTCTCGGGGTGGAAGCCATCGCGCAGCAGCGCCAACATCACATGGGTGTGCGGCAACTCGGCCATACGCTGGGCGTTTTCCTGTCCGTGCCCACCCAGCAGGGTGCTGGCCAGGGCCGGGTGCAACGGCGGCACTTCCAGTTTGTAGCCGACCGGGCCATCCGTGCCGCCTTGCCACTGGAAGTGGTCGCTGTAGATGGACTGCGGGGCGCCATAGTAGGGGTCGATCCGGTCCTTGAAGCGCGCAGCGCTGAAGTTCACCAGGTGCAGGAAGGTGCGCTTGCCCAGGCGACCATGGGGGTCCGGTGCGTCGGAACGCAGCAGCAGGGCCGGGCTGTTGATGCCGCCGCCAGCGAGCAGGTAATGGCGCGCGCGGACGCTGACCTGCCTGCCGGTGGGGTGTATGCCTCGGGCATCCAGGGCCTGGCATGTGAGGCTCTGGATGCGCTCGCCGTTGTGGGTGAAGCGCTCGGCCCGGGCCAGGTACAGCAGTTCGCCGCCATGGTCGAGGGTGGCGGGAATACGGGTTACCAACATCGATTGCTTGGCATTCACCGGGCAGCCCATGCCGCAGTAGCCCAGGTTCCAGCAGCCGCGCACGTTGCGCGGGATCACCGCCCAGCGGTAACCCAGTTGTTCGCAGCCCCGGCGCAGTACGTCGTTGTTGGCATTGGGTGGCATGGCCCATGGCGTAATGCCCAGTTCCTGCTCCATGCGTTCGAACCAGGGGCGCAGGTCATCTTCGCCCAGGCCCGTCACGCCGTGGGCCGAGGCCCAGTGGGCCAACGTCTGCGGCGGGGTACGAAAGCTCGACGTCCAGTTCACCAGCGTGGTGCCGCCAACGGCGCGGCCTTGCAGGATGGTGATGGCGCCATCCTTGCTCATGCGCCCCAGGCCCTCCTGATACAGGCTGGCATAAGCCTCGCTCTCCAGCAGGTGGAAGTCGCTGCTGGTCTTGAGCGGGCCTTCTTCGATCAGCAGCACCTTGAAACCGGCGGCGCTGAGCATTTGTGCGCTGGTGGCACCGCCGGCACCGCTGCCAATCACGGCAATATCGGCCTCCAGCAAAAGGTCGTGCTCCAGGCGTGACGCGTCATGGGTGATCCAGCCGCGTTCGAGGCCTTGGCGAAACGGGTCGGCTACAGGCATTGGCGATGCTCTTGTTGTTTTCAGATTTTCGGTGGGCCCGGGTAACCGCAGGCGGCCCAGGACTCGGGGCGTTCGTACCAGGCCATTTGCAGCAGCTGCAGCAATGAAGCGTGGCCCATGCGCAGCAGGTTCAGTGAGTTGTCCTGCCAACGTTGCAGGAAGGCTGTGACTTGGGTGGGGCTGGCCTGTTCCCAGGCGCCCCAGACGCCGGTCAACGGGCCACGGGTAAGCGGCAGGCTGAGCACGTCGAACAGTTGCCGGGTGAGCTTGAGCATTTCCGGCGACAAGGCCGCCAGCTTGTGGTCGAGGCTGTGCAGCACCGATTTATCGGTGGCCAGCGTGCCGGCCAGCACCACCGGGATCAGCGCACGCAGCAGTGGCAGGTCGTCGTCGCGCAGTAGTTGGTAACCCTGTGCGCTGGTTTGCGCGGCGCAGCCGACCAGGCCGGCTGCACTCAGAAAGATGCTGGCACCAAGGCTGAAACGCAGCAGGTCACGACGGTGCATAGGCTGCCCCTCAGCGGATGAACAGCTTGTAGACCAGGCGCTGCAAGGCTTTGCCATAAGGCGGGTAGATCAGCCGCGCGGCGTTGAAACGTTGCTTGGCCAGCACGGCCTTGGCCTTGCTGAAGGTCAGGAAACCGTCGTGGCCATGGTAGTGGCTCATGCCCGAGGGGCCGATGCCGCCGAAGGGCAGGTCGTCCTGGGCCACATGCAGCAGGGTGTCGTTCAGGCACACGCCGCCGGAGTGGGTGTGGCGCAGCACGCGTTCCTGCCCGGCCCGGTCATACCCGAAGTAGTAAAGCGCCAGCGGGCGCGGGCGTTGGTTGATGTAGGCCAGCGCCTGGTCGAGGCTGTCGTAGGGCACCAGCGGCAGCAGCGGGCCGAAGATTTCGTCCTGCATCACCTGCATGTCGTCACTCACCTCCAGCAGCAGGTGTGGTGGCAGGCGTCGGCCTTGGCGGGGCTCGCCAGGGTACAGGTCGAGCACTTGCGCACCTTTTGCGCGGGCATCCTCCAGCAGGTGCTGCAAGCGCTGCAGCTGGCGCGGGTTGATGATGGCGGTGTAGTCAGGGTTGTCGGCGACGCGCGGGTACAGGCGCTGAACGGCGCGCTGGTAGGCGTCGCTGAAGGCCGCCAGCCGATCACGTGGCACCAGCACATAGTCGGGGGCGACGCAGGTCTGGCCGGCGTTGAGGGTTTTGCCGAAGGCGATGCGCTCGGCGGCGGTGTCCAGGGGCACGTCGTCCGACACGATGGCGGGCGACTTGCCGCCCAGTTCCAGGGTGACCGGCGTCAGGTTCTGCGCCGCAGCCAGCATCACCTGGCGGCCCACGCTGGTGGCGCCGGTGAACAGCAGGTGGTCGAAGGGCAGGCGGGCGAAGGCCTGGCCCACCTCAACCTCGCCGAGTACCACTCTGACCAGGTCGGAGGGGAATACCCGTTCCAGTAGTTGCTTCAAAGCCTGGCCACTGGCGGGTGTGGCTTCGCTGAGTTTGAGCATGACCCGGTTACCGGCAGCCAGCGCGCACGTCAGCGGGCCGATGGCGAGGAATAGCGGGTAGTTCCACGGCACGATGATGCCGACCACCCCCAGCGGTTGGTATCGCACCTGCGCGCTGGCTGGCTGGAAGGCCAGACCAACGCGTCGCCGGCTGGCGCGCATCCAGCGTTGCAGGTGTTTTTCGGCGTGGCGCAGGCCCTGTATCGAGGGCAGCAACTCGGCCAGCAAGGTTTCGTCGGCGCTGCGTCCGGTAAAGTCCTCGCTGATGGCCTCGATCAGCTCATCCTGGCTGGCCAACAGGGCTTCACGCAGGCTTTTCAGCCATTGCCGGCGCTGGGCGGCCGGTGGCAGGGGGTTACCTGCAAAGGCCTGGCGCTGGGCTGCGAAAAACGCTGCAAGGTCGAGGTCGGATTGCACAGGGGGCAAGGCACTGGGCGAGTTCATGGCGGTGTCGAGTCCGGGCAGGGAATCTCTAGAGCCTATACTCTAATTTGCACGATGGTGCGAATTTTTCCACACGTTCGAACGGTGCATTCCACCTGCAATACGCCGTAAGATGGCCCTTTGAAGTAGGCCCGCAGACTGGGAGCTGAGCATGGCCCCGCGCATGAAGACCCGAGAGCGCATCGTGCAGAACAGCCTGGAGCTGTTCAACCAGCAGGGCGAACGCAGCGTCAGTACCAACCACATTGCCGCGCACATGGAAATCTCGCCCGGCAACCTGTATTACCACTTCCCCAACAAGCAGGCGATCATCGCCCTGTTGTTCAGCCAGTATGAAGAGTTGGTGGACAGCTTCCTGCGCCCGCCACAAGGCCGCGCGGCCACCGTGGAGGACAAGCGCTTCTACCTCAAGGCCTTGCTGGCCGCCATGTGGAACTACCGCTTCCTGCACCGCGACCTGGAGCACCTGCTGGACAGCGATGCCGAACTGGCCGCCCGTTACCGGCGTTTTTCCGAGCGTTGCCTGCGCCAGGGCCAGGCGATCTACCGAGGCTTTGTCGAGGCGGGCATTCTGGCCATGGCGCCGGCACAGATCGAGTCGCTGACCATCAATGCCTGGATCGTGCTGACATCGTGGGTGCGTTTTCTCAGCACCACGCGTGAACATTCCGCGCATTTGGGTGAAGAAGCTTTCAAACGCGGCGTCTATCAGGTGCTGGTGCTGGAGCTCGGCTACGTGACCGACAACGCCCGCGCTGCCGTGGACGCCCTGTGCCAGGAATTCCATGTACCGTTCAACCAGGCCCTGGAGCTCTAGCCCAGGGCCCAAGTGCCATCGATCAGGAGATTGTCATGCCCCTTGCGCAATTGATCACCCCGCAGCAGTTGGCCGAGCGCCTGGACGCGCCCAAGCTGGTGATTCTCGACTGCCGCTTTGCCCTTGAGGATGTGGACTATGGCCAGCGCAGCTATGCCCAAGGGCATATCGCCGGGGCGCATTTTGCCGACCTTGACCGCGACCTCAGTGGGCCGGTGAGCAAGGGGCGCACCGGGCGCCACCCATTGCCCGATGCGCAGCGGCTGGTCGCGCGCCTGCGTGAGTGGGGCCTGGACAACGACAGTGAGGTGGTGCTGTACGACGACGGCCCCGGTGCCTTTGCCGCCCGTGCCTGGTGGCTGTTGGTCTGGCTGGGCAAGCGCAGCGGTGTGGCGATTCTCGACGGTGGCCTGAAGGCCTGGCATGCCGCGCACCTGCCGCTGAGCCTGGACCCGCCGCCCAAACGCGGGGGCAACTTCAAGGGTGAGCCGGACGCCAGGCTGCTGATCGATGCCGACCACCTGGGCAAGCGCCTGGGTAGCAGTGACCTGACCTTGATCGATGCGCGTGCCTTGCCGCGTTTTCGCGGTGAAGTGGAGCCGATCGATCCGGTGGCGGGGCATATTCCCGGGGCCCAGTGCGCAGCGTTTACCGACAACCTGGGGGCTGATGGGTGCTTTTTGCCGACGGACCAGCTCAAGCAGCGCTTTGCCGAAAAGCTGGCCGGGCGCGCGCCGGAGCAGCTCGTGTCTTATTGTGGGTCTGGGGTGACGGCTTGCCACAACCTGTTTGCGCTGGCGCTGGCGGGGTACCCGTTGGGCAAGCTGTATGCCGGGTCCTGGAGCGAGTGGATCAATGATCCGGAGCATGGCGTAGCCACAGGCGAGTAATCGGTAAACGCCCTATTGGCCGTCCACCAGCCACTGCGGAATCCGCCGCTCCAGGTAGTACCCCGGATTTCGCAGGCTGCCATCGACAAAGCCCACATGACCACCGCGGCTGTGCAGTTCGAAGCAGGTGTGTGGCGCCAGCTCACGGGCCGTTGGCAGGCTATGGCCGGACACGAACGGGTCATCGCTGGAATGGATGATCAGCGTTGGCGTGCGGTTCTGGCCGAGGAAGAAGTGGCTCGATGAGCGGCGATAGTAGTCGTGCGCATCGCGAAAGCCGTTAAGCGGTGCGGTGACTTTGCCGTCGAAGTCCCAGAAGGTGCGCAAGTTGGTCAGTTGCCCCAGGCGCTCCAGCGCCGCCAGCCGATCATGCTGACCCTGCGCGTGGAAGTGCCGCTGTTTGAGCTGCACATACGCCAGCATTTCGCGCATGAAGTGCGCCTGATACACCTTGGAGAACCCCTGGCCGATACGGTCGGCACAGTGATCCAGACGAAAGGGCACCGACACTGCAACCGCTGCTTCCAGTTGGCTGGCAACCCCGCTTTCGCCCAGGTATTTCAACAGTACATTGCCACCCAGCGAGTAGCCCACTGCATACAGTGGCGCCAAGGGGCGTTGGGCGCGCAGGTGGCTGACAATTTCTGCCAGGTCTTCACTGGCGCCGGAGTGGTAGCTGCGTGGTAGCAGGTTGGGTTCGCCCGAGCAACCGCGCCAGTTCGCTGCCACGCTGGCCCAACCGCGCCCTTGCAGCGCTTGCTGCAAGCCTTTCACATAGGGTGAATGCGACGAGCCGGTCAGCCCATGCAGCACCAGCACCAATGGTGCATGGGGTTCATGGGGGCCATGCCAGTCGAGGTCGATGAAGTCGCCGTCGGCCAGCCACAGCCGCTCGCGGTTGCGCTGCAGTTCAGGCAGCTTGCGCCACAGGGGCCCCCACAGGGTTTGCAGGTGGGGGTTGGAAAGGCCGGTGGCCGGGCGAAATATGGCGCTTTGGCTGGGCATACTGGGCGACTCGTGATGTGCCTGCCTAGAGTGCCATGAAAAAGCGCCACAGTACCTGCGCTATTGGTCGGTTGTGGCCCTTTGCCAGAGCGCGTAGTGCACCTGACCGGTTTTCTTTTCGCGATGCAGGCGCCAGTTGCCCGGCAGTTGCAAGGTTGAAGGCGCGGCTTCGCTTTCGGTGTAGACCCACGCCTGTTCGCGCAGCCACTGGTTCTGCTCCAGCAGGTTGCAGGTGTTGGCCAGCAGGTCCTGGTGGAACGGCGGGTCGAGGAACACCACATCGAACTGCTGCTTGGCCGGGCCTTGCAGGTAGCGCAGGGCATCGGTTTGCAGGATCTGCCCACGCGGGCAGCGCAGGATTTCGAGGTTGTTCTTCAGGTTGGCGATGGCCGCCGGGTTGCTGTCCAGCGCCACGGCGTCTTCGGCTCCGCGCGACAGGGCTTCGAGCACCAGGGCGCCGCTACCGGTGAAGGCGTCCAGCACGCGGGCGCCCTCGATGTAAGGTGCCAGCCAGTTGAACACGGTTTCGCGCACGCGGTCGGGCGTTGGCCGCAGGCCTTCGCCTTCCGGTACCGCCAGGCGGCGGCTGCGCCACTCGCCGGCGATGATGCGCAGGTGGCCCTGGCCCTTGCTTTGGCCCGATTGGGGGCGGGCGGGAGGGGTGGATCTTGGCATTAGTGCTCCGGTACTCCGAGCGGCTGCTCGGAGGGCTTGTCAGTGGGGGCTGGCAGCGGTTTTTGTGGCACTTTCGGGCCAACGGTGACGATCACCAGTTTATCGGCTGACAGGTGTTTGTTCATGGCCGCCTTGACCTGTTCGACGGTGAGGGCCTGGGACTGCTGCATGAAGTCCTCCAGCCAGGTCAGCGGCAGGTTGTAGAAGCCGATTGCACCCAGTTGCCCGACGATGCTGGCGTTGCTGGCATTGGACAGCGGGAAGCTGCCGGCCAGTTCACGCTTGGCATCGTCCAGCTCTTGCTGGGTAGGGCCCTGTTTGAGGTAGTCGGCAAGAATGTCCTGCACCAGCTTCAGCGTGCCTTCGCTCAGCTCGGCGCGGGTTTGCAGGTTGATCATGAAGGGGCCGCGCACCTGCATCGGGCTGAACACCGAGTACACGCCGTAGGTCAGGCCGCGCTTTTCACGTACTTCGCTCATCAGGCGGGTGCCGAACGCACCGCCGCCGAGGATCTGGTTGCCCAGCGACAGGGCTGGCCAGTCCGGGTCCTGGCGGTCGATACCCAGTTCGGCCAGCATCAGGTGGGTTTGCTTGGACGGGAAGTCGATGTGAGTCAGGCCAGCCTTGGCGTCAGTGGGCTGGGCTGGCGCGGCCAGTGCCGGGCCCTTCGGCAGGCCGGCAGATACCTGGGCCGCAATGGCTTCGGCTTCGGCGCGGCTCAGGTCGCCGACCAGCGCGATGACCGCGTTGCCGCCGGTATAGGCTTTGGTATGGAAGGCGCGCAGCTGTGCCAGGGTGATGCCGTCGATGCTTTCGGCGGTACCGTCGCTGGGGTGGGCATAAGGGTGATCGCCGTAAAGCTTGCCGAACAGCGCCTTGCCCGCGATCTTGCCGGGGTTCTGCTTCTCGTATTCGAAGCCGGCCAGCATCTGGTTCTTGATGCGCTTGAGGGCGTCTTCGGGGAAGGTCGGCTTGCCGGCCACCTCGGTAAACAGTTTGAGGGCCGGTTCGCGCTTGTCCTTGGCGCTGAGGCTGCGCAGCGAGGCCACCGCCATGTCGCGGTAGGAGCCGTTGCCAAAGTCCGCCCCCAGGCCCTCGAAACCTTCGGCGATGGCGGTCACGTCCTTGCCGGCCACGCCCTCGTTGAGCATGGCGTTGGTCAGCGCGGCCACACCTGGCGTAACGCCGTCCTGGCTGCTGCCGGCGGCGAAGGTGACGCGCAGGTCGAACATGGGCAGTTCGCGGGCTTCTACGAACAGCACACGGGCGCCTTCGGCGGTGTTCCAGTGCTGAATGTTCAACTGGCGCCGGCTGGGTGCCTTGCCATCCAGTTCGGCCAAGGATTGCAAGGTGTTGGCTGGGCGAGCGGCGCTGCTGTCGGCCTTGGCGGCGTTGTCGGCCATGGCCGGGGCGGCCAGCACGGTCGCCAGCGCCAGGGCGCGGATACCCGTGGCCAGCAGGGTTGGGCGTGGTGCGCGGCGATCACTCATGAGCGGACTCCTCGGGCAGTACATGGGCAACGCTCAGGCGTTCGCGGGTGAAATAGGTGCGCGCGGCGTTCTGGATGTCCTGCGGGGTGACACGCTTGAGCTCGTCCAGCTCGCTGTCGATCAGCTTCCAGGACAGGCCGACGGTTTCCAGCTGGCCGATGGTGGTGGCCTGGCTGCTGATGGAGTCGCGGTCGTAGACCAGGCCTGCGATGACCTGAGCGCGTACGCGTTCGAGCTCTTCGGCGCTGGGCGGGGTGGTCTTGAGTTCTTCAAGCAACTGCCAGATGCCTTTTTCGACATCGGCGAGGGTTTTCTGCTTCTGCACGTTCGGCGTAGCCGAAATCAGGAACAGGCTGTCGCCGCGGGTGAAGGCGTTGTAGCTGGAAGAAGCGCCGGCCACCAGCTCCTGACCACGCTCCAGGCGTGCCGGCATGCGGGCGCTGTAGCCGCCGTCGAGCAGGGCCGAGATCAGGCGCAGGGCGTGCACGGTGCGTGGGTCCTTGGCGGTGGGCAGGCCGGGCACGTTGAAGCCGTAGATCAGGCTGGGCAGTTGGGTGCGTACATGCAGGGTCAACTGGCGCTGGCCAGGTTCGGCCAGTTCCAGGGGCAGTTTGGCCGGTGGCACGGCGCGCTTCGGAATGCTGCCGAAATACTTCTGCGCCAGGCCCTTGACCTCGTCGGCGGTCACATCGCCGACCACCACCAGCGTCGCGTTGTTGGGCGCGTACCAGGACTCGTACCAGTGGCGCAGCTCCTCGACCTTCATACGTTCAAGGTCGGCCATCCAGCCGATGGTCGGGGTGTGGTAGCCGCTGGCCGGGTAGGCCATGGCGCGGAACAGCTCAAACGCCTTTTGATTGGGCTGGTCGTCCGTACGCAGGCGGCGCTCTTCCTTGATGACCTCGATTTCGCGGCTGAACTCGTCGGCGGGCAGGCGCAAACTGGCCAGGCGGTCAGCCTCCAGCTCCAGGGCTACCGGCAGGCGGTCGCGGGCCAGCACCTGGTAGTAAGCGGTGTAGTCGTCGCTGGTGAAGGCGTTTTCGTCGGCGCCCAGGTCACGCAGGATGCGCGAAGCTTCGCCGGGGCCGACCTTGGCGCTGCCCTTGAACATCATGTGTTCCAGCGCGTGGGACAAGCCGGTCTGGCCCGGGGTCTCGTAGCTGGAGCCCACCTTGTACCAGATCTGCGAGACCACCACCGGGGCGCGGTGGTCTTCGCGCACGACCACTTTCAGGCCATTGTCGAGAATGAATTCGTGGGTGGGTTGCACATCGGCGGCGAGGGCCGCGAGCGGCAGGCAGAGCGTGCCGAACAACAGGCCAGCGGCGCGGCGGGCTAGAGCATTCATACGGTGTTTAACCTGTTCGGCGGCCCGCTGGGTTTAGCGTCGACGGGCCAGGAGGTGCTAGGATACTGATCCGGTTGCCTGGCGACCATGCCTGTCGCCGTTCTGGCCCACAGGACACTAAGACAAAACGTTGCGCATGAACCAGCAGGCTTCAAGATAGTCTGTTCTGCGTAGAGAGAATTCCCGATGTGCCATTGCTGGCTCATCGCTACCCTGAGATAGCCGTCCTCCATGTTTGGTTCCAACGACGACAAAAAAGCGCCGGCCGAGGCTGGCGAAAAGAAAGGCCTGTTCAGCTGGTTTCGAAAGAAGCCGCAGCAACCTGTCGCCGAACAGCCACAAGCCCCCGAACCCCAGGCTGCAGAACCCGTAGCGCCGCAGCCCGCCGTCGAGCGCCCTGAAGCCGCTCCGGTCGAGCCGGTGGTTGCAGCAGCCCCCGCAGCTGTAGCTGAGGCCCCTCGGGCTGCCGAGCCAGCCTTGGCCTCTGAGCCTGCAACGGCGCCAGTGGCGACTCCGGTATTCGAGCCGGCACCTGCCCCTGTGGTTACCCAGGCCCCTGAGCCAACCCCGGCCCCTGTGGTTACCCAGGCCCCTGAGCCAACCCCGGCCCCTGTGGGAGCGGGCGTGCCCGCGAATGCAGAGCCTGCCGCCCCGCAGGTCGAAACCCCTGCACCTGTAGCAGCCCCAGTCATTCATGCCGTCGAGCCCCCTGTCAGCAACCTGGTCCTGCCCGTTGCCGAAGAGCCCGTTGCTCTGGTTCCCGATCTGGAGCCAAAGGCCCCGCCAGCAATCCCCGAGCGCCCGGTAGCAGCGCCTGTCGAGCCAGAGCCGGCCCCTGTCGCTGCCCCAGCCGTTGTCGAACAAGCCAAACCCGGCTTCTTCGCCCGCCTGAAGCAGGGCCTGTCGAAGACCAGCGCCAGCATCGGCGAGGGCATGGCCAGCCTGTTCCTGGGCAAGAAAGTCATCGACGACGACCTGCTCGACGAGATCGAGACCCGTTTGCTGACGGCTGACGTCGGCGTGGAAGCCACCTCGGCCATCGTCCAGAACCTGACCCAGAAGGTCGCGCGCAAGCAGTTGGCCGACGCCGATGCCCTGTACAAGTCGCTGCAGGAAGAGCTGGCCGCACTGCTGCGCCCGGTCGAGCAGCCGCTTAAAGTACAGGCGCAAAACAAGCCTTACGTCATCCTCGTGGTTGGCGTGAACGGCGCCGGCAAGACCACCACCATCGGCAAGCTGGCCAAGAAGCTGCAGATGGAAGGCAAAAAAGTGATGCTGGCCGCTGGCGATACTTTCCGTGCCGCAGCGGTCGAGCAGTTGCAAGTGTGGGGCGAGCGTAACCAGATTCCGGTAATCGCCCAGCATACCGGTGCCGACTCCGCGTCGGTGATCTTCGACGCCGTTCAAGCCGCCAAGGCCCGTGGCGCCGACGTGCTGATCGCTGACACCGCCGGCCGCCTGCACACCAAAGACAACTTGATGGAAGAGCTGAAGAAGGTCCGCCGGGTTATCGGCAAGCTCGACGCCGATGCGCCGCACGAGGTGCTGCTGGTGCTCGACGCCGGTACTGGCCAGAACGCCATCAGCCAGGCCAAGTACTTCAACCAGAGCGTCGAACTGACTGGCCTGGCCCTGACCAAGCTGGACGGCACTGCCAAGGGCGGGGTGATCTTTGCCCTGGCCAAGCAGTTCAACATTCCGATCCGCTTCATCGGTGTGGGTGAAGGCATCGACGACCTGCGTACCTTCGAAGCCGAGCCGTTCGTCAAGGCTCTGTTCGCCGAGCGAGACTGACCATGATCCGATTCGAACAGGTTGCCAAGCGCTATCCCAATGGTCATGTGGGTTTGCATGAGCTGAGTTTCCGGGCGCGCCGGGGCGAGTTCCTGTTCGTCACCGGGCACTCGGGCGCTGGCAAGAGCACCTTGCTGCGCCTGTTGCTGGCCATGGAGCGCCCGACCAGCGGCAAGCTCATGCTGGCCGGGCAGGACCTGGGCCAGATCAGCAATGCGCAGATCCCGTTCCTGCGCCGGCAGATCGGCGTGGTATTTCAGAACCACCAGCTGTTGTTCGACCGCACGGTGTTCAACAACATCGCCTTGCCCCTGCAGATTCTCGGCCTGTCCAAGGCCGAGATCGCCAAGCGCGTGGATTCGGCCCTGGAGCGTGTATCGCTGTCCGACAAGGGCGAACTGTTCCCGGCCGACCTGTCCACCGGGCAGCAGCAGCGGGTAGGCATTGCCCGCGCCATCGTCCACCAGCCGGCCCTGCTGCTGGCCGACGAACCCACCGGTAACCTCGACCCGCGCCTGGCCGCAGAGATCATGGGCGTGTTCGAGGACATCAACCGCCTGGGTACCACGGTATTGATCGCCAGCCACGACCTGGCACTGATTGCGCGCATGCGCCACCGCATGCTGACCTTGCAGCGCGGCCGCTTGATCGGCGATGGGGAGGCCGGGCAATGAGCACTACACGTACGCCGAAGGTTTCCGAGCGGGTTGCACCAAAGCCCGCTGACCCGCAACCGGCGAAGAAAAAGCGCGGCGAAGACGATGATGGCCCGGATTTCCGCACGCTGCTGCATGCCTGGCTGGAAAGCCACCGTGCCAGCATGGCCGACAGCCTGCGCCGCTTGGGCAAGCAGCCGATCGGCAGCTTTTTCACCTGTCTGGTGATGGCGGTGGCGCTGAGCATGCCCATGGGCCTGTCGTTGTTGCTGAAGAACATCGAGCAGCTTGGCGGCTCGTGGCAGCGCGCCGCGCAAATTTCGCTGTTCCTCAAGCTGGATGCCGGCAGCCGTGATGGTGAGGCGCTGCGGGATGAGATCAAGGGCATGCCCGGTGTGGCGGACGCGCAATATGTCAGCCGTGAGCAGGCGCTGGAGGAATTTCAGCAGCAGTCCGGCCTGGGCGAGGCCCTGCGTGAACTGCCCGACAACCCATTGCCTGGCGTGGTGGTCGTGACCCCGACCGAGGTCGACAAACCGGCCCTGGAAGCTTTGCGTCAGCGTCTGTCGGAGCTGCCACGGGTTGAAGTGGCGCAACTGGACCTGGTGTGGGTCGAGCGCCTGGCAGCCATCCTCAAGCTGGGTGACCGCTTCGTCTTCGGCCTGGCCGTGATGCTGATTTCTGCCCTGCTGTTAGTAATCGGTAACACAATTCGTCTACACATTGAAAACCGCCGGATCGAGATCGAAGTGATCAAGCTGGTCGGCGGCACCGACGCCTACGTACGCCGGCCTTTCCTGTATATGGGAGCCCTGTATGGCCTGGGTGCGGGCCTGTTGGCGTGGGGCATCCTGGCGTTTGGCCTGAACTGGCTGAACGAGGCGGTTGTAGGGCTTTCCGGGCTGTATGGCAGTGATTTCGCCCTGGGGGGTGTGCCGGCGTCCGATGGTCTGTCGCTCTTGATCGGAGCAGTGTTGTTGGGGTATATCGGTGCATGGATCGCAGTCGCTCGTCACCTGAACGAGCTGGCACCGCGATAGTTTTTACATGCCAGCATTGACATTTTCTTCACTATGGAACTTGTACCGTCGTTCCAGGTCAATGTTGGCAGCGCCCACAAGGCGCGAGTTTAGTAAGTCGGAGGTTCTTGAATGACCACATCGTTGCAACCTGCCTATGCCCTGGTGCCCGGTGCAAACCTGGAAGCCTATGTGCACACGGTCAACAGCATCCCGCTGCTGACGGTCGAGCAGGAGCGTGATCTGGGCGAGCGTCTCTATTATGAGCAGGATGTCGAGGCCGCTCGTCAAATGGTGATGGCCCACCTGCGTTTCGTCGTACACATCGCCCGTAGCTATGCGGGTTACGGGCTGGCCCAGGCCGACCTGATCCAGGAAGGCAACGTCGGCCTGATGAAAGCCGTCAAGCGCTTTAACCCGGAAATGGGCGTGCGCCTGGTGTCGTTCGCCGTGCACTGGATCAAGGCAGAAATCCACGAATTCATCCTGCGCAACTGGCGTATCGTCAAGGTGGCGACCACCAAGGCCCAGCGTAAACTGTTCTTCAACCTGCGTAGCCAGAAGAAGCGTCTGGCCTGGCTGAACAACGACGAAGTGCATCGCGTGGCAGAAAGCCTTGGCGTAGAGCCGCGTGAAGTGCGTGAGATGGAAAGCCGCCTGAGTGGCCAGGACATGGCGTTCGACCCGGCAGCCGAGGCGGATGACGACAGCGCCTTCCAGTCGCCAGCGCACTACCTGGAAGACCACCGGTACGACCCGGCGGTGCAACTGGAGGATGCCGACTGGAGCGACAACTCCACCAGCAACCTGCACGAAGCGCTGCAAGGGCTGGATGAACGTAGCCGCGATATTCTCTACCAGCGCTGGTTGGCGGAAGAGAAGGCCACGCTGCATGAACTGGCAGACAAGTACAGCGTGTCGGCTGAGCGGATTCGCCAGCTGGAGAAGAATGCGATGAACAAGGTCAAGGCGTTGATCGCAGTCTGATCAAGCCTGGCTGCAAACAAAGCCGCTGGCCTGGATAGGGTGAGCGGCTTTTTTTGCCTGTGAAATATTGGGGCTGCGCAGCAGCCCCAAAAGACTCAAAGCTTGCGTGAAGTATCGAGTTGCATCAGGTAGCCAGGTCCACCCAACTGGCTCATCTGCCGGCGAATCCACCCGGCCCGGCTTGCCACATAGGCACTTGGCCGGCTGGCACTCCACTTGATCGGGCTCGGCAGCACCGCCGCCAGTTGCGCCGCTTGCTGGCGGCTGAGCCTGCTGGCATCCACGCCAAAGTGATAGCGCGCCGCCGCTTGGGCGCCGAACACGCCCTTGCCCCATTCGGCACTGTTCAGATAAACCTCAAGAATGCGTTCCTTCGACCAGAACAGCTCGATCAAGGCCGTGAACCACGCCTCCAGCCCTTTGCGGAACCAGCTGCGCCCGGACCACAAAAACAGGTTCTTGGCCACTTGCTGGGTCAGGGTGCTGGCACCGCGAACACTGCCGCCGCGCTCGTTATAAGCCAGCGCCGCCTGGATGGCCGGGATGTCGAACCCCCAATGGCTGGCGAACTTCTGGTCCTCGCCCGCAATGACCGCAACCTTCAGTTCATCGGAGATGTTCTCCCACGGCTCCCAGTCGCGTTGCAGGTCGATCGGCTCGCCGCTGACCCACGATTGCACCTTGCGCTCGATCATCAGTGCCGTACCGGGCGGTGGCACCCAGCGGAACACCAGCACCAGCACGATGCTGCCGGCTGCGAACCAGAGCAGGGCACGGGAAAGGCGGCGCAGAAGAGTTGGAAGCATGGCGATGGCTTGGCCGTACGGGTGGAAGGGGCCATTATACAGACCCGATCCAAGGAGTCGTCCCATGCTTCGCAGCTTCCTGATGCTTGCCGCCTTTTTCGGCTTTACCGGGGTCGCCCTGGGTGCCTTCGCCGCACACGGCCTGAAAAACCGTCTGACGGCTGACTACCTGGCCATTTTCCACACCGGCGTGACCTACCAGCTGGTGCATGCCCTGGCGATCTTCGGCGTTGCCGTGCTCTCGGCACACCTGCCCGGGCGCCTGGTGGGCTGGGCTGGCGGCCTGTTTGCCCTGGGGATCGTGCTGTTCTCCGGCAGCCTGTACCTGCTGACTCTCAGCGGCCTGGGCAAGCTGGGCATCATCACCCCGATTGGCGGCCTGTGCTTCCTGGCCGGCTGGTTGTGCCTGGGCCTGGCAGCCTGGCGGCTGGGCTGACCGAGTGGTCCACAATCGCGACTAATGGCGCGCACCGCCCTTGGGTTGCAGGGCGGTTCGGCGCTAGAATGCGGGCCCCAAAGAACAATGGTGGCCGTGCGCATGCGCATTCAATTGAACGGTGAACCTTACGAACTGCCTGCTGGCGAGAGCGTTGCAGCCCTGCTGACGCGCCTGGAGCTTGCCGGGCGCCGTGTCGCAGTGGAACTGAACCTGGACATCGTGCCGCGCAGCCAGCACGACAGCACGCTGCTGAACGACGGCGACCAGGTCGAAGTGGTCCACGCCATTGGTGGCGGCTGACAGCAGCCCTGCGGTTCACAAGCTAGCCCTGCAACCTTTCCCGAGGAACAACGATGAGCAACGTTCGTAGCGACAAGCCCTTCACCCTGGCCGGGCGCACTTTCCAGTCGCGCCTGCTGGTGGGCACCGGCAAGTACCGTGACATGGAAGAAACCCGCCTGGCCACAGAGGCATCGGGCTCCGAAATCGTCACCGTCGCCGTGCGCCGCACCAACCTTGGCCAGAATGCGGGCGAGCCGAACCTGCTCGACGTACTGTCGCCCGACAAGTACACCATCCTGCCAAACACTGCCGGCTGCTTTGACGCGGTGGAAGCGGTACGCACTTGCCGTCTGGCCCGCGAGCTGCTCGATGGCCGCAAATCGCACGAATCCCGCACGCTGGTAAAGCTGGAAGTGCTGGCCGACCAGAAAACCCTGTTCCCCAACGTGATTGAAACCCTCAAGGCCGCCGAAGTGCTGGTCAAGGAAGGTTTCGACGTGATGGTGTACACCAGCGATGACCCGATCATTGCTCGCCAACTGGCCGAAGCCGGCTGCATCGCGGTGATGCCACTGGCTGGCCTGATTGGTACCGGCCTGGGTATCTGCAACCCCTACAACCTGCAGATCATCCTGGAAGAATCCAAAGTCCCGGTGCTGGTCGATGCCGGCGTGGGCACCGCATCCGATGCCACCATCGCCATGGAAATGGGTTGCGAGGCCGTGCTGATGAACTCGGCCATTGCCCACGCCCAGCAGCCGGTGATGATGGCTGAAGCCATGAAGCACGCCATCGTCGCCGGTCGCCTGGCCTACCTGGCCGGCCGCATGCCGAAGAAACTCTATGCCAGCGCCTCTTCGCCGCTGGATGGTCTGATCAAGTAAGAGCCCCTGATGACTGAATCGCACGATACGCCGATCACCCCCGACGGCGACGCCCGCCCACACCGCCGCATCAAGAGCTTCGTGATGCGCGCCGGGCGCATGACCGAAGGCCAGCAACGCGGCCTGGACCAGGGTGGCCCGCTGTACATCCTGCCGCTGGCCGACAGCCCGGTGGACTACGACCAGGTGTTTGGCCGCTCGGCGCCGCGCACCCTGGAGATCGGCTTCGGCATGGGCCATTCCCTGCTGGAAATGGCTGCTGCCGCGCCTGAGCAGGACTTTATCGGCGTGGAAGTGCACCGCCCGGGTGTGGGCGCGCTGCTCAACGGCGTGCTGACCCAGGGCCTGAAGAACCTGCGGGTATACGACTGCGATGCCATTGAAGTGCTGAACCGCTGCGTGGCGGACAACAGCCTCGACCGCTTGATGCTGTTCTTCCCCGACCCATGGCACAAGGCGCGTCATCACAAGCGTCGTATCGTGCAGCTGGAGTTTGCCGAGCTGGTACGTCGCAAGCTCAAGCCTGGTGGTGTGTTCCACATGGCCACCGACTGGGAGCCGTATGCCGAGTACATGCTGGAAGTGATGAGCGCTGCCCCGGGCTATCGCAACCGTGCAGCCGACGGCACCTACGTGCCACGCCCGGAAGAGCGCCCGATCACCAAGTTCGAACGCCGCGGCGAACGACTGGGGCATGGGGTCTGGGATTTGAAGTTCGAGAAGGTGGATTGATCGGCTGAACTAGCCATTCGATGCGCTGGAGCTTGCAGAAATGCAGGCGAAAAAAAACCGCTCTGAGAAGAGCGGTTTTTTTGTGTGAGCGACAGGACTGAGTATCCTTCGCTCTTGGGTATCACCGAAAACACCCCCACGGTCAAAAGATCATAGGCAGGCTGAGATTGCTCGTCAATAATGAGAAACATCCAGCATTAAGTGTGTCGAAGCGTCTAACAGCTTTGGCAGTGCACACCAAGTATCATCAAGCTGCTCCTGTGGGGATGAGTTCGGTGATGGGCCGGGTAGGAGAAGAATTCTGCTTTCTGGCCCCTTCGACACGGCCTGAGAACCGTGCCGGTAACTGAAATCGAAGGGCCATCAACCTGGCCACTTCACCGAAAACACTCCCCCGGTTTTCGAAGGCATCGAAGTGCCGGTTAGATGCTGGAAGATTGGCCCGCCAACACGGAGGCCAAGGCATATGAAGCGTTTGCTTGATGCGCTGAGCCGCGCCTGGAAGCTTGTCCGGATCTTGATTGTGTTCAAGACTGTTCGGGACTTCATGCGCGACCACTTTGATGATGCCCGTTAAAGGCTAGTCAGGTGGTAGGGCTGCCCTGGTATCCCGGGGCAGCTTTTAGCAATGCTTACCCGCGGCGATCCGCCACCACACCAATCAACACCAGCACCACCACCAGCACCGGCGCCAGCGCGTAGTTGTTGAACTGGCTCAACCCCTTCACCACCCACGGCGTGGCGTAGATCAGCGCCGCACCGCTGCCGATCATCACCATCAGCGCCATGAACGGCACGCGCAGGGCGCCTGCCAAGCCACCTAGCCGCTGCTCGGCCCAGGCTTTGACATCGCTACCAAACAGCACCAGCAGGCAGCCTACCAAGGCCAGTGAAATCTCCGACAGGTTACCGCGGCTCCAGCGGGAAACCGTCGCGAGCAGATCAAGTACCAGATCCATGGGTCATCCTTAGGTCAAGAAATACTGCAGCAGGTCATTGAGGAACAACTGGCCCCTCGGCGTGGCCATCAGTCGATCCGGTTCGACCTGCAAAAGGCCCTTTTGTTCGGCGGCGCGGCGTGCCTCGCGCAGTTGCTCCAGTGGCAAACCGGTGCGCTGGGTGAACAGCTCGGCTTCCACTCCGTCGGTCAGGCGCAGGGCGTTCATCAGGAACTCGAATGGCAGCTCGTCCACCGGCAGCAGTTTCTCGCCGGCCTTGAATGGCTTGGCCAGGTTCAGGTAATCCTTGGGCAGGCGGGTCTTCCAGGTACGCAGGATGCGTCCGTCGGCGAAAGTCAGCTTGCCGTGGGCACCAGCGCCGATGCCGATGAAGTCCCCGAAGCGCCAGTAGTTCAGGTTGTGCCGGGCAGCGCGGCCCGCCTGGGCGTAGGCCGATACCTCGTACTGGCGGAAGCCATGCTCGGCCATCAGTGCCTGGCCGGCTTCCTGAATATCCCAAAGGATGTCGTCCTCGGGCAGCTCAGGCGGCTGGTTCCAGAACACCGTGTTTGGCTCCACGGTCAGCTGGTACCACGACAGGTGCGTCGGCCCCAGGTCGATGGCCTGGCGCAGGTCGCCCAGCGCATCCTCCAGCGACTGGTCGGGCAGGCCGTGCATCAGGTCCATGTTGAAGTTGTCGAAGCCGGCCGCACGCGCCATGCCGGCAGCACGGACCGCTTCATCGCCATTGTGGATGCGCCCCAGCGCCTCCAGCTTGGCGGGCTGGAAACTTTGCACGCCGATGGACAGGCGGTTGATGCCGGTTTGCCGGTAGGCCTTGAACTTGTCCTGCTCGAAGGTGCCCGGGTTGGCTTCCAGGGTGATTTCGATGTCGGGTGCGAACGGGATGCGTTGTTCCACGCCTCGCAGCAACCGGCCCAGGGCGTTGGCACTGAACAGGCTGGGCGTACCGCCACCGAAGAAGATCGAACTGATCGGGCGGCACTGTACGGCAGCCAGCTCCTGATCGAGGTCGTCCAGTAGTGCTGTGACGTAGGCGTCTTCCGGCAGTTCAGGCCCGGCAGCGTGGGAGTTGAAGTCGCAGTAAGGGCACTTGCGTACGCACCACGGAATGTGGATGTACAGCGCCAGCGGCGGCAGGCTGGTGAAACCCGCCGCGCCGGGGGTGGACAGCGTTGCGATCATGCCAGGCCCAGACGTTGGCGCAGCAGGGCCATGGCGCGGGCGCGGTGGCTGAGCTGGTTTTTGTCCACAGGGGCCAGGTCGGCGCTGGAGCAGTTGCGCTCCGGCACCCAGAACAGCGGGTCATAGCCAAAGCCATGCTCGCCGCTGGCCTCGAACAGGATGCTGCCGTGCCACAGGCCTTCGCACAGGATCGGCAGCGGGTCGTCGGCGTGGCGCACCAGCGCCAGTACGCAGACAAACTGCGCACCGCGCTCGGCTTCGGGCACGTCCTTCAAGGCTTCGAGCAGCTTGGCATTGTTGGCCGCGTCACCCTTGCCGTCGGCGTAGCGCGCCGAGTAGATACCCGGCGCACCACCAAGGAAGTCCACCGCCAGGCCGGAATCGTCAGCCAAGGCCGGCAGGCCGGAGATACGTGCGGCGTTACGCGCCTTGAGAATGGCATTTTCAACGAACGACAGGCCGGTTTCTTCTGGCTCTACCTGGCTGAATTCGCCAATCGAACGCAGTTGCACGGACTGGCCGAGCATGGCCTGCAGTTCCTTGAGTTTGCCGGCGTTGTGGCTGGCCAATACGAGTTGCTGGAAATTCATCATTCGCCTGGGAACACTTCCTGGTTGAAGCTAAGGGAATTGCTGATACCGCCGGTTTCGATATTCAGGTCGAAGGTAACGGTTTCTGGCTGTTCGATCTTGAACTGGGCGATGTAGTACACCGCGCCCTGTTCGGTAATCTGTTTGAACGACAGTGGGCTGCTACGCCCGGTCAGGTCCTTGACCGTGCCGCTGACCACCGCTGTGGCAGGTTTGTTGGCCTTGAGTACGGCAATGTTGAGCACGCCCTGGTTCTTGCTGCGCACCAGGCCGGTGGCTGCGGCCACCTCGGGCGTGAGCATGCTCGACGTGAACGCGCTGTAGTGCACCGTCACGTCGCCAAACACTTCCTTGCGCTCGGGCCGGGCGGCATCGGCAGCCAGTACCGGCAAGGCCAGGCACAGGCTGATCAGGAACAGGGCTAGGCGACGCATGGGGCGATTCCTCCGGTGGGCGTCAGACCGCGAGCTGGTGCTCTTGCAGGCCCGGGCTGCTGACGCGATAGATGCCGATCTCACCTAGAAGATTAGGCCAAAGCCGGCCACCCCACCCGTTGCGGTGCAAGTGATCGACGGCCAGGCGGTCGAGCACCTTGGCCCTGCGCTCGTGCACCAGCTCTTCGAAGTCGGCGAAGGTGCAGAAGTGGATGTTCGGCGTGTTGTACCAGGTATACGGCATGAAGTCCGATACCGGCATGCGTCCCTTGGTGGCCAGGTACCAGCGGCAGCGCCAATGGCCGAAGTTCGGGAAGGTGATGATGCACTGGCGGCCCACGCGCAGCATCTCGTCGAGGATGCGGTCGGGGTACTCCACGGCCTGCAGGGCCTGGGTCATGATCACTACGTCGAAACTGTTGCTGGCGAAGTTGCCCAGGCCTTTGTCCAGGTCCTGCTCGATGACGTTGACGCCCTTGGCCACGCATGCGGCGATGTTGTCGGCGTCGATCTCCAGGCCATAGCCGGTGACCTGCTTGCGGTCACGCAGCGAGGCCAGCAGTTCGCCGCTGCCGCAGCCCAGGTCGAGTACCCGGCTGCCGGCGGGGATCCAGTCGTGGATGATTTCCAGATCGGCTCTCATGCTGTCCTCAGATGGCAATGCGGTTCATGTAGTTCGAGAAACCCTGCATGTAGCGAGGTGTGGGGATCAGGAAGGCATCGTGCCCGTAAGGCGAGTCGATCTCCAGGTAACACACGTTCTTGCGGGCCGCCATCAGGGCGTCGACGATTTCGCGCGAACGGGCCGGCGAGAAGCGCCAGTCGGTTGTGAACGACATGATGCAGTAGTCCGCCTTGACGTGGGCCAGCGTGGCAGCCAGGTCACCGCCCTGGGCGGCGGCCGGGTCGAAATAGTCCAGCGCCTTGGTCATCAGCAGGTAGGTATTGGCGTCGAAACGGCCAGAAAACTCCTCGCCCTGGTAGCGCAGGTAGCTTTCGACCTGGAACTCGACACTGTGGAAGTCGTAGTTGAGCTTGTCGCTCTTGAGCTCACGGCCGAATTTTTCACCCATCGAGTCGTCCGACAGGTAGGTGATGTGGCCGACCATGCGCGCCAGCATCAGGCCGCGCTTGGGGATCACGCCCTGGTCCTGGAACGAACCGCCGTGGAACTCTGGGTCGGTAAGGATGGCCTGGCGTGCCACTTCGTTGAAGGCAATGTTCTGCGCTGACAGCTTGGGCGCCGAGGCGATGTCGACACAATGGCGCACACGCTCGGGGTAGGTCATGGTCCATTGCAGTGCCTGCATGCCACCCAGGCTGCCGCCGACGATGGCCGCCCATTGCGCAATGCCCAGGCGGTCTGCCAGGCGTGCCTGGCTGTGTACCCAGTCTTCGACAGTCAGCACCGGGAAATCGGCGCCGTAGGGCTTGCCGGTGGCCGGGTTGATGCTGCTGGGGCCGGTGCTGCCGTTGCAGCCGCCGAGGTTGTTCAGGCTGACCACGAAGAAGCGGTTGGTGTCGATGGGCTTGCCAGGGCCAATGCAGCTGTCCCACCAACCCGGCTTGCGGTCGGTGTCGGCATGGTAGCCAGCGGCATGGTGGTGGCCGGAAAGGGCATGGCAGATCAGCACGGCGTTGCTCGCGCTGGCGTTCAGGGTGCCATAGGTCTCGTAGACCAGCTCGTAACTGGCCAGGGAACGGCCACAGGCCAGGGCCAGCGGTTCATCGAACCGGGCGGTTTGCGGTACTACCAGACCGACGGAATCTTCGGGAAAGACAGTGGACATCGACCCTGCTCACGCTTGACGGAGGCGTAAGTCTAAAGAGCGCTACCCCCAGCGGCAAGCAAAGGCTTGCCGCTGGGGGTAACCAGGGTCAGATCATGCGCCACAGTTCCTGTGGCATGCCGGCGTAGGCGGCCAGCGGGGGCATGACGAACGACTGGATCACCTGGATCGCCAGGAAGGCGAAGATCGGCGAAATGTCCATGCCGCCCAGGTTAGGCACGAGGCGGCGGAACGGTGCCAGCACCGGCTCGCTGATCTGGTAGGCCAGCTCGGCCGCCGGGTTATGGCTGTTGGGCGCGACCCACGAAACGATCACCATCACGATCATCGCCACCCAGAAAATCTTCAGGAACAGCGAGGTGATGCCGATGATCGCCCACATCAGCAAGTGCAGGATGTCGCCGAACGTGCCGTAGGTGACCATCAGCACGAAGCCCATCAGCAGGGCCTGGATAACGATTGCCAGCAGCAGCGACGAGGTGTCGAGCCCGCCGACACTGGGGATGACCCGGCGGATCGGCTTGAGCAGCGGCTGGGTGGCGCGCACCGCGAACTGGCAAAGCGGGTTGTAGAAGTTGGCCTTGACCAGCTGCAGCACGAAGCGCAGCAGGACGATCACCAGGTACAGGCTGACCAAGGTTTGCACCACGAAGATCGCGGCACCGGACAGTGCATTCATCTAAAGCTCCTTATTTGCCCAGTTGTTCGGCCAGCTCGGCAGAGCGCGTGGCCGCAGCCTGCAGTGCCTGCTCGACGATGGCTTCGAAGCCGCTGGCCTGGAACGACTTGATCGCCGCTTCCGTGGTGCCGGCGGGCGAGGTGACGCGGCGGCGCAGTTCGGCGGCATCGACATCGCTGGCAACCGCCATGCGCGCAGCGCCCAAAGCCGTCTGCAAGGTCAGCTGAGAGGCGGTTTCGCGTGGCAGGCCGAGTTTTTCGCCTGCCGCTGTCATGGCCTCGATCAGCAGGAAGAAGTACGCCGGGCCACTGCCGGACACGGCAGTCACGGCATCCAGTTGCTGCTCCTGCTCCAGCCACAGGGCAGTGCCCACGGCCGACAGCAGTTGTTCGGCCTGCTGGCGCTGTTCGCCGGACACCTCAGCGGTGGCGTACAGGCCGCTCACGCCCTGACGCAGCAGCGCCGGGGTGTTGGGCATGCATCGCACCACAGGGCGAGCGCCCACCCAGCTTTGCAGGCTGGCGCAGGTGATGCCGGCGGCGATGGACACGATCAGCTGGCCATCCTGCAGGTTGGGTTGCAGGGCCTGGCACACGGCTTTCATGACCTGCGGCTTGACCGCCAGCACGATGACGTCGGCACCGTCGATGGCCTGGGCGTTGTTCTCGAAGGTTTCGATGCCGTGCTCGGCCTGGATGCGGCTGCGGGTCTCGGCGCCCGGGTCGCTGGCGCGGATCTGCGAGGCGTCCAGGCCCTGGGCACGCAGACCACCGATCAGGCTGGCGGCCATGTTGCCGGCGCCGATAAAGGCAATGCGAGTCTTGCTCATGTCAGGTCCTTGTGGAAAAGAGTGAGTGAAGCATGGAATCAGGTGTTGCCGTAGTCGCGTGCACCGAACAGGGCGGTACCGATACGCACCCAGGTCGCACCCTGAGCAATCGCCGCTTCCAGGTCGTGGCTCATGCCCATCGACAAGGTATCCAGGCCAAGGCCCAGGCCTTCTTGCAGCGTGCGCAGGCTGGCGAAGGCGGCCTCCTGGGCGGCGCGATCATCAGTGGGTTCGGGGATTGCCATCAGCCCGCGCAGGCGCAGGTTGGGCAGCGCGGCCACGGCCTTGGCCAGGGCCGGCAGGTCGGCGGGGGCGCAGCCGGACTTGCTGTCTTCGCCACTGACGTTCACCTGCAGGCAGATGTTCAGTGGCGCCAGCCCGGCAGGGCGCTGCTCGGACAGGCGTTGGGCGATTTTCAGGCGGTCCACGGAATGCACCCAGTCGAAATGCTCGGCAATGGCTTTGGTCTTGTTCGACTGAATGGGGCCGATGAAGTGCCAGATCAAGGGCAAGTCGCTGAGCGCCTGCTGCTTTGTCAGCGCTTCCTGTAGGTAGTTTTCCCCGAAGTCACGCACGCCGGCAGCGTGGACCTCGCGGATGGCGCTGGCGGGCTTGGTCTTGCTCACAGCCAGCAACTGGACGCTGGCCGGATCACGCCTGGCTGCCTGGGCAGCACTGGCGATACGGGCGGAAATCGCGGAAAGGTTGTCTGCTAGGGTGGACATGGATGGATGCCGGCAGCTGTAGGGTTTGCGGCATTCTACCTACTTGAAGGCCTTTGGGGAGTCTCATGGATGTGACCGACCTGTTGGCCCGGGCCGTGGAGGCGGGGGCTTCGGACCTGCACCTGGCGGCGGGCCAGATACCGATGCTGCGCCTGGACGGTGAATTGCAGCGCATGAACTTGTCGCCGCTGGTGGCGGCAGACCTGGCCGAGGGCATGGTGCCCTTGTTGGCAGAGCAGCAAAGGCGGCAATGGGCCGAGGGTGATGAACTGGACCTGGCGCTGGCGTTGCCCGCGCTCGGCCGTTTTCGGCTGAACCTGTTTCGCCAGCTGAATGGCCCTGGGGCAACCTTTCGGCTGATCCCCGGGCGGATTGCCACGCTGGATGAACTGGACCTGGGGGATGTGTATCAAGCTGTTGCGCACTGCCGAGATGGCTTGATCCTGGTGGGGGGGCCGACCGGCAGCGGCAAGTCCAGCACCCTGGCGTCGCTGCTTGACCAGCTGAACCGCGAACGGGCGCTGCATATCATTACCCTTGAAGACCCGGTCGAAGTTATCCACAGCAGCCAACGCAGCCTGGTCAATCAGCGTGAGATTGGCCGCCACAGCGGCGGCTTTGCCCAAGGGCTGCGCAGTGCCCTGCGACAGGACCCGGATGTGATCATGATTGGCGAATTGCGCGACCTGGAGACCGTTCGCCTCGCTTTGCGAGCGGCCGAGACTGGGCACCTGGTGCTGGCGACGGTGCATACGCGTTCGGCAGTCAACAGCGTTGATCGGTTGGTGGAGGTGTTTGCTGCCGAGGAAAAGCCGTTGGTGCGGGCGATGTTGGCTGAGTCGTTGCGCCTGGTGGTGGCGCAGGTGCTGGTCAGGCGCGTAGGTGGCGGGCGGGTGGCGGCGCGGGAAGTGCTGGTGGCAACGACAGCGGTGCGTAACCTGGTGCGTGAGGGGCGGATGGCGCAATTGTGTTCGGTGATGCAGGCGGGTGGTGCAGAAGGGATGCGGACGATGGAGGGGGCAATGCGAGGGCTGAAGCAGAAAGGGTTGATCGAGAATTTATAGTGCTTGCTCTGGCCCTATCGCCGGCAAGCCAGCTCCCACAGGTACAGCACAGCTTTTGAAAACTGTGAAGGAACCTGTGGGAGCTGGCTTGCCGGCGATAGGGCCAGTACAGACAGAGCAAGGGTCAGCGCTTGGCCAGGCTCAGCTGCTGCTGTTCTTTGGGCAGCACCCGCTTGGCCACTACGTAGTGCTTTTGCCAGTAAGGCTTGCTCAGGGTGTCGATGCTCACCCGCTTGCCACGCCGTGGCGCATGGATGAAGCGGTCGTTGCCCAGGTAGATGGCAACATGGTTCACCCGGCGGCTCTTGATGTTGAAGAAGATCAGGTCACCAGGCTTCAGGTCACCCTTGGCCACCTTCACGCCGTGGCCTTGGGCCATGGCATTGGAGGTACGCGGCAGGTCGACGTCGGCAACATCGTTGAAGGCGTATTTGACCAGGCCACTGCAGTCGAAGCCTTTTTTCGGGCTGCTGCCACCCCAAACGTAAGGGGTGCCGAGCACATTCACCGCACGGCTGAGCACATCGCTGCTCTGCTTCGGCGACATGGCAGCAACAGGCGCACCGCGACTGCTGGCAGCGTTGCTCGGGCGCGCGCGCAGGGTGGCCTGCTTGGTTGGCGCATGTCTCACCGAGGCATTGGTGGTGTAGCCGGTGAAACCATTGGGAAGACGTTGCTCACGATTGGTGGCGTGGGCGGCCAGGGGCAATAATAGACAGAGGGTCAGCCATGTCTTGAATAAAGGCGGCATAGATGAAGCTCTTATGAATAGTTATGTGTTGGGCGCGCAACTTTATAACAGCTTTTTGATCAATCTTTGATCCGTTGGTCGATTGCCCGGCTGCCGTACGTCGGCCTGCGACGAGAAAGTCACATTTTTTTTTAGAAAATTTTCAGATAACCCACGAGGGCTATGAATGAACAGTTATCAACAGGGTGTGCCCTACCACGACACTCACAGCAAGACCATCGGCTACCTGCTGTGGATTTTCGGCTTCACCGGCTCACATCGCTTCTACTACGGCAAGCCGATTACCGGGACGATCTGGTTCTTCACCTTCGGGCTGCTAGGCATTGGCTGGTTGATCGACCTGTTTTTGATCCCGTCCATGGACCGTGAAGCCGATCTGAGGTTCCAGTCCGGGCGTATCGACTACAACATCGCCTGGATCCTGCTGACCTTCCTCGGGGTGTTTGGCCTGCACCGGCTGTATCAGGGCAAGTGGATCACCGCGATCATCTACTTCTTTACTGGCGGGCTGTTCCTGGTGGGGGTGCTGTATGACTTCTGGACGTTGAACAGCCAGGTTTCCGAGAGGAATGCTTTGCGTTGAAAGGCTTCGCGGGTGAACCCGCGAAGCGGCCGCTAGCGCCCACAAAAAAGGCCTTGTCGCGTAGAAGCGGCAAGGCCTTTTTTGTTACTGGCGGGTTTGTCGCTGCTGCAGCAACAGGTTGCTGAACCCTGCCCCGGACAATTGCTTTTGCGCCCCGGTCAGCTGCTCGCGGTTGCTGAACGGGCCCACCAGCACGCGGTACCAGGTTTCGTCCTTGACCGTACCCGACTCCACCTTCACCGACTGGCCCAGCAGGATGATCTGCGCGCGCACTTTGTCGGCATCGGCCTGCTTGCGGAACGAGCCGGCCTGCAGGAAGTACTGGGTGGTGGCTGCGGGCTTGATCACCGGTGGTGCCGGTGGCGGGGTCTGGCCGAGCAAGGCCGCCTGGGCCCGTGCGGTGTCGATTTTCGCCGCTTCTGCTGGCGTCACCGGGGTGACCGGCTGGGCCGGCACCGGTGGCGTTTTCTCCGGCACGGCCTCTGGCGGCACGATCACCTCGGATTCCGGCAGCAGGGTGTAGAAGTCGTATTTCGGCTTCACCGGCTGCTGCGGGGAGGGCTGCGCTGCCTTGCTCGCTTCGGCCACTTTCTCAGGCTTTTGCTGCTCGGGCTTGGCGCGCTTGATGTCTTCGCTACCAGGTTCGAGCTTCATCAGGAACACGATGAATGCGCCTACGGTCAGGCCGACGGCCAGCCATACCCAGCCGGGGATCGGCTGTTTGGCCGGCGCCGTCTGGCGGCTGGCGCCGCGCTTGGGTGCGGGTTTTTTCTTGGCAGCCAACTTACATGCGCTCCAGGGTTTCCAGGCCGAGCAGTTCCAGACCTTGTTTGAGGGTGCGGCCGGTCAGGGCTGCCAGGCGCAGGCGGCTTTGCTGCTGCTCTGGGGTGTCCGCAGCGAGGATCGGGCAGTTCTCGTAGAAGCTGGAGAACAGGCCGGCCAGGTCGTACAGGTAGCTGCACAGTACGTGCGGCGTGCCCTTGTCAGCGACGTTGTTGAGGATTTCGCCAAACTGCGCCAGGCGTGCGGCCAGGTCCTGCTCGTGGGCAGCCTGCAGCACGATGTTGCCGTCGACTTCGTCAAAGCCCTTGCCCAGCTTGCGGAACACGCCAGCCACGCGGGTGTAGGCGTACAGCAGGTAAGGGGCGGTGTTGCCTTCGAAGTTGAGCATCAGCTCGAAGTTGAAGCTGTAGTCGCTGGTGCGGTGCTTGGACAGGTCGGCGTATTTCACCGCGCCGATGCCTACCACTTCACCGATGTGGCGCAGGTCTTCGTCGGCCAGGCTCGGGTTCTTTTCCTTGACCAGCGCATAGGCGCGTTCCTTGGCCTCGGTAAGCAGGTCGATCAGCTTCACGGTGCCGCCGTCACGGGTCTTGAACGGGCGGCCGTCGGCGCCGTTCATGGTACCGAAGCCCATGTGTTCCATCTGCATCGGGTGGCCGACAAAGCCTGCACGGCGTGCCACTTCGAACACCTGGTTGAAGTGCAGGGCCTGGCGCTGGTCGACGAAGTACAGGGCGCGGTCGGCCTTGAGCACGTTGCTGCGGTAGCGCACGGCTGCCAGGTCGGTGGTGGCGTACAGGTAGCCGCCGTCGGCCTTCTGCACGATGACCGGCAGTGGCTCGCCTTCGCTGTTCTTGAACTCTTCGAGGAACACGCACTGGGCGCCTTGGTCTTCGACCAGCAGGCCTTTGGCCTTGAGGTCGGCCACCACGTTGGCCAGGTCGTCGTTGTAGGCGCTTTCGCCCATCACGTCGGCCATGGTCAATTTGACGTTGAGCAGCTCGTAGGTCTTCTGGCAGTGCGACAGCGAGATGTCCTTGAAGCGCGTCCACAGGGCCAGGCAGTCCGGGTCGCCGGCCTGCAGCTTGACCACCAGGCCGCGGGCGCGGGTGGCGAACTCTTCCGACTCGTCAAAGCGCTTCTTGGCGGCGCGGTAGAAGTTTTCCAGGTCCGACAGCTCGTCGCTGGTGATCGGGTTTTCCTGCAGGTAGGCCATCAGCATGCCGAACTGGGTACCCCAGTCGCCCACGTGGTTCTGGCGAATGACGTTGTCACCCAGGAATTCCAGGACGCGAGCCACGCTGTCACCGATGATGGTCGAACGCAGGTGGCCGACGTGCATCTCTTTGGCCAGGTTCGGCGCCGACATGTCGATGACGACTTTCTCGCTCGGGCCGGCCTTGCGCACGCCCAGGTGGGCATCGGCCAGGGCAGCGTCCAGGCGGTTGGCCAGGGCGTCGGTGTTCTGGAAGAAGTTGAGGAAACCAGGGCCGGCAATCTCGACCTTGCTGATGTCGGCGCTGGCCGGCAGGGCATTGATCAGCTTTTCGGCCAGGTCACGCGGCTTCATGCCCGCCTGCTTGGCCAGCATCATGGCGATGTTGCTGGCGAAATCGCCGTGGGTCTTGTCCCGGGCGTTTTCCACCTGGATCGCCGGCGACAGCCCTTCAGGCAGCACACCGTCGGTGACGAGTTGGGTGAGGGCTTGCTGGATCAGCTGGCGAATGGTGTCTTTCATGGGGATCTCTTTTCGACCGCAAGCGCGGTGAGCGCCTGGATGCGCAGGTGGAAAAACTGGGCATTATCCGTGGCTGGGAGCGGGTTGCCAACCTTTGGGGCTGCAAAGCAGCCCGGACGTCAGTACAGGTCGACCGGGTCGACATCCAGTGACCAGCGCACTTGGCGCCCGCTCGGCATCTGCTCCAACACTAGCAACCAGGCGCTGATCAGTCGATGCAAAGGCGCCCGGGTATTGGCCTGTATCAACAGTTGCGCACGGAAGCGCCCGGCGCGGCGCTCCATGGGGGCCGGTACTGGGCCTAGCAGTTCGATACCTGGCAGGCATTGTTCGGCCACCAGGCGTTCGGCCGCGGCGCAGGCTTCGTCGAGGAAGCCTTCGGCCTGCCCCGGCTTGTGGGCTTCGGCGCGCAACAGCGCCAAATGAGAATAAGGTGGCAAACCGGCGGCGCGGCGCTCGTCCAGGGCCTGTTCGGCAAAGGCGAAGTAGCCCTGTTCGGTAAGCTGCACCAGCAGCGGGTGGTCGGCCAGGTGGGTCTGGATGATGACCTTGCCGGGCTCTTCGGCACGCCCGGCACGCCCGGCCACCTGCACGATCAACTGCGCCATGCGTTCGCTGGCGCGGAAATCACCCGAGAACAGCCCGCCATCGGCGTCGAGGATGGCCACCAGGGTAACCCGTGGGAAATGGTGACCCTTGGCAAGCATCTGCGTGCCGACGAGGATGCTCGGCTGGCCACGCTGGATGGTGCTGAACAGGTTGTGCATGGCGTCCTTGCGCGCCGTGCTGTCGCGGTCCACCCGCAGGATCGGGTAGTCCGGGAACAGCACCTTCAGGCGTTCTTCGGCGCGCTCGGTGCCGGCACCGACCGGGCGCAGGTCCACGTGGTTGCATTGCGGGCACTGGTGCGGCAGGCGCTCGTCATAACCGCAGTGGTGGCAGCGCAGCACGCCGGAGCGCTGATGCACGGTCATGCGTGCGTCGCAACGCGGGCATTCGGACAGCCAGCCGCAATCGTGGCACAGCAGGGTCGGGGCGAAGCCGCGGCGGTTGAGGAACACCAGCACTTGCTGACCGGCTTCCAGGGTCTGGCGGATGGCCTGCTGCAGCGGGCCGCTGATACCGCTGTCCAGCGGCAGGCTTTTCACGTCCAGGCGCAGCATGCGTGGCGGGCGGGCACCACCGGCACGCTGGTTCATGCGCAGCAGGCGGTAGCGGCCGGTCAGGGCGTTGTGCAGGGTTTCCAGCGACGGCGTGGCAGAGCCGAGCAGGATCGGGATGTTTTCCTGGTGGGCGCGCACCAGTGCCAGGTCGCGGGCGTGGTAGCGCAGGCCCTCCTGCTGTTTATAGGAGCCGTCGTGCTCTTCGTCGATGATGATCAGGCCGGGGTTTTTCATCGGCGTGAACAGTGCCGAGCGGGTGCCGATGATGATGTCGGCCTCGCCGTCGCGCGCTGCCAGCCAGGCGTCCAGGCGTTCGCGGTCGTTCACCGCCGAATGCAGCAGGGCAATACGGGCGTTGAAGCGTTGCTCGAAGCGCGCCAGGGTTTGCGGGCCGAGGTTGATTTCGGGGATCAGCACCAGCGCCTGCTTGCCGGCTTCCAGGGTTTCGCGGATCAGTTGCAGGTAGACCTCGGTCTTGCCGCTGCCGGTGACGCCGGCCAGCAGGAACGCGCCGAAGCCGCCAAAGCCCTCGCGTACGGCGTCAAAGGCATCGCGTTGTTCTTCGTTGAGCGGCAGTTCCGGTTGTGCCAGCCAGTGTTCGTGGCGCAGTGCCGGCAAATGGCGACGAACCTCGACCTGTACCAGTTCCTTGGCCAGTAGCAGGTCGAGGCTGTCCTTGTTCAGGTTGAGCTTGGCCAGCAGGGTGTGGGCCACGCCATGCGGGTGCTGGGCCAGGGTCTTGAGGGCGTCGCGCTGGCGCGGCGCGCGGGCAATGCGAGGGTCTTCCAGTCGTGCGCCGGGGGCAATGTGCCAGAAGCGCTCCTGGCGCATTTCGGCGGGTTCGCCCTGGCGCAGCAGTGTGGGCAAGGCCCAGCTCAGGGTGTCGCCCAGGCTGTGCTGGTAGTACTGGGCGGTCCACAGGCACAGCTTGAACAGCGATGCCGGGATGGGGGACACCGGGTCGAGCAGGGCGCTGGCCGGTTTCAGCTTGTCGGCAGGCACTTCGCTCTGTGCGCATACCTCCACCAGCACACCGATCATTTCGCGGCGGCCAAAGGGCACGCGGATGCGCATGCCCGGGGTCAAGGCCTGGCGCGCCATGCTCGCCGGCGCCTTGTAGTCGAACAGGCGGCGCAGCGGGGAGGGCAGGGCAAGGCGCAGGATGACGTCGGACACGCAAAAAGTCTCGGAGGGCGTTACAAGAACTGGCGAGCCTAGCAGACGACGGTCGGTGCAAGCGACATCTTGCACTGACGCTGTGCTCTGGTATTATTCGCCGCCTAATTACGTGCGGTATTCAACAATTGGTGTTGGGTGGCGGCACGCAGCTCGAGGAAGTGACCATGAAAGAAGGTATCCACCCGAACTACGAAGTAGTTGCAGTCACCTGCAGCTGCGGCAACAAGTTCGAAACCCGTTCGACCCTGGGCAATGTCCTGTCGATCGACGTTTGCAACCTGTGCCACCCGTTCTACACCGGTAAGCAGAAAGTCCTGGACACCGGCGGCCGCGTACAGAAGTTCGCCGATCGCTTCGGTATGTTCGGTACCAAGAAGTAATCATGCGCATGGCGAACCCCTCGGGTTTCGCAATGCTGCAAAAAAAGGCGCCCCTTGTGGGCGCTTTTTTTATGGGCGTCATCTGGGCCTTTCCCGCCATGGCATTCTGCCCGCTGCCACAGCAGCCACAGCAGGTGCTGGTGCGCCAGGTGGTGGATGGCGATACCGTGCGCCTGGCCGATGGCCGCAGCGTACGCCTGATTGGCATCAACGCCCCGGAAATTGGCCGCAACGGGCGCACCAGCGAGCCTTATGCCGAGGCTGCGAAGCGGCGCTTGCAGGCGCTGGTCAAGGCCAGTGACGGGCGTGTAGGGCTGGTGCCAGGCGTTGAGGCCAAAGACAAATATGGCCGCACACTGGCGCATATCTACGGTCGCAATGGCGACAATCTGGAAGCACAGTTGCTCAGCGAGGGTTTGGGCTACCGCGTGGCAGTTGCCCCGAATGTACGTCTCAGCGGTTGCCAGCAGCTTGCCGAGCAAGCGGCGCGCAAGGCAGGCAGCGGCTTGTGGCGCCGTTCGCCCGTGGTGCCGGCAGGGGAAGTCAGGCAGTCGGGTTTTGCTGTGGTTGGTGGCCGCATCAAGGGTATCGAACGCAACCGTGGCGGTGTCTGGCTGACCCTGGACGACGCCGTGGTGCTGCAGGTTCCCGCTCGTCTGCAACGTAACTTCCCCGCCAGCTTCTTCGATAACCTCAAGGGACGCCAGGTCGAGGCGCGTGGCTGGGTGCTGGATCGTTCCCGCAAGGGCGGCCTGAAGCCCGGGCAGCGACGCTGGGTGTTGCCATTGACCGATCCGAGCATGTTGGAGCGTATTTCAGGCTAAAAGATGTAGACATTTCGCTATTAGATTGTACACACTGTGAGCCGTATGCCCCCGTGGGTTATAGCGTAAAGTCGTAGGCTAAAGGCCTTGACACAAGTGACCGACCAGTCTTGTGACTCCCCGGCTCTTTGCGTATCCTCGGCGGTCCGTCAGAACAGTAAATAGCGGAATGCCCACCATGTCAGACCTGAAAACCGCCGCTCTCGAATACCACGCTCAACCTCGTCCGGGGAAACTGAGCGTCGAGCTCTCCAAGCCCACTGCCACCGCCCGTGACCTCGCCCTGGCCTACAGCCCAGGTGTTGCAGAACCCGTGCGTGAAATCGGCCGTGATCCAGAGCTGGCTTACAAGTACACCGGCAAAGGCAACCTGGTTGCGGTGATTTCCGATGGCACCGCCATCCTCGGTCTGGGCGACCTCGGCCCACTGGCTTCCAAGCCGGTCATGGAAGGCAAGGGTGTTCTGTTCAAGCGTTTCGCCGGTATCGACGTGTTCGACATCGAAGTCGAATCGGAAAGCCCGCAAGCGTTCATCGACACCGTTCGCCGTATTTCGATCACCTTCGGTGGCATCAACCTCGAAGACATCAAGGCGCCTGAGTGCTTCGAGATCGAGCGCACCCTGATCGAACAGTGCGACATTCCGGTGTTCCACGATGACCAGCACGGTACCGCCATCGTGACCGCTGCCGGCATGATCAACGCCCTGGAAATCGCCGGCAAGAAGCTGGAAGACGCCAAGATCGTCTGCCTGGGTGCTGGTGCAGCCGCCATCTCCTGCATGAAGCTGCTGGTGAGCATGGGTGCCAAGGTCGAGAACATCTACATGATCGACCGCAGCGGCGTGATTCACGCTGGCCGTGACGACCTGAACCAGTACAAGGCGCAGTTCGCCCACGCTACCGACAAGCGCACCCTGGCTGATGCCCTGAACGGTGCTGACGTGTTCGTAGGCCTGTCCGGCCCGAACCTGCTGAGCCCGGAAGGCCTGAAGTCGATGGCGGCCAACCCGATCGTGTTCGCTTGCTCGAACCCGGACCCGGAAATCTCGCCAGAGCTGGCGCACGCCACCCGTAACGACGTGATCATGGCCACCGGTCGTTCCGACTACCCGAACCAGGTCAACAACGTGCTGGGCTTCCCGTTCATCTTCCGTGGTGCTCTGGACGTTCGTGCCAAGCGCATCAACGAAGAAATGAAGATCGCTGCCGCTATCGCCCTGAAAGACCTGGCCAAGCTGCCAGTGCCGAAGGAAGTATGCGAAGCCTACGGCGTCGAAGGCCTGGAGTTCGGCCGTGAGTACATCATTCCGAAGCCGCTGGACGCACGTCTGATCACCGTCGTTTCCGACGCTGTGGCCAAGGCCGCCATCGAATCCGGCGTGGCTACCCTGCCGTATCCGAAGCACTACCCGCTGACCAGCGTGGATGACGTGTTCAACGGCTGATTGCCGCTGTAGCGACATGAAAAAGCCCCGGTTCGTATGAGCCGGGGCTTTTTATTGGCTGATGGGAATGTGTCAGGGCTGACAGGTGCTTGCCACAACAGGTTTGGCGCCTGTGAGATCGAGCGCCGCCCGCGCGGCGCTCGATTTACGCGCCCACGCAAAACCAGAGTCGGGCACCTAGCCAGGCACCCAGCCTCAGAACAAATCCATCGGCGCCGCTTCATCCGCAGGCAGCGGGCTGCCTGGTGCTGCGCCATTGCCCAGCTCATCCACCGACGGCGGCGAGTCTTCGGCCTTGAACAGCTCGAAGTACGCATTCGGCGTGCTCGGCGAGGCAGCGCGGCCACTGACCGGGTCCACACGCAGGCTGAGGATGCCTTCCGGCTCTGCTGGCGCATGCGCCGGCTTGTCCTTGAGCGCCGCGCCCATGAAGCTCATCCAGATCGGCAAGGCCGCCGTACCGCCGTATTCGCGACGGCCGAGGGTTTCTGGCTGGTCGAAACCGACCCACACGGTGGTCACGTAATCGGCGTTGTAGCCGGAGAACCAGGCGTCCTTGGATTCGTTGGTGGTACCTGTCTTGCCCGCCAGGTCGGTGCGGCCCAGTGCCAGCGCCCGGCGGCCGGTGCCGCGCTTGATCACGTCCTGCAGCATGCTGGTGAGGATGTAGGTGGTGCGCCCGTCGATGATTTGTTCGGCCACCGCAGGTGCTTGAGGTGCATTCGCAACCTGGCTGAAGGCCGGCGGCGCCTCACCTGGCATGACGGCGGTGCTGATCGGCTGTTCGGGTGCGGCCAGGCCAGCCTGGTCCTCGGCACCCTGCGGTACGCGGGCCGGGTTGGCGGTGAACAGCGTTTCGCCGCTGCGGCTTTCGATGCGGTCGATCAGGTACGGGGTGATCTTGTAGCCGCCGTTGGCGAATGTGCTCCAGCCGGTGGCGATTTCCATCGGGGTCAGGGTGGCGGTGCCCAAGGCCAGCGACAGGTTGCGTGGCAGGTCCTGCTTGTTGAAGCCGAACTTGGCAATGTAGTCGATGGTGCGGTCTACACCCATGGCCTGCAGCAAGCGGATCGACACCAGGTTGCGCGACTTGTACAGCGCTTCGCGCATGCGGATCGGGCCGAGGAAGGTGTTGGTGTCGTTCTTCGGCCGCCACACTTTGTCCACCGACTCGTCGACGAACACGATGGGCGCATCGTTGACCAGGGTGGCGGCCGTGTAGCCGCTGTCCAGTGCGGCACTGTAGATGAACGGCTTGAAGCTTGAACCCGGTTGGCGCTTGGCCTGCATGGCGCGGTTGTAGTTGCTCTGCTCGAACGAGAAGCCGCCAACCAGCGCACGAATGGCGCCGTTGTAAGGGTCGAGGGTGACCAGGGCGCTTTGTGCGCCAGGCACCTGGCTGAACTTGAGCTTGCCATCGTCCAGACGCTGCAGGCGCACCAGGTCGCCGACCTGGGCCACGTCGGCCGGCGACTGCGGTGTACGGCCCTGGGCGTTGCTGTTGATGAACGGGCGCGCCCACTTCATGGTGTCCCAGGCAACCTCGGCTTGCTGGCCGTCGCGGGTCAGCACCTTGAGGCCGGTTTTCTCGACATGGGTGACGATGGCCGGTTCCAGGCCCCCAAGGATGCGCTGCTTGCCCAGTTCCTGCAGCCAGGCTGCCTGGGTGCGGCCCGGGAAGCGGGCTTCGGGGCCGCGGTAACCGTGGCGCTCGTCGTAGTCGGAGAGGCCGTTGAGGATGGCCTTGTTGGCCATTTCCTGCATGTCGCTGGGCACCGTGGTGGTGACGCGGAAGCCTTCGGTGTAGGCGTCGCTGCCATAACGGCCGACCATTTCCGCGCGGGCCATTTCAGCGATGTAGGGGGCATTCACCTCAGGCGTCGGCACGTGATAGCTGGCATTGAGCGGCTCGGCCAGGGCAGCCTGGTAGCTGGCTTCGTCGATCTTGCCCAGCTTGTACATGCGGCCAAGGATCCAGTCGCGGCGCTCCTTGGCGCGCACCGGGTTGGCCAGTGGGTTGAAGCGTGACGGTGCTTTGGGCAGGCCGGCGATCATGGCCATCTGCGCCAGGCTCACGTCGCGGATCGACTTGCCGTAATACACCTGCGCGGCAGCGTCGATGCCGTAGGCGCGGTTGCCCAGGTAGATCTTGTTCACGTACAGCTCAAGGATCTCGTCCTTGGTCAGCTCGCGCTCGATCTGCAGGGCCAGCAGGATCTCGTTGGTCTTGCGCGAGAAGCTGCGCTCGCTGGTGAGGAAGAAGTTTTTCGCCACCTGCATGGTGATGGTGCTGCCGCCGGTCTGGATATGCCCGGTTTTTACCAGCTGGGTCGCCGCGCGCATCAGGCTGCTGGGGTCGACACCGTAGTGGTTGAGGAAATTGTCGTCCTCGGCTGACAGAAGTGCCTGAATGAACTGTGGCGGAATTTCCGCGAAGCGGATCGGCGAGCGGCGCATTTCGCCAAACTCGGCAATCAGCTTGCCATCGCTGCTGTACACCCTGAGGGGGATCTGCAACTGGATGCTTCTGAGCGACTCGACCGAGGGCAGGCTGGGGCTAAGATACAGAAACGCACCGCTCACACCGAGTACGAGCGCGCAGATGACTGCGACGGAAGACCACCAGAAGAACTTCAGCAGACGTATCAAGGCTTTTCGGTGTCCAGGTTGAGAGTGGATTGCACGCAGGTCCGGCGGACCAGAAAACGCTGGGCATTATAAGCATTTTTTCGCCTCTCCGGGTTACCGGCCAGGCTGCCCGTCGCCCCGATGAGCAGCCCTGGCCCAGTGTTACCGCGGGGTTGCGACAGACCGCTGCGACACGCAGCAAGGAAGCCGCGATGTTAGGACGCTTCGGCAAGGATGCCGGTTCACTGGTGGGGGTAGAAATTGCACCGGACGCTGTTCGGGTTGTACAGCTTCAGCGGCGCAGCCGGCGTTGTCGGGTGCTTGCCTCGGCGCAGGAACCGTTCGAGTCAGCGGCGGGCAAGGATTGGACAGCGGAGCCTGCTGCGGTGGTGGCAGCCTTGCGTCGTGCCTACCGGCGCAGTGGTCTCAGGCAGCGACGGGTAGCGTTGGCGTTACCCGCCAACCAGGTGATCTGCAAGCTGTGTCATCTGCCGATGGAGCAGGCTGGTGTGGGGCTGGAGGCGCAGTTGCTGGCCGATGCCGAGCGACTGTTTCCGTTTCCGTTGGAGGACCTGGCCCTGGATTTTCAGGTGTTGAGGGCGTCTCGCGTGCAGCCGGGATGCGCCGAGGTGATGGTGGCCGCATGCCGGCAAAGTGCGTTGGCGTCACTGGAGGCCATCGTCGACGAGGCAGGGTTGCAGCTGGAAGCCGTCGAGGTCGATAACATCGCCCTGTGCCGCATGTTGCCTCAGGGGTGCTTCGAAGGCTCGGCATTACTGCGTGTAGAGGCACATGGTGCAGTTCTGTATGACTGGCATCCCGGTCGGCCCAGCCAGCGTCGTGAATTGCAAACGCAGGGGCAGAAGGGGATGGGGCCGCTGTCGGAGGCGCTGCATGCGCTGCTTGCCGATGAGCATTTGCCTGCGGGCCTGTGGATAACCAGCAGTTGTTCGCTGGATCCTGACTGGCTGCAAAGCCTGGGCCGTCAACTGAAAACGACGTGCCGGCATTTGCCTGGCCAGGCCGGGCTTGAGCATGTCGACGGGTCGATGCTGCTGGCTTGCGCCCTCGCTTATGGAGGATTGCGGCCATGATGCGACTGAACCTGCTGCCTTGGCGTGAGCGGCAGCGCCAGGCCACGCTTCGGCGTTTTCGCTCCCGCTTGGTCGCTGGCGCCATTCTGGCGCTGTGCGCGGTGATGCTGGTCGACCAGTTGGCCCGTCAGCGCGGGCAGCAGCAGGCGCTGTCCAACACCCGGCAACAGGCCGCGCTTGAACGCCTGGCCGAGCAATTGCGGCCGTTGGATGATGTGCGTGCACAGCATCAGGCGCTACTTGAGCGTTTGGCTGCGCTTGAGCGTTTGCGCACTCAGCAGGGCATTCTGGGTGATGTGTTCACTGAGCTCGAAGGGGCGCTGCCGATGGGCGTGCAGCTTCTTGACCTCAACCTGGAAAACGGCCACTTGCAGCTGGCCGGGCTGGCTACCTCCGGCGCCGTGGTTGCGCAGTTCATGCGCGACCTGGAACATTCGCGTGTTCTGCTCGACCTGGAACTCAAGCGCATCAGGAGCGTGCCGGGTGGCGATGAGTTTCTGTTGGCCGCGCGCGTTTCGGCGTTCTGGTCGTGAATGTGGCGCCGATCTTTGCCTGGCTGGCGGTCGCCGAGCACTCCAGGCGTATCAGGTGCCTGGCGCCAGCCATGGTCGCTGTGCTGGTGTTCGGTCTGGGTTGCGCGTTGCGCCTGCCAGCAGCGCTCCAGCAACAGGCACAAGAGGCGTCCAGGCAAGCCTCATTAGATGAACAGCAGTCAGCCAGCACGGCGAAGCTGGTCGAGCTGGAGCAACTGCGGGCAGCGCTGATTGTTTCCGAGCAGGCGTTGCTGGAGGCTCACTGGCACCTGGCCAGCGGGGAGGACATGAGCGACTTGCTCGGCAGCCTGGCTTCGTCGGGGCATGCGCACGGCCTACTGGTCGAGCGGTTCGATGTGCATGAAAGCGAGCAGCAGGCAGGCTACCGCAAAACACCCCTGCAGGTGCAGGTGATGGGGCCTTACACGGCCTTGCGTCAATGGCTGCACGACTGGCTGGGCCAGGCGCGCCTGCTGCGTAGTGGCGACATCAACCTTTCTATTGTCGAGGGGCAGCCAAGGCTTTTGCGCCTGCAACTGGGTGTAGAGGCCTTCGAGGCAGCCGCACCTGTGCCGGCACCCGAGGCGTTTGCACGCACCTCGGCCCGGGCCGCCACACCAGAACCTGTGGTTGACCCCTTCACACCAGCAGCGAGACGAATGGCCGGCTTTGGGCTGGGCAGTGTGCCGTTGGCGCAATTGGAAATGGTCGGCAGCCTGTCGCGCGGGATGTCGCACGAGGCGCTGCTGATGGCGGCTGGCAGGCTCTATAGGGTTCGGGCAGGCGAGCGTTTAGGGCGTAACCACGGTGTGGTGGAGCGGGTCGACCAAGGCCAGGTCGAGGTACGCGAACGGCTGTTCATGGCGGGGGTGTGGCATGAGCGCACAGCGTTTATCACCCTTGCAAAGCGCCTGGGCAAGGAGGCCCCGGACCGGAATGAAAATGTTGATGAAATGGGTGTTGGCAGCCCTGCTGCCGATCCCGCTGGCGTCGGCGATGCCTTACCAGGGTGAGCCCCTGTCTTTGAACTTCCAGGATGTGGAAGTGCGCTCGGTGCTGCAGGTGCTGGCTGATTATGCGGGCGTCAACCTGGTTGCGGGTGACGATGTACAAGGTAACGTCACCTTGCGTTTACAGGATGTACCTTGGGATCAGGCACTCGACCTGGTGTTGCGAAGCAAGGGCCTGGCCCGGCGGCAGGAGGGTAATGTACTGCTGGTGGCGCCTGCGGCAGCGTTTGCCGCGCAGCCGTTCGATGCCCCCGTGGGGCTGGAGCCGGATGCGCAGGTGCAGCCGCTACGCCGTGAGCTGATACCGATCCATCATGCCAAGGCCGCCGAGCTGGTTGAGCTATTGCTGACCAGCCTGGCGGATGACGGCACCCTCACTGTCAGAGGCAGCCTGGCTGTCGACGAGCGCACCAACACACTGGTGGCGTACCAGCCCGCCGACCGCCTGGCGGAACTGCGGCAGCTGGTTGCGCAACTGGACGTGCCGGTGCGCCAGGTGGCGATCGAGGCGCGTATCGTCGAAGCCAACGTCGATTACGAGAAAAGCCTGGGGGTGCGCTGGGGCGGGCCGCTGTATAGCGAAAACCTGCGGCCGGGCCAGGAGCTGTTTGTCGATCTTGGTGTGGAGCGTGCGGGCAGTAGTCTCGGTCTGGGCCTGCTGCGTGGCGACGTGTTGCTTGACCTGGAGCTCAGCGCCATGGAAAAAAGCGGCAACGGCGAGATCATTTCGCAGCCCAAAGTGGTAACGGCCGACAAGGAAACGGCCAGGATCCTCAAAGGCACCGAGGTGCCCTATCAGGAAACCAGTCAGAGTGGCGCCACCTCGGTGTCGTTTCGTGAGGCCTCGCTGTCGCTGGAGGTGACACCGCAAATCACCCCGGACAACAAGGTGATCATGACCGTCAGGGTGACCAAGGACGAGCCGGATTACGTCAATGCCTTGAACAACGTACCGCCGATTCGCAAGAACGAGGTCAATGCCAAGGTTCGCGTGGCGGACGGTGAAACGATCGTGATTGGTGGCGTGTACTCGACTTCGCAAAACAATGTGGTCGACAAGGTGCCATTTTTCGGCGATCTGCCGTATGTTGGGCGGCTGTTTCGACGCGATGCATTACAAGAGAAAAAATCCGAGCTGCTGGTCTTCCTGACTCCGCGTATCATGAGTGACCAGGCGATTGCTGTGAGTCGTTGATTCTGTGCGAAATTTGATACTTGTGGGGCCCATGGGCGCTGGTAAAAGCACCATTGGACGCCTTTTGGCCAAAGAGCTGCGCCTGCTGTTCAAGGATTCCGACAAGGAAATCGAACTGCGATGCGGCGCCAATATCCCGTGGATTTTCGACAAGGAAGGCGAGCCGGGTTTTCGTGATCGCGAGCAAGCGATGATCGCCGAACTGTGCGCGCTTGACGGCGTGGTCCTGGCCACCGGCGGCGGCGCGGTGATGCGCGAAGCCAACCGCCAGGCATTGCACCAGGGTGGCCGGGTGATCTACCTGCACGCCTCGGTGGAGCAGCAGGTTGGCCGCACCGCGCGCGACCGCAATCGCCCGCTGTTGCGCACCGCCAACCCCGAGGCGACCTTGCGCGCCCTGCTGGAAGCGCGCGACCCGCTCTACCGCGAGATCGCCGACCTGGTGGTGGAAACCGACGAGCGGCCGCCACGCATGGTGGTGATCGACATTCTCGAGCGCTTGCAGCAGTTGCCGCCCCGTTAACCCGGGACTATTCTCGGCCACCAGCGCCGAGGCGAGGTTCAACGTTACCGCGCAGGTTGCCCATACGGCGCCGCGCCCAAGTACATTGTGGGGATACATGCAGACACTTAAGGTCGACCTGGGCGAGCGTAGCTACCCGATCTACATTGGCGAAGGCTTGCTGGACCAGCCCGAGTTGCTGGCGCCGCACATTGCCGGCCGGCAAGTTGCCATCGTTTCCAACGAGACCGTCGCGCCCCTGTATCTCGAACGCCTGACCAAGACCCTGGGCGCCTATTCGGTGCTGCCAGTGGTGTTGCCTGATGGTGAAGCCTACAAGAACTGGGAAACCTTGCAGCTGATCTTCGATGGCCTGCTCACCGCGCGCCATGATCGCCGCACTACCGTGGTTGCCTTGGGCGGCGGCGTGATCGGTGACATGGCAGGCTTCGCGGCCGCCTGCTACCAGCGTGGTGTCGATTTCATCCAGGTGCCGACCACCCTGCTGTCCCAGGTCGACTCCTCGGTGGGCGGCAAGACCGGTATCAACCACCCGCTGGGCAAGAACATGGTCGGTGCCTTCTATCAGCCCAACGCAGTGCTGATCGACACCACCAGCCTGAAGACGCTGCCAGCACGCGAGCTGTCGGCTGGCCTGGCCGAAGTGATCAAGTACGGCCTGATCTGCGACAAGCCGTTCCTCACCTGGCTCGAAGACAATATGCAGGCCCTGCGCGGCCTGGACCCTGTGGCCCTGACCGAAGCCATTCGTCGTTCCTGCGCGGCAAAGGCTGCGGTGGTCGGGGCGGATGAGCGTGAGTCCGGCGTACGGGCCACGCTGAACCTGGGGCATACCTTCGGGCATGCCATCGAGACCCACATGGGCTACGGCGTGTGGCTGCACGGCGAAGCCGTGGCAGCGGGCACGGTGATGGCCCTGGAAATGTCCATGCGCCTTGGCTGGATCGACCAGGCCGAGCGCGATCGCGGAATCCGCCTGTTGCAGGACGCAGGTTTGCCGGTGGTGCCACCACAGGAAATGACCCCGGCGCATTTCATGGAGCACATGGCGGTCGACAAGAAGGTGCTCGACGGTCGTCTGCGTCTGGTGCTGCTGCGCCAGATGGGCGAGGCCGTGGTGACCGACGACTATCCGAAAGAGATTCTACAGGCCACGCTGTCGGCGGATTACCGCGCGATCGTGGCCCAGCTTTGAGGTTGTGACAGCGCAATGACCAGTTTGCATGCCGATGAGGCCTTTCTCGACCATTACCAGTTGAGCCACGATCCGTTCGCACCCCGCGTGCCCGGCTTCAAGTTTTTCCCGGCCCAGCGCAAGCCCGTGCTTGGCCAGTTGCACCACCTGGCACGCTACAGCCAGTTGATGCTGGTAGTCAGCGGCCCGCTGGGCAGCGGCAAGTCGCTGCTGCGCCAGGCCCTGGTGGCCAGTACCAACAAACAGGCGGTGCAGAGCGTGGTGGTGTCTGCCCGCAGTGCCAGCGATGCTTCCGGCATGCTGGCCCAGGTCGCCCAGGACCTGGGGGTGGACCAGGCTGAAGTGCAGGCGATTCTGTCCAAGGTGGTGCAGTTGGCACTCACCGGGCAGGAAGTGTATTTGCTGGTAGACGATGCGGAACAACTCGACGAGTCGGCACTCCAAGCGTTGCTGGAATTGGCGGCCGGTGTACCGGAAGGGCGCCCGCATGTGTTCCTGTTCGGTGAACCGTCACTGATTGCCGGGCTGGATGAGCTCAATATCGAGGAAGAACGCTTCCACATCATCGAGCTCGCCCCCTACAGTGAAGAGGAAACCCGCGAGTACCTGGAGCAGCGTCTGGAAGGCGCTGGCCGGGGCATCGAGGTGTTCAGCCGTGAACAGATCGTCGATATCCATGAAAACTCCGACGGTTGGCCTGGCAACATCAACCAGGTCGCCCGTGACACTTTGATCGAAGCCATGATCGCCAGCCGCTCGACGGCCAAGCGACCATCCATGGGGTTCAAGATGCCTAAAAAACATGTGCTCGCGCTGTCCGCTGTGGTCGTGGTCGCCGTTGGCGCCGCGGTGTTGATGCCCAAGAAAGGCGACAAGGCGCCGGCCGATGCGCCAGCCGCCCAAGCCCAGTTGCCGCTTGGCGAAGGCAAGCAAGGTGCTGCCATCGAGTTCTCTGGCTCGTCCCAGCCGATGCCACTGCCTTTGGTTGGCCAGTCCCAGCCGGTGATGCGCGAACCGCTGGCCCAGGCCGCAGGCATGGGTGAAGGTGAAGAAGGCAGCCCGGCAGGCGATACTGCACTGCAGCCTGGCAACCCACCGCCCACCGTGACCACCATTGCCCCGCCGCAAGGCGTGCCGGCCGGCCCGGCACCTGCGCCTGCCCAGCCCGTTGCCAGTGTGCCTGCCCAGCCAGTGCAGCCGGTGGCGCCTGCGCCGAAACCCGTCGCAACCCAGCCGGCCAAACCGGTTGCACCTGCCAAGCCTGCGCCAGCACCGACCCAGGTTGCCGTGGCCAAGCCAGCCGCAAAACCGGCTGAAAAACCAGCGGCATCCGGTGGTGGCAGCGGTGGCTGGTACGCCGGGCAAAAGCCGGGTAACTATGTGGTGCAGATCCTCGGCACCAGCTCCGAGGCTTCGGCCCAGGCGTACGTCAAGGCCCAGGGTGGCGACTATCGCTACTTCAAGAAAAACCTGCAGGGCAAGCCGTTGTACGTCGTGACTTATGGCAGCTTCGCCAACCGCGATGCAGCGGTTGCGGCAATCAAGAACTTGCCAGCGAAGGTGCAGGCTGGTAAACCTTGGCCACGTACCGTCGCCAGCGTCCAACAAGAGCTGGCCTCGGCCCGCTGATACCTTCCGGGCGGCATCACCCCGCCGCCCAGTAGCTAAGCGAATTCTAGCTTTCGACTAGCCTGCTGCGTTTTAACGCGGCAGGCTTTTCTGTCCCAGACTGCCGGCCACAAGCCTTACTTGCAGTCATGGCTGAAACGCTTCAGACTCGAGCCAAGCCGCTATCACGGCGCATGGCGCAAAAACATTCAAAATTGCGACATAAATTTTCAATGGTGAGACATGAAAATTTGTGGGCATCGCTGTTGCTGTGCAACAATGGTTTTCCATGGCCACCGCAAAAAAGCTGGCGTTTGATCGGCGTGGATGGTAAGTGGTTGTTAAAAAAGAGATTTGCCTCCGTTGAGAGGTGAACCTGGTGAGAATGTGTCTATGAAAACAGGTCTGTACCATCCCGAAGAATTCAAGGACAACTGTGGTTTTGGCCTGATCGCCCATATGACGGGCGAACCGAGCCACCACCTTCTGCAAACCGCCATGCAGGCGCTGACCTGCATGACCCACCGCGGCGGCATCAACGCCGACGGCAAGACCGGTGACGGTTGCGGTCTGCTCATGCAGAAGCCCGATCAATTCCTGCGTGCCGTGGCCCAGGAGCACTTCGCCGTCGAGCTGCCCAAGCAGTATGCCGTCGGCATGGTGTTCTTCAACCAGGACCCGGTCAAAGCTGAAGCCGCCCGCGCCAACATGGACCGCGAAATCCTCGCAGCCGGCCTGAAGCTGGTCGGCTGGCGCAAGGTGCCGATCGACACCAGCGTGCTCGGCCGCCTGGCCCTGGAGCGCCTGCCGCAGATCGAGCAGGTGTTCATCGGCGGTGAAGGCCTGAGCGATCAGGAGTTCGCGATTAAGCTGTTCAGTGCCCGTCGCCGTTCGTCGGTGGCCAACGCCCACGACGCCGACCACTACATCTGCAGCTTCTCGCACAAGACCATCATCTACAAAGGCCTGATGATGCCGCGCGATCTCGCGGCGTTTTACCCAGACCTGGGTGACGAGCGCCTGCAAACCGCGATCTGCGTGTTCCACCAGCGCTTCTCCACCAACACCCTGCCGAAATGGCCGCTGGCGCAGCCGTTCCGCTTCCTCGCCCACAACGGCGAGATCAACACCATCACCGGCAACCGCAACTGGGCCATGGCCCGTCGCACCAAGTTCGCCAACGACCTGATCCCCGACCTCGAAGAGCTCGGCCCGCTGGTCAACCGCGTGGGTTCCGACTCGTCGAGCATGGACAACATGCTGGAACTGATGGTGACCGGTGGCATCGACCTGTTCCGTGGTGTGCGCATGCTGGTACCGCCAGCCTGGCAGAACGTCGAGACCATGGACGCCGACCTGCGCGCCTTCTACGAATACAACTCCATGCACATGGAGCCGTGGGACGGCCCGGCCGGTATCGTCATGACCGAAGGCCGCCACGCGGTGTGCCTGTTGGACCGTAACGGCCTGCGCCCGGCGCGCTGGGTGACCACCACCAACGGCTACATCACCATCGCCTCGGAAATCGGCGTATGGGGCTACCAGCCTGAGGAAGTACTGGCCAAAGGCCGTGTCGGCCCGGGGCAGATCCTCGCCGTGGACACCGAAACCGGCCAGATCCTCGACACCGACGCCATCGACAACCGCCTGAAGTCGCGTCACCCGTACAAGCGCTGGCTGCGTCAGCACGCCACCCGTATCCAGGCGACGCTGACCGACGACCAGGGCGTGGCCAGCTATGACGCTGACCAGCTCAAGCAATACATGAAGATGTTCCAGGTCACCTTCGAAGAGCGTGATCAGGTGCTGCGCCCGCTGGGTGAGCAGGGCCAGGAAGCCGTCGGCTCGATGGGTGACGACACGCCGATGGCCGTGCTGTCGCAGCACGTGCGTTCGCCGTACGACTTCTTCCGCCAGCAGTTCGCCCAGGTGACCAACCCGCCGATCGACCCGCTGCGCGAAGCGATCGTGATGTCGCTGGAAATCTGCCTGGGCGCCGAGCGCAACATTTTCCAGGAGTCCCCGGAGCATGCTTCGCGGGTGATCCTCAGCTCGCCGGTCATTTCGCCCGCCAAGTGGCGTTCGCTGATGAGCCTGGAGCGCGAAGGTTTCGACCGCCAGCTGATCGACCTCAACTATGAAGAGGGCGTCGGCCTGGAAGCGGCCATCCGCAATATCGCTGACCAGGCTGAAGAAGCCGTGCGCGCTGGCAAGACCCAGCTGGTGCTGAGCGACCGCTACATCGCCCCGGGCAAACTGCCGGTGCACGCTTCGCTGGCCGTGGGTGCAGTGCACCACCGCTTGACCGAACAGGGCCTGCGTTGCGACAGCAACATCCTGGTGGAAACCGCCACCGCCCGCGACCCGCATCACTTTGCAGTGCTGCTGGGCTTCGGTGCCTCGGCCGTTTACCCGTACCTGGCTTATGAAGTGCTGGCCGACCTGATCCGCACCGGCGAAGTGCTGGGTGACCTGGACGAAGTCTTCAAGTACTACCGCAAGGGCATCTCCAAGGGCCTGCTGAAGATCCTGTCGAAGATGGGCATCTCCACCATCGCCTCGTACCGTGGTGCGCAGCTGTTCGAAGCCATCGGCCTGGCCGAGGAAGTGGTCGGCCTGAGCTTCAAGGGCGTGTCCAGCCGTATCAAGGGGGCGCGCTTCGAAGACCTGGAAAGCGACCAGAAGCTGCTGGCGGCCGAAGCCTGGAGCGCGCGCAAGCCGATCCAGCAAGGCGGCCTGCTGAAGTTCGTTCACGGTGGCGAGTACCACGCCTACAACCCGGACGTGGTCAACACCCTGCAAGCCGCCGTGCAGCAGGGCGATTACGCCAAGTTCAAGGAATACACCACGCTGGTCGACACCCGCCCGGTGTCGATGATCCGCGACCTGCTGAAAGTGAAAGTGGCCGACCAGCCGCTGCCGCTGGAGCAGATCGAACCGCTGGAGGCCATCCTCAAGCGTTTCGATTCCGCCGGTATCTCGCTGGGTGCCCTGTCGCCGGAAGCCCACGAGGCGCTGGCCGAGGCCATGAACCGCCTGGGCGCGCGTTCCAACTCCGGTGAGGGCGGTGAAGACCCGTCGCGCTACGGCACCATCCGCAGCTCCAAGATCAAGCAGGTGGCCACCGGCCGCTTTGGTGTGACCCCGGAATACCTGGTAAACGCCGAAGTGCTGCAGATCAAGGTCGCCCAGGGCGCCAAGCCCGGTGAGGGCGGCCAGCTGCCGGGCGGCAAGGTCAACGGCCTGATCGCCAAGCTGCGCTATGCGGTACCGGGCGTGACCCTGATTTCGCCACCGCCGCACCACGACATCTACTCGATCGAAGACCTGGCCCAGCTGATCTACGACCTCAAGCAGGTCAACCCGCAGGCGCTGGTGTCGGTCAAGCTGGTGGCGGAAGCCGGCGTGGGCACCATCGCCGCTGGTGTGGCCAAGGCCTATGCCGACCTGATCACCATCTCGGGTTACGACGGTGGTACCGGTGCTTCGCCGCTGACCTCGATCAAGTACGCCGGCGCCCCGTGGGAACTGGGCCTGGCTGAAACCCACCAGACCCTGCGTGGCAACGACCTGCGCGGCAAGGTGCGGGTACAGACCGACGGCGGCCTGAAAACCGGCCTGGATGTGATCAAGGCGGCCATCCTTGGCGCCGAAAGCTTTGGCTTCGGTACCGCGCCAATGATCGCCCTGGGCTGCAAGTACCTGCGCATCTGCCACCTGAACAACTGCGCCACCGGCGTAGCCACCCAGAACGACAAGCTGCGCAAGGACCACTACATCGGCACCGTCGACATGGTGATCAACTTCTTCACCTTCGTCGCCGAAGAAACCCGTGAGTGGCTGGCCAAGCTGGGCGTGCGCAGCCTGGGCGAACTGATCGGCCGTACCGACCTGCTCGACGTATTGCCAGGCGACACCGAGCGCCAGCAGTACCTGGACCTGTCGCCGCTGCTGGGCAGCTCGCACATCCCGGCTGACAAGCCGCAGTTCTGCGAAGTGGACAAGAACCCGCCATTCGACCAGGGCGAGCTGGCCGAGAAAATGGTGGAAATGGCCATGCCGGCCATCCGTGACCAGGCCGGTGGCGAGTTCAACCTCGACATCTGCAACTGCGACCGTTCCATCGGTGCGCGTGTGTCGGGCGAAATCGCCCGCCTGCACGGCAACCAGGGCATGGCTGCGGCGCCGATTACCTTCCGCTTCAAGGGGACTGCGGGCCAGAGCTTCGGTGTGTGGAACGCCGGTGGCCTGAACCTGCACCTGGAAGGCGACGCCAACGACTACGTCGGCAAGGGCATGACCGGTGGCAAGCTCACCATCGTGCCGCCAGCCGGCAGCCCGTTCGAAACCCAGCACAGCGCCATCGTCGGCAACACCTGCCTGTACGGTGCCACTGGCGGCAAGCTGTTTGCTGCGGGTACTGCGGGCGAGCGCTTCGCTGTGCGTAACTCCGGCGCCCACGCTGTTGTCGAGGGCACTGGCGATCACTGCTGTGAATACATGACCGGCGGCTTTGTCTGCGTGTTGGGCAAGACCGGTTACAACTTCGGTTCTGGCATGACTGGCGGCTTCGCCTACGTGCTCGACATGGACAATAGCTTCGTCGACAAGCTCAACCACGAACTGGTGGAAATCCAGCGCATCAGTGGTGAAGCGATGGAGGCGTACCGCAGCCACCTGGCGCGTGTCCTTGCCGAGTATGTGGAAGAAACCGGCAGCGAGTGGGGGCGTGAGCTCTCGGAGAACCTGGACGACTACGTGCGGCGCTTCTGGCTGGTGAAGCCGAAGGCAGCCAACCTGAAGCAACTGCTGTCCAGCACCCGTGCCAACCCGCAGTAACAACAGCTGCAAGTGGCAAGCCTCACGCTGCATGTAAAGGCAGTACGAGGTTTGCCCGGCTTAAGTGATCGTCTTGCGGCTTGCAGCGTGTAGCTTGCAGCTGCTGTAAAGAGGTTTTGAAAAATGGCTGAACGTCTGAACAACGACTTCCAGTTCATCGAAGTGGGCCGCAAGGACCCGAAGAAAAAGCTGCTGCGCCAGCGCAAGAAAGAGTTCGTGGAAATCTACGAACCGTTCAAGCCGCAGCAGTCCGTGGACCAGGCACACCGCTGCCTGGGCTGCGGTAACCCGTATTGCGAATGGAAGTGCCCGGTACACAACTTCATCCCCAACTGGTTGAAGCTGGTTTCCGAAGGCAACATCCTGGCCGCCGCCGAGCTGTCGCACCAGACCAACACCCTGCCGGAAGTGTGCGGCCGCGTGTGCCCGCAAGACCGCCTGTGCGAGGGTGCTTGCACCCTGAACGACGGCTTTGGCGCGGTGACCATCGGTTCGGTGGAGAAGTACATCACCGACACCGCCTTCGCCATGGGCTGGCGCCCGGACATGTCCAAGGTCAAACCAACCGGCAAGCGCGTCGCCATCATCGGCGCCGGCCCGGCCGGCCTGGGCTGCGCCGACGTACTGGTGCGTGCCGGCGTGACCCCGGTGGTGTTCGACAAGAACCCGGAAATCGGTGGCCTGCTGACCTTCGGCATCCCCGAGTTCAAGCTGGAAAAAACCGTGCTCAGCAACCGCCGCGAAGTCTTCACCGGCATGGGCATCGAGTTCCGCCTGAACACCGAGGTGGGCAAGGACGTCACCATGGAACAGTTGCTCGCCGAGTACGACGCCGTGTTCATGGGCATGGGTACGTACACCTACATGAAGGGTGGCTTCCCGGGCGAGGACCTGCCAGGCGTGCACGACGCGCTGGACTTCCTGATCGCCAACGTCAACCGTAACCTGGGCTTCGAGAAGTCGCCGGAAGACTTCGTCGACATGCAAGGCAAGAAGGTGGTGGTGCTGGGCGGTGGTGACACCGCGATGGACTGCAACCGCACGTCGATCCGTCAGGGCGCCAAATCGGTGACCTGCGCCTATCGCCGTGACGAAGCCAACATGCCGGGTTCGCGCAAAGAGGTGAAGAACGCCAAGGAAGAGGGCGTGAAGTTCCTCTACAACCGCCAGCCTATCGCCATCGTTGGCGAGGACAAGGTGGAAGGCGTGAAAGTGGTCGAGACCCGCCTTGGCGAGCCGGATGCCCGTGGCCGCCGCAGCCCCGAGCCGATCCCGGGTTCTGAAGAGATCCTGCCGGCCGATGCCGTGGTGATCGCCTTCGGCTTCCGCCCAAGCCCGGCGCCGTGGTTCGAGCAGCATGGTATCCAGCTGGACAGCCAAGGCCGCGTGGTTGCACCGGAGAAAGGCAAGTTCAAGCACCAGACCAGCAACCCGAAAGTGTTTGCCGGTGGCGACATGGTGCGCGGTTCTGACCTGGTGGTGACGGCGATCTTCGAAGGGCGTACCGCTGCTGAAGGCATCCTGGACTACCTCGAAGTCTGAAATCATTTAGATTTTGTATACAAAATCTATTGATCCAGGACATACCCATAGAGAAAAGGCACGGCAATGAGCCGTGCCTTTTCTTTGTGCGTCTGAGAAAATGCCCGCACTATTTTTCCGGATGCCGACATGACTGCCCTGAAGAACGATCGTTTCCTGCGTGCACTGCTCAAGCAACCCGTAGACGTCACCCCGGTGTGGATGATGCGCCAGGCCGGCCGCTACCTGCCGGAGTACCGCGCCAGCCGCGCCAAGGCCGGTGACTTCATGAGCCTGTGCATGAACCCGCAGTTCGCCTGCGAGGTCACCCTGCAGCCGCTGGACCGCTACCCGCTGGACGCGGCGATCCTGTTCTCGGACATCCTCACCATCCCCGACGCCATGGGCCTGGGCCTGTACTTCGAAACCGGCGAAGGTCCGCGTTTCAAGAAGGTCATCAGCACCCCGGCCGACATCGAAGCGCTGCCAATCCCCGACCCGCAGAAAGACCTGGGCTATGTGATGGACGCGGTCAGCACCATTCGCCGCGAACTCAATGGCCGTGTGCCGCTGATCGGCTTCTCCGGCAGCCCGTGGACCCTGGCCACCTACATGGTTGAAGGCGGCTCGTCGAAAGACTTCCGCAAGACCAAGGCCATGGCCTACGACAACCCGCAAGCCCTGCACCTGCTGTTGGACAAGCTGGCTCAGTCGGTGACCAGCTACCTGAATGGCCAGATTCTGGCCGGTGCCCAGGCCGTACAGATTTTCGACACCTGGGGCGGCAACCTGTCGGCGGCGGCCTACCAGGAATTCTCCCTGGCCTACATGCGCAAGATCGTCAGCGGGCTGATCCGCGAGCACGAAGGGCGCAAGGTGCCGGTGATCCTGTTCACCAAGAACGGTGGCCTGTGGCTGGAAAGCATCGCTGAAGCCGGCGCCGATGCGCTGGGCCTGGACTGGACCTGCGAGATCGGCGACGCCCGCCGCCGCGTGGGTGACAAGGCGGCCCTGCAAGGCAACATGGACCCGACCGTGTTGTACGCCAAACCGGAAGCCATCCGCCAGGAAGTGGCGCGAATCCTGGCCAGTTACGGCCACGGCACGGGCCATGTGTTCAACCTGGGCCACGGCATTACGCCGGAAGTCGACCCGGAGCACGCGGGTGTGTTCATCAACGCCGTGCATGAGTTGTCGGCGCAGTATCATCAGTGATCTGAAGGCTGAAAACCCAAGCCCGGCCGTGTGCCGGGCTTTTTGTTGCATTAAGTTTTAATTCAGCGATCGTCGCTAATCTGGTCCCATCGAAACCCAAACAGGACCCGATCCTCATGAAAGCACGTTACCTTGCCCTGATCCTCGCCCCTCTGTTCAGCACCGCCGCACTGGCTGCGACCTATACCGGCCCCGGCGCTCAGTCGGTCACTACTGTTGCCGCTGCCAACGACGCTGCCGATGACACTCCGGTTGTGCTGCAAGGGTTTGTGACCAAGAAGATCAACAACGACGACAAGTACGAATTCAGGGACAACACCGGCACCATCACCGTCGAGATCGATGACGAAGACCTGCCGCCCACGCCGTTCAACGACAAGACCAAGGTCAAGTTGACCGGTGAGGTGGAAAAGCACCTGATGAGCCGTGAGGTTGACGTGGATATTGTCGAGATCATCAACTGATCCTTGAAGATGCCTGCTGATCGGCAGGAATTTTCCTATGTTTCGCAGCCTTTCGCATTTTTAGAATGACGCACTCCTGTCGGGAGCCCCCGACGCAAACTCAGCAGTTTGGAGTGCGTCATGAGTACACGAAAGCACCTACGAAGGGTTGTTGCCAGCAGCGCATGGCTGGCGATTGCCGGGGTGGGCATGCATGCCCAAATGGCCAGCGCACACGGTTACGCCAGTGAACCGCCTTCCAGGGCGTATGCGTGCCGACTTGGGATGAACACCGAGTGTGGCCAGGCCATGTACGAGCCGCAAGCAGTCGGGGAGGCCGAAAAAGGCTTCCCGGCCCGCGGCCCGGCTGATGGCAAACTCGCCAGTGGTGGCGTGCGGTCCGACTTCGCAGCGCTGGATGAGCAGTCTGCCAACCGCTGGTCGCTGACGCCCATCAAGCAGCGCGACGTCGCCTTCGACTGGTATTACACCGAAGGGCACAAGACGACGGGTTGGGAGTACTTCATCACCAAAGCGGGGTGGAACCCGAATGCACCCCTGGGGCGCGATGCGTTCGAGTCGACGCCTTTCTGTACCGTTGATGGGCATGGGAAGCCGGCTCGTGGTGAGGGGCAACCCACACATGGACCAGCCCTTGTAAAGCATCAGTGCACGTTGCCTGCTGACAAGACCGGGCAGCACATCATCCTGGGTGCCTGGACAGTCGATGACACTGCTGCAGCGTTCTACAACGTCATGGACGTGGATATTCAGTCTGAAGGTGGCCCCGCCCCTGAGTGGCCGCAAGTGGGCAGCATCAACCCACATCGTGACCTGCAGGTTGGCGACAAGGTCAGGGCTCGCGCGTTCGTGGCCGGCTCGGAAAGCGCTCAATTCAGCGTAGGTATCGTTATTGACAGCGCTGAGGAAGGCCTTGCAGCAAACTGGTCCTACAAGCTTGCAAAGCGCATCAATGAAACCCAGTCCTTGGTACAAGCGGGCCACCTTGATAGCGAGGGCAACATCAAGCCGGTCCAGGGTGCCAACAGCATCTTCGCCAAACCCGAGACGGGCATCAGCAGCTATCAGCTGGATTTCGAAGGCGTACCTGTCGATGACAGCTACCTGCACCTGCATGACCTCAAACCTGAGTACTTGCTGGAAGACGGTAAGGCGAACCTGGACTTCACGGTAATGACCAACCGTAAGCTGCAGGTCAGCGCGCGGCTGTTCGACAGTGCCAACCAGCAAGTCGGCTTCACTCGTCAGGACGTGGACGCCACTACCCGTCCGATGACGCTGCAAGCGAGCAGTGTCGAAGGCGAGCACCTGCTCAAGGTGGTCGGCGTGAACAAGGCCGGGCGCATCCTGCTGCAGGAAGAGCGCACGGTTCAGCTGAAGGCTGCAGGTGGCGAAGGCCACGACTTTGAATTCCCTCAATCGATTGCAAGCTACAAGGCCGGTACACGTGTACTGCAACCGAAGACGGGTGAAGTGTTCGAGTGCAAGCCGTTCCCGTTCGAGGGCTGGTGCAAGAGCTATTCGGCAAGTGCCACCCAATATGAGCCGGGCGTAGGCAGCCACTGGCAGGACGCCTGGATCAAACGCTGAAGGAATGTGCCCTGGCAGCCGGAGTAGCGGCCAGGGCACAACACGGTATTTTCGATGCAAGTACACAAATATTGCTGGCAGCAGATCCTGTTGCACTGGGTCTCTGCCTTGGTGATCGGCTGGGCGCTGGTCAGTGGCTTTTATGTTTCCGGCTTTGATGTCGAACCCGCCACTGCCCATCTGGTCGGTTTCGTGAATGTCGGGCTGACCACGCTGTTCATCCCGGTTTTCTTGCTGCGCTGGCTGGTGCGATTGGTCAAGGCCAGGCCGGGTGCGCTGAATGAGAACCCTCGGGCGCGCCGGGCTGCCCATGCTGTACACGAGGGTATGTACTGGCTGACCGCGCTGGTGCTGTTATCTGGTGTACTGATGATGGACCGCGCAATCGACGTGTTTGGATGGTTTGCCATCTCGCCGTTGATCAGCGACCCGTCATGGCTCAGTGCCTGGCTGAAGCTGCATGTTGCAGCCAACGTGGTGCTGACCATGGTTGTGGCGCTGCATGTCGGGGCCGTCATTCTGCACGAGTGTTCTGGGCGGCAGGTGCTTCGCCGGATGTTGCCCTGAGCCAATGAAGCCGTTTTCGACTCTGTCCTGGGTGGCAGCTCCCCTGTTGGCGATTGCTTTTCTGGTCGTGCGAGAAACGACCCGGCCCGTGGCAGAGCGCATCGGGCAGGAGCAGGTCGCGCCCGCATCAACTGCCCAGAAGCCATTACCCACAGCAACCCTGGCACTGGCATTTGGGTATAGCGAGCCAGTCGGCCAGGCTGCCAGCCAGGCCGAACTGGTTCTCAAGGCGTGTTTCGTATCAAGCCTGGGCCAGGCCCATGCGCTGGTTGCAAGCCGCGAGGGTGAAAGCCTGTACCGGGTTGGCGACCGTATGCCGGGCGGCAGCGTGTTGCGTCGGATCGATGTGCGTTCCATCACCCTTTGGAACGGTGAGCGCGAGCAAACGCTGGCGTTGTCCGGCAGCCGCGCCAGCGTCTTCGTTCAATCGGGCAGTACCCCTACGCGTGGTCCTGCCTCTGCCGATTTACCCCGCCTGCTGCGGGAGGTGCAATGACATTTCAACGCTTTCTACGGGTGGCCTCGTTCGGGGCCTGTCTGACTTTGACCTGCCCGCTGGCCCTGGCTGATGCGCCGACCTGGCAGCTGGCGATGAGCGATGCCGATGTACGCGATGTGGTGCGCGAAGTCGGGGCCATTCTTGACCAGACAATTGTGCTTGATCCGCGCGTGCAGGGCCGTATTACAGTCTTGTCCAATGAAGCGCACGATCGTGAGGGCGTGCGCCGGCTGTTCTACTCGGTGCTGAATGCACAAGGGTTCGCCGCAGTGAACGATGGTGATCGCTTGCTGGTGCTGCCGGCGAGTGAGGCAAAAGCCTGGGCCAACCAGCAGGTCGATGCCATTCCTGCCGCATTCACCACGCGCGTGTTCAGCTTGTCTGGAAGCACTGCGGCTGACCTGGCGGGCTTGCTGAGGCCGTTGGTGTCCAGCAATGGTTACATTGGCCCGTCCAGTTCGGCCAATGCCTTGGTCGTTACCGATTCGGCTGCAAACCTGGAGCGCCTGCAAAGCCTGGTGGCGCAACTGGACAGCGGTCAACGGCATGACTATGAGCTGGTGACCTTGCGTACCGCACAGGCCGTGGATGTGTTGCCTGTGGTAGAGGCTTCGGCGGGCGGCCCGGACAGTGGCGTGCGGGTGCTGTCCGACTCGCGCAGCAACCGCCTGTTGATACTCGGCCCGGAAAAGTCCCGGCAACGCCTTGCTCGCCTGGCCCGCGAGCTGGATGTGCCCGCGCCTGTCAGTTCGCAGAACTGGCGAGTGGTGCGCCTTCAGCATGGCAATGCCGAGCAACTGGCCGAGGTGCTCAGTGAAGTGGGCAAACGGCTGGATGGCAAGGCAGGTACTGAAACCTTGGGCCAGCCGCTTGCGGCAGGGGCCATGGTCAAGGCCGATGTCAGCCAGAATGCGCTGGTGCTTCTGGGTGAGCCCCAGACGTTGGGTAATGTGGTACAGATCATCGAGCAACTCGACCAGCCACGCGCGCAAGTGCTGATACACGCTGCCATCGTCGAGGTCAGCGGGGATATCAATGAAGCCTTGGGGCTGCAGTGGGGGATAGATACAGGCAGCCTCAAGGGCGGTGTGACATTCCCCGACAGCGGTGTGGCGTGGGCTGACCTGCTGGGCGCAGACAAGGCACTGCCGAGCGGTGCGGCACTGGCATTGGGTTCTGACCGTTTCGGCCTGCTGGTTTCCGCGTTGGCCAGCAATACCCGCAGCAATTTGCTGTCCACCCCCAGCCTGCTCACGCTAGACAACCAGGAGGCGCAGATCCTGGTGGGGCAGAACGTGCCCTTCAAGACCGGCTCGTACACCACATCAGGGAGTGGCGCCGACAACCCGTTCACGACCGTGGAACGCAAGGACATCGGTATTAGCCTGAAGGTGCGCCCGCACATCAATGAGGGCAGGAGTTTGCGCCTGGAAGTCGAACAGGAAAGCTCCGAACTGGCACCTGGCACGGTCGAAGGTGACCTGATCACCAGCAAGCGGACGCTCAAGAGCACCATCCTGGCTGCGGACGGCGAGATCATCGTGATCGGCGGCCTGATCAAGGACAGCGTGCGGACAGAGCAGCGCGCAGTGCCGTTGCTAAGCCGCATCCCGCTGCTTGGTGGCTTGTTCCGCTGGACCAGGGACACTCAGGAAAAGACCAACCTGATGGTGTTCCTGAGGCCTACCGTCTTGCGTACCCAGGAAGACCTGATCGACTCCGGCCGCCGCGCCTATGGCGACGTACAGGCGTCCGACCCGGCACGAGTACCGAAAGACCCCCGCCAAATGTTCGAGGCGCGCCCTGCACCGATGGGCGAGGAACCTGGCCGGTGAGCGATCTGATTCCATTCGGCTTTGCCCGGCGCTTTGGCATTTTGCTTGACCGCCACACGTTGCTGATGCGCAACGGCGCCTCGCTGGAGTCGCTTTCCGAAGCGTTGCGCGTGGTCGGGCAGCATGTTCCGCTGCGGGTGGTGGACGATGACGCGTTTGCCATCCACCTGGCCGGTTGCTATGGCGGCGCCCAGGATGCGGCACAGTCGGTTATCCAGGAGCTGGATGACCACATCGACCTGTCACGCATGGCTGAGGGCTTGCCGCAGGCCAGTGACCTGCTCGATCAACAGGACGATGCGCCGATCATCCGGTTGCTCAATGCGTTGCTCAGCGAAGCGGTCAGGTCACGCGCTTCCGATATCCACTTGGAAACCTTCGAGCAGCAGTTGCGTGTTCGCATGCGCATCGATGGTGTCATGCGCGAAGTGCTCACGCCGCCCAGGGCGCTCTCGGCATTGCTGGTATCGCGCATCAAGGTCATGGCGCGCCTGGACATTGCCGAGAAACGTGTGCCACAGGATGGCCGCATCAGCTTGCGGCTGGCAGGCCATGAGGTGGATGTGCGTGTGTCCACCTTGCCTGCAGCCCATGGGGAGCGGGTGGTGATGCGCTTGCTGGATAAGCAGGCGGTACGCCTGGACATACAACACATGCAGATGCAGCCCTCTGTGCAGAAGGCGTTCCTGGCATTGCTGGACAAACCCCATGGCATTTTCCTGGTGACCGGCCCCACCGGCTCTGGCAAGACCACTACGTTGTATACGGCGTTGTCGGTACTGAACCGTGAGTCGCGCAACATTCTCACCGTCGAGGACCCGGTTGAATATCACTTGCCGGGCATCGGCCAGACGCAGGTCAACAGCAAGGTTGAGATGACCTTTGCACGCGGGCTGCGGGCGATCCTGCGGCAGGACCCGGATGTCGTGATGGTGGGTGAGATCCGTGACAGGGAAACGGCCGAAATTGCCGTGCAGGCATCGCTGACGGGCCATCTGGTGCTGTCGACCCTGCATACCAACAGCGCACTGGGTGCCATCATGCGGTTGGCGGACATGGGGGTGGATACCTGCCTGCTTGCATCATCGCTCGCCGGTGTCATGGCTCAACGCCTGGTGCGCGTGTTGTGCCCGCATTGTAAGGTCGCGTGCGAGGTGGATGACGCCATGGCCGCTGCCCTGGGCAATCCCGATGACTTACCGCGGCAGCTGTATCAGGCTGTTGGTTGTGAGCTGTGCCAGTTGGGCTACAGCGGGCGTGTGGCTTTGCACGAAATGGTCGTGATCACCCCGCAGCTGGCACAGGCTATTCACGGCCGCGCATCCTTGGCACAGATGCGGGCATTGCTGTGCCCGCACTCGACCAGCTTGTTTCAGCACGGTATCGAGCGAGTCTGCCAAGGACAGACCAGTGTCGAGGAACTGCTGCGCGTCACAGGCCAGGACTGAGCATGGCGGTTTTCCGGTATCAGGCTCAGCGCATCGATGGCACGCGTCAGCGCGGCACGCTAGAGGCAGCCAGTGCACGCCAGGCCCGACAGCAGTTGCGCGAGCAGGGCTGGTCGGTATTGGTGATCGAAGAGGTACAGCCGTCGCCCTTTGCCGCGCTGACTGCACGCAACCGCCTCTCGCTCGTGCAGCGTTGCCTGCTGACACGACAGCTGGCAACACTGTTGCAGGCCGGCATCCCGTTGACTGAAGCATTGCAGGCGGTGGCTGCGCAGAGCGGCCAGCGTCTGGTCAGGCAGGTGTTGCTTGGTGTGGCTGAGCGGGTCGCCGAAGGTAATACCTTTGCCGATGCGTTGGCACATTACCCCTCGGCATTCCCGTTGGTCTACCGCGCCACGGTCGAGGCGGCAGAGCGTTCAGGGCACCTGGCCGGCGTACTGGAGCGGCTGGCTGAGCATGGCGAGGATCAGCGGGCACTGCGCCAGAAGGTGCAGTTGGCGATGCTTTACCCCTTGATCCTGACGGTCGTGGCACTGCTGGTGGTGGGGTTTCTGCTTGGCTATGTGGTGCCGGACGTGGTGCAGGCCTTTGCCCGCGACCAGGCGCAGTTGCCACTGGCAACGCAGGTGCTGATCGCACTCAGCGATGCCTTCGGCCGCTTTGGGCTGTTGGCCTTGCTGGTGATGCTGGCAGGCGCTACAGCGGTCGTCTTGCTGTTGCGCAAACCCGCCAGACGAAGGCAATGGCATGCCATGGTCCTGCGCATACCCGGTTACGCCGGTTTTGTGCTGGCCAGTGAAGCCGCGCGTTTCATCAGCACCCTGGCAATTCTGGGGCGCAGCGGCGTCGTGCTGGTCGATGCCATGAACATCGCAGCCGGCGTGGTGGGCAATCTGGTGCTACGCGATCGCTTGCAAGCCGCTGTGCGTGAAGTGGGCGAAGGCGCAACGCTGGCCCATAGCCTGGCACGTAGCCAGACCATGCCTGACCTGATGCTGCACATGATCGCCAGTGGCGAGCGTGCCGGGGAGCTGGACGGCATGCTGGAACGTGGCGCCGATCTTCAGGCCAGGCAACTGGCAGGTCGTATAACCCTTCTGGTGAGCCTGTGTGAACCCCTGATGCTTTTGGTGATGGGCGGCATCGTGCTGTTCATCGTGCTGGCCATCCTGCTGCCCATTCTCAACCTCAACCAACTGGTCAACTGATATGTCCTATGGCTTTGCACGCCGCGCGCAACGCGGTTTCACGCTGATTGAAATCATGGTGGTGGTGATCATCCTGGGGGTACTCGGTGCCTTGGTGCTACCCAATGTGATGAGCCGTCCGGACCATGCCAAGCTCACCGCAGCGCGTACCGATATCCAGTCCATTGCCACAGCGCTGGAAATCTACCGCCTGGACAATGGGCGCTACCCCACCACGGCTCAAGGCCTGGAGGCGCTCGTCCGGCGTCCAACCCTGGCGCCACTGCCCCGGCAGTGGAGCGCCCAGGGTTACCTCAAGCGTCAGGCGATGGACCCGTGGGGGGCACCTTATCAGTACGCCAACCCAGGTACGCGATCAGACCAGGGGTACGACTTGTTCTCTTTGGGGGCCGACGGCCAGCCCGGCGGTGAAGACGCGGATGCCGATATCGGTAACTGGGCCGAATGAGGCAGAACCGGTCGAGGGGCTTCACCCTGCTTGAAATCATGCTGGTGCTGCTGCTGGTGGGCGTTGTCCTGGCCATGGCCGGGCTACAGGTGGGGCAGGGGCCCCAACGGTTGGCACGGCAGGAAGCCGCCCTGTTTCTGCAACTGGTCCAGTACGCCAGGCAGCAGGCGGTCCTGGAGGGGCGGGATTTGGCTGTGCACGTCGACCCCCGCGGCTATCAGCTAGTGAAGGGTGAAGGGCACAGCGTGGCAGCGCAGGGGCAGCGCCGGGACACCGGGCTGGACCTGCATCTCGAAATCGACGGGCTGGCAGTGATGCCCGGCAAGCCGGAAGGCACTGCGCAACTGGTGTTTTCCCGTAGCGACGAGCACATCCCGTTTTCGTTGTCATTCCATGAGGCTGGCGTCAGCCTGGCCCAGGTATCAAGCGATGGCCTCAATGACCCCTGGCTCGAACGTTGAACGTGGGTTTACGTTGCTGGAAGTGCTGGTGGCGCTGTCTGTTTTTGCCGTGCTGGCTGCTGCTGTGACCACCGCCAGCCAGCATGTGCTGGAGCAGTCGCAGGGCCTGCGTGACCGGCTGTTCGCCAGCTGGATTGCCGATAACCACCTTGCTGAACTGCGTCTGCACGCGCCTGCGGCTGCACAGCGGCGTACCCTGGAGGTCCGGTTCGATGAGCGGGGCTGGTGGTTGGTCGAGGCGAGGCATCCTCTGGCTGATGCGCCCCTCGTCGAAGTGAACGTGAGTGTCGGTTTGGCGCCGGATCGGCAGCCACTTCATCACACGGTGGGCTGGCTGGAGGTTGTCGATGGTGCGCCGTGAGCCAGCCTGTACCCAACGCGGCTTTACCCTGCTGGAGTTGTTGCTGGCCGTCGCCATCTTCGCCTTGTTGGCGGCAGGCACCAGCCAGTTGCTGGCTGCATTCACCCGGGCCGATGCAGCGCGCCAGGCCCACGCCGACGAACTGCGTGCCTTGGGGCGGGCAATGAGTGTGATGCAGCGGGATGCACTGCAAGGGTACTGGCCCGCGAGCGGCAAGAACGGCACGAGCCACGGCGTCCTGTTGACGCCGCATCGGGTGAGCTGGTTGTTGGGTGCCGAGCGTGATCGGCAGCCCTTGCCGCGCAGCGATCTGAGGGTTGTCGAATACTGGCTGGAAGACGGTGTGCTGTGGCGCCAGCGGCGTACTCTGGAGCACGGGCAGGTACGCCCGCAGCGCGTGCTCGACGGTATTGTGGAATTGCGCTGGCGTATGTATGGCGCAGAGGGTGGCTGGGTTTCCAGCTGGACGGCTGCGCAGCCGCCACAGGCGCTCGAAATCACGCTTTCGACCCGGCGTTTCCAGGGCATACGTCGCGTGCTGCCAATGGCGGGGGCAAGCCTGTGAAGAACACTCGGCAGCGGGGCGTGGCGCTAATCACCGTGCTGTTGGTCATGGCGCTGCTGACCGTGCTGGTTGCCAGCATGTTGCGTAGCCATCAAGGCATGCTGGGTAGCGTCAGGCAGCAAATCGATGCCTCGCGCCTGCTGCAGTTGACGCATGCGGGGGAACGCCAGGCCTCGGTGCAACTGAAACAACAGGCTGCAACCCTGCTGCAAGTGACCCATGGTGGTCAGCCCTGGGCGAAAGCCCGGATGCTGGACCTTGAGCAGGGGCAGGTTCGCCTGCGTCTGGAAGACCTTTCCGGGCGCTTCAACATCGCTGCGCTGACCGCACGGAAAAATCTCGACCCTGTGCTGCTAGAGCGTTGGCAGCGGTTATGCCGTGCGCTGCAGATCGAGGCGCCAGTGCTGGATTCACTGGCAGGCCAACGCATGCTCGACCCTAGCCAGTTGCGCACCCTGCCAGGGGTTGATGATGACGTGATGACACGCCTGCGGCCATGGGTCGTGGCGTTGCCTGTGAATGCGGGGCTCAACGTCAATACCGCCCTGGCGCAGGTGCTCGAAGGCCTTGAAGGCGTGGAAGCATCCACGGCCCGGCGTTTGATAGGCGAACGGCCCGAAGAGGGTTTTGCCAGCGTTCAGCAGTTTCTGGCGCAACCGCGTCTGGTCGGTCTTGGTATCGACAGCCATGGACTTTCGGTGACCAGCCGCTGGTACCGCTTGGAGGTGCGCGCAGCGCTGGCAGGCAATGTTGGGTACCTGTACAGCGACCTTGAGATCGACCTGAACACGCATCAGGTGCGTGTGTTGCGTCGTGTTTTTTCTGCACAGCCGGAGCAAATGCCAGATGAGTGATGTTTACCTGTTTCTACTGGCGGAGGGTATGGCCGCAGCCGACGGGACATGGCCGGTGCTTGTGCGCACAGCGCAGGGGCAGCTTGACCGGTCAACGTTGGGCGATCTGCCGCCAACACTGGCCGATGCTGGCGTGGTGCTCGTCCTGCCGATGGAGCTGGCAGGGTACTGCAGGGTTGGGCCAGTGCCGGGCAGGCGCCCCGGCCGGGAGGCGTTGGGCTATGCGGCCGAAGAGCAGTTGGCAGCACCTTTGGAGGCCTCGCACCTGGCGTTCGGGCCAGAGGATGATGAGGGGCGGCGAAAGGTGCTGGTGATAGCGCTGGAGCGCCTGCGCCCGCTGATGTCGCTGCTGCTTGAGCAGGGTATCGACCCGGTCGCGGTGCACGTCGATGCCGACCTGCTGAGTGCCGCACAGGCGTGTGCCCTGTGGTTCGAGGGGCGCTGGTTGCTGGGAGGCACCGAAGGTGCGCGCCTTGCGGTCAGTGCCCAGGCTGCTCAGGTACTGAAGCAGAGCCATGCGTCGATACCCTGGATGGCCGAGGCAGGGGCAATGGGTGCGCACTGCTGCGATCAGGAGGTCGACAGTGCTGTGGAACTGCTGGTGCAGGGTAAAACTGGCGCCGTGGACCTGCGCCAGGGCACCTTGCGCCGACGGCGCAGTGCGCCGGCATGGCAAGCGATGGCAGGTAGTGTGGTGCTGGCATTGCTGATGGTTTGCCTGGCTGAATACTGGCGAACCGAGTGGTTGATGCGTCAGGTATCACTGCAGCACACCGACAATGTTCGGGTGCTGCAACGCTGGGCGCCTGAACCGCTGGCCGGAGGCGATTTGGCCACGCAAATCCGGTTGCTGGAACACATGCCCAGGCAGTCGACTGCTGTGGAGCAGCTTGCCCAGTTCTCCGAGCAGCTGGTCAGCAGCGGTAATCTGGTGATTGAACGAGCGGAAACGACAGCCGGGCAGGGCTGGCGTGTTGATGTCATCGCTCAAGGCTTTGACGATCTCGAACGGCTAGGGGAGCGTGTTGCCGGCATGCGGATGGAACAGGGGCGACAGACTGCCCAGGGCGTGCGGGCAACCCTCGCCTGGCAGGGGGCAGAATGAAAAATCTCAACGAGCATGCATGGGTTCGCCAGTGGAAAGAGATACCAGCAGGCCGGCGTGCGCTGTTGAGTGCAGCGTTTTGGGGCCTGCTGTCGATCGTGATCTGCCAGCTTCTCTGGTTGCCCGGGCAGGCTCGCATGCAGCAAGCGGAACACGCGCTGGCGCGTGAGCATGAGCTGGCGGCCACATTACAACGAATAGTACAGGGGCCGCGCCGGTCGCCAGGCGCCGTCGAGTTGCTGACACCGGCTGGGCTGAATGAGCGTGCCAAGGCGGCAGGGGTCCACATCGTCAGCCTGGAAGCCAAGGCAGGGCAAGTGGATGTCGGCCTGGAGGGGCCCGTCGCCGCAGTGCTGGCCTGGCTGCACGTACTGGAGCATGACGGTGGCGAAGCGCTGAACATCCAGTTGCAAGCCGAGGGCGAGCTGCTTCAGGCGCGCTTGGTGATGGCACTGCCCAAAGCCTGAGCACGGGCGCCTATCCCTTGGGAGGCAGCTTGCTCAAGTGCAAGGCCACCAGCAACGCCACCGTCAGCAAGCTGCCAATGAACAGCCCGATGCCATTCCAGCCCCACTGGTGCCAGAACATCCCGCCCGCTGTACCGGCCACGCTCGAGCCTGCGTAATAGCTGAAGAGGTACAGCGACGACGCCTGCCCCTTGGCCTTCAGCGCCCGGCGCCCGATCCAGCTGCTGGCCACCGAGTGCGCACCAAAGAAGCCGAAGGTGAACACCAGCATGCCGACGATCACCATCGCCAGCGGGCTGGCCAGGGTCATCAGCAAGCCACCTGCCATCACCACGATACTGGCCCAGAACACCTTGCGCCGGCCCAGCTTGTCCGCCAGTGCGCCGACCTGCGCCGAGCTGTAGATGCCAGACAGGTACACCACCGACAGCAGGCCGACCAGTGCCTGGTTCATGTGGTAGGGCTCAGCCAGCAGGCGGTAGCCGATGTAGTTGAACAGGGTGACGAAGGCCCCCATCAGCAGGAAGGCTTCAAGGAACAACCAAGGCAGGCCGGCATCCTTGAAGTGCATGACAAAGCCGTCCAGCAGGCTGCGCGGGTTCATCGACTGTGGGCGGAAGTTGCGCGATTCGGGCAATACCTTCCAGAACACCAGCGCGGCCACCAGCGCCAGGCCGCCGATGGTCAGCATCGCCGTGTGCCAGCTGACGAAGTCGATCAATACGCCCGTGATGAGCCGCCCACTCATGCCGCCAATCGCGTTGCCCCCGATGTACAGGCCCATGGCCAGGCCGATGTGCTGCGGGTGAATCTCTTCGCTGAGATAAGTCATTGCCACTGCCGCCAGGCCACTCAACGACAGGCCGACCAATGCGCGGGTGGCCAGTACCAGTTCCCAGCTCGGCATCACTGCGCTGGCCAAGGTGGAGAGGGCGGCGCAGACCAATGCAAACACCATCACCGGCTTGCGTCCGATGCGGTCAGAGATAGGGCCGGTGATCAACAGGCCGAACGCCAGCATGGCGGTGGACACCGACAGCACCAGGCTGCTTTGCGCCGCGTTGATGGCAAATTCCTTCGACAACAGCGGCATCATCGGCTGCACGCAGTACAGCAGGGCGAAGGTGGCGAAGCCGCCGCTGAACAGGGCCAGCACCGTCTTCATGAAGGCGGGGGTGCCTTTCTCGATCCACATTTCGTTCAGGGGGGCAGGTTCTGGCTCGGCGGGAAGGGGGGCTACAGCAGTTTTCACGGGCGGGTACCTCTGGCGCAATGAAAAAAGCATATAGCTGGCTAATGATTAGATCCAATATATTGTTCGACCTATTTAAGATGTTTTGCGACCTGTTTGGAGCCAACTATGGAACTGCGCCATCTGCGTTACTTCATCGCCGTGGCCGAAGAGCTGCACTTTGGCCGTGCCGCGCAGCAGCTGGGCATTTCGCAGCCGCCGCTGAGCCAACAGATCCAGGCCCTGGAGCAGGAACTGGGGGCTCGCCTGTTCGAGCGTACCAACCGTCGGGTGGAACTGAGCGAGGCAGGGCGGTTATTCCTTGAGGAAGCGCGTCAGGTGCTGGCGCAGGTGGAGAAGGCGGCCGATGTGGCCCGGCGTGCTCAGTTGGGAGAGCTGGGCGAGATGAAGATCGGCTTTACCTCGTCGGCACCTTTCACCTCGAAGATCCCCAAGGCCATCCATGCCTTTCGCCAGCGTTTCCCGGCGGTGCACCTGAACCTCAAGGAAATGAGCAGCCGTGATGTCGCCGAAGGGGTGTTCGATGAGTCCATTGAAGTCGGGTTGATGCGGCCGATGCCGTTGCCGGAAGGTTTGGTGGCCACAGAGTTGTTCCGCGAGCCCCTGGTGGCGGTAATCAACGCTTCGCATCCGCTGGCGGAGGGCTCTGAGCAGGGTGTGTACATGGCGGCGTTGGCCCATGAGCCGTTCGTGTTCTTCCCGCGCAGTTACGGCAGCGGCCTGCATGCGCAGTTGCTGAGCCTGGCACGACAGGCGGGTTTCAGCCCGCACTTTGCCCAGGAGGCGGGGGAGGCGATGACCATCATCGGCCTGGTGTCGGCAGGGCTCGGGGTGTCGGTGTTGCCGGCGTCGTTCCAGCGCATGCGCATTGACGGGGTGGTGTATCGCACACTGCTGGATGAGGGGGCGATGTCGGCGGTATGGCTGGTGCAGCGCGAGCGCGGTCATTCGGTGATGGCCAAGGCATTTGCCGAGCTGTTGACCGGGCAGGTGGTCGGCCAGGGCTGATGCCGGTCAAATGGCACTGGCCATTGCCGCAGTGCCGCCACATACTCGGGCATTCGTTGAAACACGGAGGTCAATCATGCGGCGCGTGGTGTTCAATCAGAAAGGTGGCGTGGGCAAGTCGAGCATTGCCTGCAACCTGGCGGCGGTCAGTGCCAATGAAGGCTATCGGACCCTGTTGATCGACCTGGATGCCCAGGCCAACTCGACCCAGTACCTCACCGGCCTTACCGGCGAGGACATCCCCATGGGGATTGCCGACTTCTTCAAACAAAGCCTGTCCAGCGGGCCGTTCAGCAAGAAGAACAAGGTCGATATCTACGAAACCCCGTTCGACAACCTGCATGTGGTTACCGCCACGGCCGAGCTGGCTGACTTGCAGCCCAAGCTTGAGGCCAAGCACAAGATCAACAAGCTGCGAAAGCTGCTGGACGAGCTGGATGAGGATTATGACCGGATCTACATCGACACCCCGCCAGCGCTGAATTTTTACGCGGTTTCTGCACTGATCGCCGCTGATCGTGTCTTGATTCCCTTCGACTGCGACAGTTTCTCACGCCAGGCGCTGTACGGCCTGTTGGCCGAGATCGAAGACCTCAAGGATGACCACAACGAAGACCTGCTGGTCGAAGGCATCGTGGTCAACCAGTTCCAGTCCCGCGCCAGCCTGCCGCAGCAGATGCTCGACGAACTGCTGGCCGAAGGCCTGCCGGTGCTACCGGTGTACCTGGGCAGCTCGGTGAAGATGCGTGAATCGCACCATGCCAGCCTGCCGCTGATTCACCTGGAGCCAAAGCACAAGCTGACGCAGCAGTTTGTCGAGTTGCATTCGTTGCTCGAAGAGAACGCTTAAACCCCCTGGCTGCGCACCCACTCCAGCAACGACTGAAGTGGGAATGCCCCGGCCTGGCGGCTGATTTCGCGGCCGTTCTTGAACAGCAGCAAGCTGGGGATCGAGCGGATGCCCAGTTGCCCGGCGAGGTTGCGGTTGGCTTCGCTGTCGAGTTTGGCCAGGCGGCAGCGACCGGCCAGTTGGCGGGCGGCTTGTTCGAAGGTGGGGGCGAAGGACTTGCATGGGCCGCACCAGTCGGCCCAGATGTCGACCAGCAGGGGCAAGTCGCCTTTGATCTGGCTGGCGTAGCTGGCTTCGGTGAGCTCGAAAGGGGTGCTCAGCAGCACGTCTTGTTTGCAGCGGCCGCATTTCGGGGCATCGCTCAGACGCTCGGCGGGCAGGCGGTTGAGGCCATTGCAGTGGGGGCAGGGGATTACCAGTGGGTCGGACATTTCATCTCCTTGGTTTTTTTGGGGCTGCTGTGCAGCCCATCGCGACACAAGGCCGCTCCTACAGGGGAATGCGTGCTTTTTGTAGGAGCGGCCTTGTGTCGCGAAAGGGCCGCGCAGCGGCCCCAGGGTTCATGACGAGCAGCTGATTTCCAGGTGCTTGCCCCACTCAGGCGGGCGTTCGGCGTAGGCCTGCATTCCAGACTGTTCCTCGAACGGCCTGCTCAGCACCTGATGCAACCGCCGCACTTCACTGTAATCCCCCGCTTCAGCCGCTTCGATGGCTTTCTGCGCCAGGTAATTGCGCAGCACATACAGCGGGTTCACCGCATGCATCCGCTCACGGCGGCCTTGGGCATTAACCGGCTCGCGTTCACAGCGGGCCAGGTAATCTGCGCCCCATGCATCGAAAGCGGCCAGGTCGATGAAATCATCACGCACTACGTTCAGCGCCTCGGCTACCGGCTGCTCGCCCAGTTTGCGGAAGAACAGGCTGTAGTCCACGCCACCCCGCTGCATGCATTGCAGCAGGCGCTCGACCAGCGCCATGTCGTCATCCTCGGCAGTGGTCAGGCCCAGGCGGCGACGCATGAGGTCCAGGTAGTGGGCCTGGTACAGCGGCAGGAACAGGCCCAGCGCTTCTTTCAGGGGCTCCACCTCGATCACCGTGGTCAGGGCCTGGGCCAGCGCGCTGAGGTTCCAGTGGGCGATGGGCACCTGATTGGCGTAGCTGTAGCGGCCGCGGTCGTCAGAGTGGTTGCAGATGAAGTTGGCGTCGAAGTCGTCGAGGAAGGCGTAGGGGCCGAAGTCGAAGGTGATGCCCAGGATCGACATGTTGTCGGTGTTCATCACCCCGTGGCAGAAACCATAGGCCTGCCAGCGGGCGATCAGTTCGGCATTGCGCTCGACGATGGTGCGGAACATGGCCAGGTACGGTTGCTCGGCATCCTGGCATTCAGGGTAATGCTGCTGCAGTACATGGTCGATCAGCACGCGCTGCTGCTCGGGCTGTTTGGTGTAGTAGAAGTATTCGAAATGGCCGAAGCGCACATGGCTCTGCGCCAGGCGGGTAAGCATGGCAGCGCTTTCGCGGGTTTCGCGCCATACCGGGGTGCTGGAGCCGACTACGCACAGCGCACGGCTGGTGGCGATGCCGAGGGCGTGCAGGGCTTCGGAGGCGAGGAACTCGCGGATCGACGAGCGCAGCACAGCACGGCCGTCGCCCATGCGCGAATACGGGGTCTGGCCGGCCCCCTTCAGGTGCAGGTCCCAGTGTTCGCCTTTGTCGTTGAGCACTTCGGCCAGCAGCAGGCCACGGCCATCGCCCAGGCGTGGGTTGTAGGAGCCGAACTGGTGGCCGGAGTACACCATCGCCCGTGGGTCGGCTTCTTCCCACAGTTTGTGGCCGCTGAACAGCTCGGCGAACACCGGCAGGTCGGCCTGGGCGGGGTCGAGGTCGAGCAGGGCCATGGCCGACTCGCTCGCGACGACCAGGCGCGGGTCTGCGATGGGTTCGGGCAGGACCTGGGTGGAGAACGCATCGCCCAGGCGGGCGAAGCGGTTGTCGAAAGTGAGTTGGTCGAGGGCTTTCACGGGCTGCTCCTGAGATTCAGCACAGAATAAAGCATTCGAGCCCACTCAGGCCGGTGCAGTGCCATCCGGTTTGGGCTGCTCCATCGGAATCAACTGCTGTTTGCCGCCGTTGGGGTCCATCAGGAACACCTCGACTTGGCGTACCGAGATCTTGATGTTGTGCGCCTTGAACTCCCGGCTGATGTAGCGGTTGATCTCGTCCAGCGTCGGGTTGCGGTCGCCCAGGTCGCGTACGTGCATGCGCAGCTCGTGGTCCAGCGAGCTTTCGCCGAAGTTGAGGAAGTACACGATCGGTTCCGGGTCCTTCAGCACCCGTGGGTTCTCATGCGCGCCCTTGAGCAGCAGGTCGCGTACCAGGTCCAGGTCGGAGCCGTAGTCAATGCCCAGTTTCAGCGTCACCCGGGTGACCGTGTCGGTCAGCGACCAGTTGATCAGCTGGCCGGTGATGAAGGTCTTGTTGGGGACGATGATGTCCTTGCGGTCGAAGTCGGTGATGGTGGTGGCGCGGATGCGGATCTTGCTGACCGTGCCGGACAGGTTGCCGATGGTGATGGTGTCGCCAATGCGCACCGGGCGCTCGAACAGGATCATGATGCCGGAGATGAAGTTGGCAAAAATCTCCTGCATGCCGAAGCCCAGGCCCACCGACAGTGCAGCCACCAGCCATTGCAGCTTGTCCCAGCTCACCCCCAGGGTGGACAGGGTGCTGACGATACCGACGCCGACGATGGTATAGGACAACAGCGTGGTGGTGGCGTAAGCGCTGCCCTGGGCCAGGTTCAGGCGTGACAGCACCAGTACCTCCAGCAGGCCTGGCAAGTTGCCGGCCAGGGCGAACGTGATGCCGACGATCACCAGCGCACCCAGCAGGTCGCCGAGGCTGATCGGTACCATGCTGGCGGCGGCGCCGGTGCCGCTGGTGTATTCATAGAGGACGAAGTTGTTGAGGTAGGCGAACACCGAAATCAGGTCTGCCCACACCCAGTACAGGCCGGCGATGAAGCCGCCGAGCAGGGCCAGGCGGATCAGGCGCAGCGACTGCTGGTTGACCTGCTCGATGTCCAGCGTCGGCTCTTCGGTGATGACTTCGCCATCCAGCCCTTCCTTGGCTGCAGCCCGCTTGCTCAGCGCCCGCTGGTAGGCCAGGCGCCGTGCCGCGACCGACAGGCCACGCACGAATGCAGCCTCGATCACCAGCCAGAACAGCAGCAGGTACAGGGTGTAGATCAGCCGGTCGGTGAGTTTCAGCGCGGTGTAGTAGTAGCCGAAGCACACGGCGACGAACAGGGCGATGGGCAGGGCGGTAAAGGCCACGCCCACTGCCTTGCGGAACAGTGAAGTGTCGCGGTGTGCGGGGCTGCTGAGCAGCAGGCGGCTGAGCAGCCAGGCCATCAGTGCGTAGCAGGTGAGTACCACGCCGATACCCAGCACGTCGTCGGCCAGCGCCGATGGTTGGTGCTCGGCCACCGCCACCACACCGACCAGCGCCAGTACCACGGTGCCCAGGCGGCGCACCCAGCCGCGCAGGAACTCGACCTGAGGCTTGTGCCAGCGGAAGTGGATTTCGGCCACGCCACCCGGGGCGAGGATGCGGTAGGCGGTGTAGAACACCAGCCAGGCCTGGGCCAGTTGCCAGAGGGCGGCGCCCAGGTTGGCGTTTTGCCCGCGGGCGTCGATCTGCAGGGCGTAGCTGCACAGCGCCAGGCCAAGGCTGACCGGCATCGCCAGCAGGATATTGATGAGGATTGCCTGGGGCGTGTGCCATTGGCTGTCACGGCGGAAATGGCCGATGTCCTGGTGCACCTTGCCCAGCCGTTGGTACAGGTACTTGCGCCGCCACAACAGGGCGCCAATCACCAGCAGCAATGGCAGGAACAGCAGCGGGCGCTGGCTGAGGCCGTCGGCCAGCTCCTTCAGGCCCGAACCCCACGGCAGGTTGGCGACCTGGTCAGCCAGGCGCTCTGGCACATAGCTCAGCCAGTCCCAGTCCAGCGGCTTGTTGCTGGGGATCCAGAACATCTGCTCGTCGAGGGTAGTGCGCAGGCTCTGCGCGGTGCCCAGCAACTGCTTCTGATTGAGCTGCAGGGTGATCGATTCGTTCAGCAGCGCCGACAGCTCGCGGTTCAACCGCTCCAGCAGGTCGCTACGGTTGATGGCCACTTCCAGCAGGGCCTTGCGCAGCTGAGGCGTCACCTCTTCCTGCGGTTGGGCGGCCAGCAGCTTGTCGACATAGGTGACCGGGCTGCTCATTTGCTCGCGCTGCTGGTTGACCTCGAACTGGTACAGGCGGGTGTCGGCGATCTGGTCGGCCAGGTCGCGGTCGACCTTCAGGTGCGGCAGGGTCTGCTTCTGCTTGTAGAGGATCTTGGACAGCAGCAGGCTGCCCTTGAGCACGTTGATCTGCTCGTCCAGCGCCTGGTCGGCCTGGGTCAGGCTGTCCAGTTGCTGCTTGGTGCGCAGGTTCTGCTGGGTCAGTTCGTTCAGGCGGTCGGTGCTTTTCAGCAGGTAGTCGGAAAGCTTGAGGTTAAGCGCGCTTTCGGTGGCCAGCAGGCTGCTGCCGCCGGCCTTCTGGGCTTCGATGGACTGCTGGGTTACCGCCTCCTGGGACTGGGCCAGGCGCTTGTCGTTGATCAGGGTCTGCAGGTCCTGGATTTCCTGCTCCAGGCGTGTGGCGCGTTCGATCAGCAGGTCGTGGCGGGCGTTGCCCAGGTCTTGCAGCAGGCTGTTGCCGGCCAGTTCCTGACGGCGCAGCAGGGTCAGCGCATTGAGCGAGGCCAGCTCGGCATTGAGCTGGTTGCGCTGGTCGGCGTTGATGGATTTGCCGCCGTCCTTGCCGGTTTTGAGGATGTTGTTGATCTGCTGGGTACGGGCCTGGCTGTTGCTGATTTCGGCCTGGGCGCGTTCCGGGCGGGTTTGCGAATTGATGATCAGGCTGTTGGCTTCGGACAGCGCCTTTTGCAGCTCGCCCTGTTGGGTGTTGCGCTCGCTGAGCATCTGCTCAAGCTGCGGCACGCTCAGCGTGGCATAACGCTGGGCGACGGGCTGGGGCTTGCTTTCCTTGAGCCTGGCGAGCTCTTTCTGGCTGTCGCTGGTTTCTTTCGGGGCCCCGGCCAGCTGCTGCTTCAGCGCGGCAAGCTTCTTCTCGCTGTCTTCCTTGCTGGCGAGCTGGCTCAAGGTCTGTTCGAGCACCTGCTGCAGGGCCTTCTGGTCGGCCTCGGGCAGCTTGCGCTCAGCGATCTTGTCGAGGCTGTTCTGGATGCTGGCGGTGGTCGGGGCCTCTGCGGCAGTGGCCGCAAAGGAAAGGGACAGGCACAGCCCGAGCAGGGCTGTGCGAAGGTACACGCGCAGGGACATAGGCAGACTACTTGTGGATCCGGCAGAAACGAAGTTTAGAGGAACAATCCTGGTCCGGGTCGCGTTCCTTCGGGGAATCTGACGCCCACTTTCTGGATCTTGTTCCCGTCCATGGTCGCCACGGTCCAGATCGTGCCATGCCATTCGACCTGGTCACCTACTACTGGAGCGCCTCCGACCTTCTGTCGGATGAACTGCGCCAACGGCATTTTCGCGTCCAGGCCATCGAGTTTCAGGCCGTACAACGCTGCCACCGCGCCCAGTTCGGCATCGCCTTCGAGTACGAAGTCGCCGAAGAAGCGCAGGTCCAGGCCACGCTGTGGCGCCTGGCTGAACAGTTTGCCCAGGGCCGGCAGGTTGTGCTCGTGGCCGATCACGCAGAGCATGTCGCCTACTTCCAGGACGGTACTGCCCGACGGGTGCAGCAGTTGCTCGTTACGGAACAGGGCGGCAATCCGCGTGCCTTCGGGCATTTTCAGCTCGCGCAGGGCGGCGCCGATGCACCATTTTTCGGCACCCAGGCGGTACACGAACAGCTCCCACTCGCTGGTGATGTGCACTTCCAGGGCAGAGCGGGAGATCGGTGCCGGGTCTGGCGGTACGGTCACTTTTAGCAGCTTGGCCATCCACGGCAGGCTGGTGCCTTGCACCAGCAGCGACACCAGCACGATGAAGAACGCCAGGTTGAAGAACAGCTGGGCGTCCGGCAGGCCGGCCATCAGCGGGAACACCGCCAGAATGATCGGTACCGCGCCGCGCAGGCCGACCCAGGAAATGAAGCCTTTCTCGCGGCCATGGAAGGCCTTGAAGGGCAGCAAGGCTGCGACCACCGACAGCGGCCGCGCCACCAGGATCATCCACAGCGCCAGGCCCAGTGCCGGCAGGGCGATGGGCAGCAGGTCGTGCGGGGTGACCAGCAGCCCCAGCACCAGGAACATGCCGATCTGGGCCAGCCAGGCCATGCCGTCGAGCATGTGCAGGATGCCGTGGCGGCTGCGGATCGGCTTGTTGCCCAGCACCAGGCCGCACAGGTACACGGCGAGGAAACCGCTGCCGTGCAGGGCGTTGGTCAGCGAGAACACCACCAGGCCACCAGCCACCACCAGGATCGGATACAGGCCGCCAGCCAGGTTGATGCGGTTGACCAGTTGCAGCATCAGCCAGCCGCCACCCAGCCCCAGCAGGCCGCCGATGCCGAACTCGCGCAGCAGGTGGGTGAGCAGGCTCCAGTGCAGGCCAGTCTGGCCGCTGGCGATCATGTCGATCAGGGTGACAGTGAGGAACACCGCCATCGGGTCGTTGCTACCCGATTCGATCTCCAGGGTGGCGGTAACCCGCTCGTTCAGGCCCTTGCCGCCCAGCAGCGAGAAAACTGCTGCGGCGTCGGTGGAGCCGACAATGGCGCCGATCAGCAAGCCCTGGATCAGGCTGAGGTTGAACAGCCAGGCGGCGACCAGACCGGTGAGGGCGGTGGTGATCATTACCCCGACCGTGGCCAGCGACAGCGCCGGCCACAGTGCCACGCGAAAGCTTGCCACCCGTGTGCGCAGGCCACCGTCGAGCAGGATCACGGCCAGTGCCAGGTTGCCCACCAGATAGGCGGTGGGGTAGTTGTTGAAGATGATGCCGCCACCATCCACACCGGCGACCATGCCGACGGCGAGGATGATGACCAGGATAGGGATGCCCAGGCGCGACGACAGCGAGCTGACCAGGATACTTGCACCCACCAGCAATGCGCCGATCAGGAACAGGCTATTGATGGTGCTTGCATCCAAAGGCAGGTACTCCGAAACAGCGGGGGAAGGGACTTGGTAGCGGATTTTTCAGCAAAAGCTAGCAGGTCGCGTGCCAATCGATTCTAACCTGAGGCTGATGCGGGCTGTAAAGCGATACCGCATCGTTGCTGTGGCTTGCGGATGTAGTGGCGCCCCCCACAGTCAGGCAGCCGAGTAGCATGAACGATAAACAACTCCTCCCTCTTGCCCAGGTGGCCCAGCGCCTGCTCGGGCAATTTCCGGATTTGCACGGCCTGGCGCGCCAGGCGGCGGGCCATGTGCTGCGCCAGCAGCTGGGATACTGGCTGGACCCGGACACGCTCTACTGGCATGAATTCCAGTCGGCGGCCAGCAGCTCGCGCAGCTACACCGGCTGGCGCCACCGTGGGCCGCCACGGCGGTCGCTGAGCCTGACCGAGCTGGTGATCCAGCGTTTCAGCCCTCAGCAGCAGACTGCTGCAGATGCGTTGAGTGTTTACGGTGGTTTCTACCGGGTAGATGCCAGCCACGCGCACTATGACGAGCGCAACGAAGTGCGGCTTGACCCGCAGCGGGTGCTGAAGGCGTTCTGGCAAATGGATTTTGCGGGGCGCTACAGCGAGGCACTGAGCCGTTTTCGTGAGCAGCGTGGCGAAGATTACTGCGTACTGGCCCGCGCCCGCTTTCTTGCCGCTGTCGGCCAGTCCGTGCTGAGCGAACTTGAGCGGCGTGAACTGCTTGCGGCAACGCTGCGTGTGACGCTGCTGCCGAGTAGCCTGAAAGCGCTGTGCGAGGATTATCCTGCAAATGCCCGGGGTGGCTGGCGTTCGCTTTCCAGCAGCGACCCCGGTGTCAGGCCGCTGTTCCTGTACTCACTCAAGACCGGCAGGCAGTGCGTCTATCTACCCGATGCGCAGAATGTGCTGGTGGTCTTGGACGATCGCGCAACGCTCCAGGCCTGGATAGAAGCACATGTGGCCTCGAATGACACGCAGCGGCAAGCTGTTGTGGGTGACCTGTTTATTCATGTTCGTGAGATGTTCATGGATCAGCTGACCCATGAGGCCCACGAACGGCTGACCACCAATGCACAGTTGCGCAAGGCTGAATGGCTGGCTGGGTTGCAGGCTGCAAGCATGTTGATTGCGCCTATGGCGCCACTTGGTTGGCCAGTGATCCTGACGTCGCTTGGCCTTGGCACGGCAAGCCTGGTACTGCACCTGGACAGAGCAATCAATGGCAAGGTTGCCTGGCGCACGGCAGCCTGGTGGGCAGTGCTTGTGGATGTGCTGTTCATCCTGCTCGATGGGGCAATGCTGCGGGCCAGTGAGTTGTTCGCCGATGCCCGGCTACCGCCACGTGTGGCTGGACTAGCGCAAACCCCCGCTGCTGCAGTGGACTGGGAGCGTTACATGGCACCGGCTGCAGATGAGTTACTGGCCATGTCGGACCAGGCGTTGGCACGGCAGGAAGCCCTGCTGGGGACGGTGCCTTGGGCCGATCTCGATAGCGTGAGTGCGAGCGGCACTTATCTCGATGCTTTTGGTGAGCCCTACCCGGTTTACCGCGATGAGCACGGTTTTGGCTCGGCCGCCATTGCCGAATACACCAGCTCGCCGGAGCGCTACAACAACTTGTGGCAAGGTTTGCCTTTGGAAGGCTCGCGTGCCGAGAGCATCCGGCGCAGCCACGACCTTGCACATGCGCTTGGGCAATTAGGCGTGAACAATCAAGTGCGGCTGTACCGTGCGGCGTCCGGCCTGCGTGGTTCTGGCATACCGACGACAGGCGAGGGTGCCCTTGCAGTGGGCGACGTGTTGGTGACCAGCGATTTCACGTCGTTCACAGAAAACCCTTATGCCCTGTGGGAGGTGTTCAACGACCCGCAGACCCAGGCGAGCGGCAAGGGGGCTTTTGGCGACAATGCGTTGGTGTATGTGCTGGAGCCGGGTGAGGACGTGCAGGCAACGCCGATCGGGCCGTTCTCAAGGCGTCCGGACGAGGCGGAGTCGCTGATGATGCCGGGGCGTTATTTGCAGGTTGAAAAGCTGACGCCGGTGAAGGGAGACAATCATCGCTTCATGGAGGTGTGCCTGAAGGCACTGGCGCGGGCGCCGGAGGGGGCGAGGGTGCGTGAGATGCGCACGGGGGCGTTGTTTGATCGCCAGGTGATGGCTGAACGATTGGGTGTGGAGGATGACGGGTTGATGCGCACGTTCTTTGCGCTACCGACCTGATGCCAGTCAGTCGAGAGATTTGGGGCCGCAAAGCAGCCCCATTACTACTGGTGTCAGGCCTGCTTCACTTCACGCATCGGCTTGCCCTTAACCGGTGCATCGCCTGCCACATAGTACTTGGCAGTGCTGCGCGCCAGCGGCTTGCGGCCACGGATCTTGTCCGAGATTTTCTCGGCGATCATGATCGTAGTGGCGTTGAGGTTGCCGGTGATGATCAGCGGCATGATCGACGCATCGACCACACGCAGGCCCTTCATGCCGTGCACACGGCCTTCGCCGTCGACCACTGCCATGTCATCGGTGCCCATCTTGCACGAGCAGGACGGGTGGAAGGCAGTTTCGGCGTGCTCGCGGATGAACTTGTCCAGTTCTTCGTCGGTTTGCACGTGGGCGCCCGGGCTGATTTCGCGGCCACGGTACGGGTCCAGCGCCGGCTGGGCCATGATTTCACGGGTCAGGCGGATGCCGTCACGGAATTCCTGCCAGTCCTGCTCGGTGGACATGTAGTTGAACAGGATGCTCGGGTGCTGGCGCGGGTTCTTCGATTTGGCCTGGATGCGGCCACGGGCCGGCGAGCGCATGGAGCCCATGTGCGCCTGGAAGCCGTGTTCCTTCACGCCATTGGAGCCGTTGTAGTTAATGGCGACCGGCAGGAAGTGGTACTGAATGTTCGGCCACTTGAACTCAGGGCGGGTACGGATGAAACCGCCAGCCTCGAACTGGTTGCTGGCGCCGATGCCGGTGCCGTTGAACATCCACTCGGCACCGATGGCCGGTTGGTTCCACCACAGCAGCGAAGGGTACAGCGATACTGGCTGGGTGCAGGCGTATTGCAGGTACAGTTCCAGGTGGTCCTGCAGGTTTTCGCCTACGCCTGGCAGGTCGTGCACCACCGGGATGTCGAGGCTTTCCAGCAGGGCACGCGGGCCGACGCCGGAACGTTGCAGCAGCTGTGGCGAAGCGATGGCGCCGGAGCTGACGATCACTTCCTTGCGCGCACGGGCTTCAACGCGCTCTTCGCTGTCGCCGACCAGGTAAGTCACGCCAACGGCGCGCTTGCCGTCGAACAGCACGCGGTCGCTCAGGGCGTGGGTGACGATGGTCAGGTTCGGGCGCTTCTTGGCCTGGTCCAGGTAGCCACGGGCAGTGCTGGAGCGGCGGCCGTTCTTGGTTACCGAACGGTCCATCGGGCCGAAGCCTTCTTGCTGGTAGCCGTTCAGGTCTTCGGTGCGCGGGTAACCGGCTTGTACGCCGGCCTCTACCATGGCGTGGAACAGCGGGTTGTTGCCAGCCTTTGGCGTGGCCACGCTGACCGGGCCTTCGCCGCCGTGGTAGTCGTTCGGGCCGATGTCGCGGGTTTCGGCTTTACGGAAGTACGGCAGGCAGTCCAGGTAGGTCCAGTCTTGCAGGCCTGGCAGCTCTGCCCAGCCGTCGAAGTCCATGGCGTTGCCGCGGATGTAGCACATGCCGTTGATCAGCGACGAGCCACCCAGGCCCTTGCCGCGGCCACATTCCATGCGGCGGCCGTCCATGAACGGCTCCGGGTCGGTCTCGTAGGCCCAGTTGTAGCGGCGGCCCTGCAACGGGAAGGCCAGGGCGGCTGGCATCTGGGTGCGGAAGTCGAAGCGGTAGTCGGGGCCACCGGCTTCCAGCAGCAGTACGGTAACGCCGGCGTCTTCGGTCAGGCGGGTAGCCAGGGTGTTACCGGCCGAGCCGGCACCGACGATGATGTAATCGAATTCTTGGGACATGAAAGTACCCTCGTGTTGGCGGTGATCAGGGAGCGGGAACGCCCGTGCGCGGGGGCACGGGCGTGGCTGGACAGGGCCTTAGAAGACCGAGTTGTAGCCGCCCAGCTCGACCTGGACCGACTTGATGCGGGTGTATTGAGCCAGCGAGCTGACGCCGTTTTCACGGCCGACGCCCGACTGCTTGTAGCCACCGACCGGCATTTCGGCCGGCGATTCGCCCCAGGCGTTGATCCAGCAGATACCGGCTTCCAGCTTGTGGATGATGCGGTGGGCGCGGGTGATGTCGTTGGTGCACACACCGGCGGCCAGGCCGTACTCGGTGTCGTTGGCGCGACGGATCACTTCTTCTTCGGTTTCGTAGGTGAGGATGCTCATCACCGGGCCGAAGATTTCTTCCTTGACGATGGTCATGTCGTCGGTGCAATCGGTGAACACGGTCGGGGCCACGAAGGCGCCCTTGGCGAAGTCACCGGCAGTCAGACGCTCGCCACCGCACAGCACACGGGCACCTTCTTCTTTGCCCTTGGCGATGTAGCCCAGCACGTTTTCCATGTGCGGGAAGCTGACCAGCGGGCCGAAGTTGGTGTTTTCGTCTTCTGGGTTGCCAACGCGAATGCGGGCAACGCGCTCGGCGATCTTGGCTTCGAAAGCCGCTTTCATCTCGGCAGGGATGAACACGCGGGTGCCGTTGGTGCACACCTGGCCCGAGCTGTAGAAGTTGGCCATCATGGCGATGTCGGCGGCCTTGTCCAGGTCGGCGTCGGCGCAGATGATCAGTGGCGACTTGCCGCCCAGTTCCATGGTGACTTCCTTCAGCGAGGAGCTGGAGGCGCTGGCCATGACCTTCTTGCCGGTGGTGGTGCCGCCGGTGAAGGACACTTTTTCAATGCGTGGGTGCTCGGTCAGCCAGGTGCCGACTTCGCGGCCGCTGCCGGTCAGTACGTTGAACACGCCGTTCGGCAGGCCGGCTTCGGTGTAGATCTCGGCCAGTTTCAGGGTGGTCAGCGAGGTGACTTCCGACGGCTTGAAGATCATCGCGTTGCCAGCGGCCAGGGCCGGGGCGGACTTCCACAGGGCGATCTGGATCGGGTAGTTCCAGGCACCGATACCCACGGTGACGCCCAGCGGCTCGCGACGGGTGTAGACGAAGGACGATTCGCGCAGCGGGATCTGTTCGCCTTCGATGGCCGGTACCAGGCCTGCGTAGTATTCCAGCACGTCGGCGCCGGTGACGATGTCGACGTAGCGGGTTTCGGAGTACGACTTGCCGGTGTCCAGGGTTTCCAGCATGGCCAGCTCATCGTTGCGCTCGCGCAGGATGTCGACGGCGCGGCGCAGGATGCGCGAGCGCTGCATGGCGGTCATTGCAGCCCAGACCTTCTGGCCGCGTTCGGCGCTTTCCACAGCCTTCTCGACGTCAGCCTGGGTGGCACGCTGTACGTGGGCGAGGACTTCGCCGGTAGCCGGGTTGATGGCTTCGAAGGTGGCATCGCTGCCAGCGTCGACGTAAGCGCCATCAATGTAGAGTTTTTGCGTTCCGAAACGGGCCATAGTGTCCTCGCAAGTGCAGTGTGTGGTTTGGCTTGCGCGTCACGCTCCAGCCGGGTTGGCAAGGGCCGTGCGCGGTTGTTCAGCGGCCTGGTCGTTTGTACCCAGGGTGTGCTGTTTAGCCAGTTGTAGATCCATGTATTCGTAAGCAATCCGTATCGCCTGGTCGGTGTCGAATGCATCACCCGACAGGGCACCACGCAGCCACAGGCCATCGATCAAAGCTGCCAGGCCGCGGGCTGCCTTGCGCGCATGGTAGAGCGGCAAGGCGCGGCGGAACTGGCAGCACAGGTTGGAATACAAGCGGTGGTCGTTGATCCGCTGCAACCTGTGCAAATCGGGCTGGTGCATGCTGGAAGCCCAGAAGGCCAACCAGGTTTTCATTGCCGGGCCGTTCACCTGGCTGGCATCGAAGTTGCCCTCGATGATCACTTTCAGGTGGGCGCGCGGGCTGTCGTCCGTCAGGGCCTGGCGACGTGCTCGAACACCTTCGTTGAGCATGTTCATGATGTAACCCATCGTCGCTGCAATCAGGCCGTTTTTGTCCCGAAAGTAGTGACTGATGATGCCGTTCGACACACCGGCCAAACGGGCAATCAGCGCAATGCTGGCGTCCCCCAGACCGACCTGATCGACCGCCTGCAACGTGGCTTCGATCAACTGCTGGCGGCGGATGGGTTGCATACCGACCTTGGGCATCTTGCTATCTCCTCAGGCCTGCGAGCAGACGACGGGCGGCTGACTCGGCGAAGGCCAGTCTATTTTGTTTTGATTGAACGTTCAATCAATAAAGAATAAGCTCTGCGACAATTTGTGCCATTGACAGTTTTTCAGGCGGTCGAGAAGGCACGAGTTGACACCCCAGGAAATCGCGTAACCCCCGGAATACAAGGCGTTGACGGGCATGAGCGATGCGAAATGCAGATTCTGCCGTACGGTCACTGGCCCTGCGACAGGCCCTTGGAGCGGGCGGGGTGATCTGTGACGAATGCGCGCACCTCTGCCGAGGTGTGGCTTTTTCAGCAGGCCACCTGTCTGTTTTTTTGCAACGTATCGATTCGGGATCACGGTTTCCAGGGTGCTTTTATAACACCTGATGCAGTGGGGATATTCCACCAATTGCTCGGGAAAGACTGATTAGCCTCCACAGCCGTACTGCCCGGAGCATTCGTGCAATGAGTTCTGCCTCACTTACCAAGCCCCCCGCCGAGAGGGTACGGGTCAACCGCGTGGTGTTCTTCACCTCCGCGCTGATGATCCTTGTTCTGACTGCCTTGCTGATCGCTGTACCCGAAACCGCCGGCCAGGTGCTGGGCGTGGCCCAGAAATGGCTGACGCGCACCTTTGGCTGGTACTACATGCTGGTGATCTGCGGTTACCTGCTGTTTGTCGTCTACCTGGCCTTCTCCGACTACGGCAGCCTCAAGCTGGGCGGCAAGGACGACCAGCCGGACTTCAGCTACGGCGCCTGGGCCGGCATGCTGTTCTCCTCCGGTATCGGTATTTCGCTGCTGTACTTCGGCGCCTCCGAGCCGCTGGACCACTACTTCAACCCGCCGGAAGGCACCCCGGCCAGCCTCGAAGCGGCGCGCCAGGGCCTGCAACTGACCTTCCTGCACTGGGGCCTGCACGGCTGGGCAATCTATGCCCTGGTCGGCCTGGCCGTGGGTTACTTTGCCTACCGCCACAACCAGCCGCTGGCACTGCGCTCGGCGCTGTACCCGCTGGTGGGTGAGCGTTGGGTCAAGGGCGCTGCCGGCAACGCCGTGGACATCTTCGGCATGTTCGTAACCCTGCTGGGCCTGGTGACCAACCTGGGGATCGGCTCGATGCAGGTGTCCTCCGGCCTGGAATACCTGTTCGGCATGGACCACAGCAAGACCAACCTGCTGGTGGTGATCCTGGTCATGGCCGGTGTGGCCACCGTGGCGGCGGTGTCGGGTGTGGAGAACGGCATTCGCCGCCTGTCCAACCTGAACATCATGCTGTTCAGCGGCCTGCTGATCTTCGTATTGCTGGGTGGTGAAACCCTGCACCTGCTCAACGGCTTCGTGCAGAACATCGGCGACTACCTCAACGGCATCGTGCTGAAAACCTTCGACCTGTACGTGTATGAAGGCGAGGCGGGCAAGTCCGAGCGCTGGCTGGGCCTGTGGACCGTGTTCTACTGGGCCTGGTGGATCTCCTGGGGCCCGTTCGTCGGCATGTTCATTGCCCGTATCTCCAAGGGCCGCACCGTGCGCCAACTGGTGATGGGTGTGCTGCTGATCCCGCTGGGCTTTACCCTGGCCTGGCTGTCGATCTTCGGCAATACCGCGCTGGACCTGGTGATCAACCAGGGCGCTGTAGAACTGGGCAAGACCGCGTTGGAACAACCGTCGATGTCGATCTACCAGCTGCTGGAATACTTCCCGGCAGCCAAGATCGTGATCGGTGTAGCGGTGTTTGTCGGTTTCGTGCTGTTCCTCACCCCGGCCGACTCCGGCGCGGTGATGATGGCCAACCTGTCGTGCAAAGGCGGCAAGGTCGACGAAGACGCTCCGCACTGGATGGTGGTGTTCTGGTCGGTGGTTATCACCCTGGTCACCATTGGCCTGCTGTTTGCCGGTAACTTCGAAGCCATGCAGACCATGGTGGTGCTGGCGGGCCTGCCGTTCTCGGTGGTGCTGGTGCTGTTCATGTTCGGCCTGTACAAGGCCATGAAGCAGGATGTGGCGGTGGAGAGCGAGCGCGCCGAGCTGGCCGCCCGTGGCCGCCGCGGCTTCAGCGAGCGCCTGACCCAGCTGGAGCTGCAGCCGACCCAGGCCGTGGTGCAGCGCTTCATGGACAAGCAGGTAAGCCCGGCGCTGAAAGAAGCGGCCGCGCAGCTGCAAACCCTGGGCTTTGAGGTGGAAACCCGTGTTGGCCAGTCGCGTAACATGATGGGCCTGCGGGTGATGATGGACGAGGGTAACCCGTTCGTTTACGAAGTAAGCCTGGACGGCTATATGGCCGCGCCGAGCGAGGCGCCGGTGGAAGGCGAGCCGGAAGTGCGCCAGCGCTTCTACCGTGCCGAGGTCTACTTGCACGATGGCAGCCAGGAGTACGACCTGATGGGCTTTGCGCCGGAGCAGATCGTGCGGGATGTGCTGGACCAGTTCGAAAGCCACCGCCAGCTGCTGGTGCGTGTGTATAGCTGACCCTGAACGGGTTGGATGAACGAAGGGCCTGTTTTCGAACAGGCCCTTTTTTTATGCGGTCAGGTTCAAGCCCCGCTTTCTTCCAGCAAATCGGTGCGATACGCCGAGCGTTGCTCGATCAGGTCGATGGCAACGCTGCACACCTTCAACGGCAATTTCGAGGCTTTGACCACGATGTGCTCCTGGCGCAACAGGCGGTAGCCTGCCGGGTCTTCGCAGTCGGTCGTGTCTGGCGCTCCACGCTTCACTCGGTAGAACAGCACGCCTGGTTCTTTATGCCAGGACAAGCTGATGTTTCCGTCCTCAAAGGCCTCACGGGTGACCTGTGCGGTAGGTTTGCCCGGTGGCAGCAATTTAAGCGCGATGCTGAGGCTATTGGCCATGAGCGCATGGGAGGGGCGTTGGTCTGCAGACTGCACACCCATCAGGCACAGGTAGTGTGTGCCAGGCTCAGGCCCCACTGCATCATTGATCAATGCCTCGCTGGCGAGGATGGTGCCGCTGTATCCGGTCGGCTCTTCACAGGCCAAGGCATCGGCAGCCAGCTTGTAGCGATAGCGCGGCGTGTCGATGTTGAAAGCAAAATTCCAGGTGGCTGGCTGCAAAGTGCCGTCATCCAGTGTGCGGGCTTTGGTGGAGGTTTTGAACGCGCTGTCAGGGCGTTGCTCAAGCTGGAAACCCGGTACCAGGTTGCAACCGTCCAGGCCCAGATCGACCTGGCCCGCCGCGAAACAGCCAGATATACGGTGTACAGGAATAGAACCGGCTTCATCGCCCTGGAGGCTGTTGATGACGCTGGTCAAGCGGCCAAGGTTGGGGTCGAATACCGGGCTACCCGAAACGCCTGTGCCAAGCCCTTGGCAGTCGTTGTTCCTGACATTGCGCCATACCCAGCTGCCCACACTTGAGGTAGGGGCATACCATTCCGAGCACTTGGAAAGCCTTAACCCATTGTCTGTCGACGCAGAGGGCTCGCCGATAACCCAGACTGCTGCGCCTGAGGCGGGCGAGGCGCCGAGTTTCAACGGGGTGATTCCCAAGGCCAATAGTTCATCGAGGGTGGCGTCAAGCTCAAGCAAGGCCAGGTCGGCACCCTGCGTGCTGTTCCAGACCGTGCGTTTCAAGGGGCGCGTATGGCGCTTTTGCACTGTGTCGGTGAAGTAATTGAACTGGATGCTGCCCTCTACGGGCTGGTCGACAAGTATCTTGCCATTCACACCGCCAGCGCAGTGGCCGGCAGTCAGGACATAGGCCGGGCCGTTCGGGCCCGCCAGGGCGTCATGTGTATCAAGCAGGGTGCCTATGCAGCGCTTGCCCGCCAGTGACAAACGCCCGATGCCTGTCCACTGAGCATTCTCGCCATTGCTGTTGGTCAAGGTGACAGGAGCAGTGGCCGGCGTACGTTGGGCTGCACTGTCGTTGCCTGTGGCATACGCCTGGGTACTGAGTAGTGCGCAGCTCAAGGCGATCAATAGGGATGGTTTCATCTCGAACCTCCTTTGAAATGGAGGTAACAGGGTGCAGAGCTGTTGGAAGGCCAGGCAGTAAATAGGTATGAGCCTGCAATAAGTAGCACCGGGAGCGCAGGCAATCGCGCAAGGCTTTCTGCTCACTCAAGAGGAAGTTATTGGCATGCCCCACTCCGACACATTCACATTTGACTTCAGGCGCGCTGCTGCCCAGCAGTTTGGCGAGCGTCCCACCTTGCGCCAGGTGGTGAGCCAGCAGTTGCTCAAGCTGTTGCTTGCAGAGCTACCGTGGCTAGCCTATGTGCAACCCGGTTTGCCGTCCGCCGATGCGTTGGCACTGGAGAGTCCGGCGCCGGGCTTGTCCTACTGGACCACTCAGCCACTGGTCGACCAGGTTCTGCAGGCCATGCTGGAGACTGGCTCGCTCGACCTGGAGCCACTTGGCGAGCGCCACTACAACCTGGGCCTCAGTGAACCCTATCGCTTCGCAGGCGCCAAAAGCCAGTTCGAATCGCGGCAGATCAGCGGCCTTACCGGCCCACTGAACGCACTGATCGAGCAGTTGCCGCAGCACTTTTGTGAGGCACAACTCGATTTCTGGCGTGGCCAGGGGCGCACCGGCACCAGCCGCGACCAATGGCTGCAGTTGCTGCTGAAGACGGCCCTGTTGCGTGGCCTGCCTCTACAAGGCCTGGATGCTCAGGAGCAGGCATGCATCCGTGGCCTGATACGCGGTGGTGCCGACCAACCGAATGTGAGCTTCGTGCAAGCCCGGCTGTCGAAGGGGGAAAACCATTCGGATGAAATGCTGAACCATCTGTTGGTGACGGGGGAGTGGGATGAACGTCAGGTGGTCTTATGGTGTGCGCCTTCCGGCCAAGTGCACAGCTTTGCGTCGTTGGCCGAGTTTGCCTTGGCCCTGCGTGACGACCTTGCTCGGCACTACAGCTTCGATGACATGACCTGGCAACGTTACCCGGTTGAGGGCAATGCCTTTGCGCAACAGGTTGCACAGCTGCTCGAAAGTGTGTTCGACAGGGTTGCGCGGGTGCGCTATGGGCGCCTGGCCGATGTTGCAGCGCTAGAAAAACTATTCGTCGAGCTGAGCGATCCGGCGCAGTGGTTCGTCACCTACCTCGACGACACGTCGGCGGTAACACCTCCTCCTGGCGTTTCGGCACGTTCAGGCTCCGGTGCCATTGCCTGCCATGGCGCCTTGCTGCAACTGGCGATCGACCAGTTGGACGCCGAAGGTGTCGGTGCGCTGGATGGTGTCCAGAGCCTGCACACCTACGCCCGTCAGCGCTTGAGTGAGCAGATGCTCAAGGCGCATGCCGACGACACATCGCCGGACGACCTGGTTCTTGAGTTCTACCTGGCGCAAGGCGTGCCCGGTGGTGCCGGGGTGGGAGCGGGAGGCGGCGAGCCCTTGGCCCTGGAAGGCGAGAAGACCCTGACCGAGTTCGCTATCGGCAACCTGAGCGCACTCAGCCAGGCTTCGGTCATACGTATTCGCCATGCTCGTGGGGCACAGGTACCTGAATGGCTGGATGCCAACGCCGCGAGGCGCTTGGTAACCCAGGTGGATATCGGCGGCACCTACCCTCGCTATGTCGCCGGTTTGCTGGACGACCCGCTCACCCGTGAGCAGCGGGTCAAACGGTTCGGCCGGGAGTGGCGCAGCACTCTGCGCTTCAGCGCGTTGCAGGGCAAACTGGATGGCAAGCTCACGGAGACGGGATTGCAGTGCGTCATGACGTTCTGTGCAGGCCATGACGACCCGGAAACCCCTCGAATGGTCCTGATGCCGCTGACCTTCAGGCGTCAGCCAGGCTCCCATCGGTTTGATCGGGTGCGAGGCATGTACCTGTTGTTCTGCGTCGAGCCGGCGCTGGTATTGCTGTACCGCCCGCTGTTCAAGCAGGACACGCTGCGCGAGTACGCGAGCCTGAGTGCGTTGCTTGAGCACATACAGGATTCGTCTCTTCTGCAAGCGAGCATTCTTGAGTGGTTGGAACCTGAGGTTCGGCATATCTATGACAATGGCGGCTTCCGTGAGCCGCATGTCAGCAGCGTGGGCATCGACCCTTACAGCTTGCCTGAGCCTGTGGTTGCGCCGGTCATTCATCCGCAGTTCTGGCGTACTGGCCTTGATGACAAGCTCTACAGTGCCAATCGCGACCTGCTCGTCGAAATGGCCGATCTGCAGTCCACGTCCAATGTGGAGCGTCGATGGGAAACCCTGTGCCAGGGCGCCTGGCTGCTGTTCGATGTGGTTACCCTGGTGCTACGGGGGCCGGTGGCGAGCGTGGCGTGGCTGGTGCAACTGCTGGCGTCCCTGCAGAACGATTTGCTTGCCCTTGAACAGGGCGGGGAATTTGATCGTTCCGCCGCGATAGCGGATTTATTGATGAACCTGGGCATGGTGCTGATGCATGCACGGCAACCGGGCCTGAAACCCGGCACATACGGGCAGCTTCCCGACCTCGCCAACTTTGAAAGCGTCTCTATGCAGCGTGGCGCATTTGCCGAAGTCTCGGTGACACCCACTGGCGGAGTGCCGCAGGCGATCGGCGCGTTAGCGGCCTTGCCGGAGCGCCGGCTGGACTTGTCCTGGCGTGGCAACCACGGCTTCAACTGGTTGCCACCCACACAGCGCCAGGCGCTGCGAGCCATGCGCTCAGGCGTACATTTCGAAGCCTCAGACTTGCAAACCCAGGGACAGGCTGCTGGCCTGTACCGGGTCCAGGGCCAGCTCTACGCCGTGATGGGCGGGGATGCTTACCCGGTCGACGTATCGGTGGGGGGCGTGCGTGTTCTGGACGGTAAAGGCGGCCATGGGCCGTGGTTGATCAATAGAGACGGGGGGTGGCGGGTTGACGGCACGCTACGTCTTGCGGGTGGCATGCGCCAGGGCGGCATGCGCGAAAAACTTGCCGAGCGCTTCAACAAACTGGTTCATGCTATCAACCAGCATGTCGATCAGGTCAATGAAGTAACCGAAAGATACACGGGGCTTCAAGGTGAGGTTAAAGCGTTGCAGAGTAAAACGGCCAAGCTGAAGGCCCTTCGGGACAAGGAACAGCTAAAGCTGGACACTGCGCACGCTGAAGATGACATGGGGGCTTCTGCAAGGCTTGTTGAGCAGTACGATGCGCGCCTCGCCGACTGGACATTGCAGCTCGCTGACAAACGCGAAGCAGCCGTACGATGCCTTGAAGAAATTGTGCGATATGACAGTGAAAAGTTGGCCAATCTCGAGACCATGCTTGAACCCAAGTTTACGGCGCAGCGAAGAAAAGGATGGGACGCTCAGTTGGCCACGCAGAAACGTACCGCTCTAATCAACCAGATAGCTAATAACGATTTCATCATCCACGAGTTGTGGCACTTGGCAGAGTATCCGCAGCTGGTTGCAATCCAGGACGCGGTCAATGGGCGGCCATTGCTGCAGGTTCATGAAGAGTACCTTGCATACCGCCGTAAGCTGGAAAGCGTTGTGGCATTTGAGGATCGGATTCTGCTTGCACATGAGCTCCTCGATGCGGCGGTAGTTGAGGCACCCGGTGAATGGGTGATCAGCAGCGAAGGCGAAGCGGTTGTTCGAACGGTCGACTCACTGATCGCCAAGCGTACCTTCAGTACGGTGCAGTACCGCTTCCATCAGGCATTGAATTTTGCAGGCCTGGCTTTGCACGCGGACTCTGTCAGTGGTCAGCGCAGCATCCGCATGTTCAAAGAGGAGCTGGCGGGGCGCGCCTTGCGCAATGCGGCGGGCGCGCACGGAACACTCGATTTTGCCAACCTGCCAGTCGAGGATCGAATCACCATTCTTCAAGACGCCTGGGACAGGTATGCAGAGGCCCTGCTCAACAGCGCGCGTATTCGTAAAGAAGGTGGGGCCCTGATCGAGGTTGCAATGATCGACCGCTACCGCACCGAGCTGGAAAAGCTAAAGCGGGATGCCGGTTCTCGTCTGGTCGAGGCATTCAAGGAGCAAGACGGTGTCAGCGCTCCGCCCCGGCGGCTTGCTTACTTGCCATCCAGCAAGCCGCAGTTCGTGGTGCGCAACGTCGAAGGGCAGCTACTTATCGGTAACGTACTCTCTGAAGGCGGGCGCAGGGTGCTTGAGGTGAACGAGCCATTCGGTGGCAAGGCACTGGCCCACTTTGAGTGGGAGGCGGGGAAGTGGCGTGAACGTAACCAACAGCAGGCCCAGGCGGATGCAGAGCCGGTCGATACGGCTGATCGTGTGCAGGCCTTGCTGGATGAAAACGAGCGGCTCATCCGTAAAGCGGACGAATATATTGGCAGTGATATCAAAGGCACCTTGCTTGCACAGCTGTTCGACCGCCAGTTGGTTGTGCTCGACAAGGCAGCCGTATCACCTGGTAACGCTGCCATTCGCCTGAAGGACGCGGCGGCCAGGCTGCGGTCGGAGAAAACCCTGAAACTGACTGCGCTCTACACCGGTACACGTTACCCAAGTGCCGAAGCACTCAAGTTCATGCATGAGCAGGAGTTGATCAAGGTGGAATATGTCAGCCCAAGGAAAACCATGAGCGATGGCAGTGCTTTTGACGAGTACAAGATCATGCTTGTGGCGCAGCCCGGTGCGAAGCCAGGGCGGACACTGTGGGTAGCGCACTTTCACATGCCCTCCGTTGACGCACTGCCACGGGCGTTCACGCGGGGCCACCTGAAAACCTGGCGTCAGCGACATATGGGTGGGCGTGAGGAAGGTGGGTCGGGTTATCGCGTGCACCGGGGTGAACTGACGCTGGAGCAGGCAACCGGCATCATCCCGTTCGATTGACGCCGTCAGCGGTTGCTGTATCGGCCATGGCTGCCATGTGCGGGCATGGCCTGGTTACCCCGTTCGGCGATCATCTGCGGCAGGCCGATCAACGTGATGCCTTGGGCCTTGAGTCTCGGTAGCTCGCGCTCAAGCACGTCCAGCGTTTGCGGGTAAGGGTGCCCGATCAGCACTGCGGATCCCTGCCGCTGAGCCAGCTGAACGGCCCGGCTCAGTTGCCCCATGATGGCCGCTGTGGTGCGTTCGTCGTCCAGAAACACGTCCCTTGAGACGTGGGCAAGCCCCACTGCCTGCGCCTGCGCGGCAGCCACCGTCGCGGCGCTGGTACGGCTGTCGACGAAGAACAGGTGTCGTTGCTGCAGTTCACCCATCAGCCAGGTCATGGCATCACGCTGGGCGGTCATTCGGCTGCCCATGTGGTTGTTGATGCCGGCGGCGAATGGCACCTTGGCCAAGGCTGCGTCCAGCCTGCTGGCCAGGACCGGCAGCGGCAACTCGGGGTGCCAGGCATAGGGACCGGTCGCAGGGTCCATCGGCATGTGCAGGATCACCGTCTTGCCAGCTTTGTGTGCCTGACGAGCGAAATCGCTGGCATGTGGGGTGTCGGGCATGATCGCCATGGTCACCGGGCCGGGCAGGGCGAGGGTGCGGCTGTCCCGCTCGGTGCTCTGGCCCAGGTCGTCGATGATGATGCTCATGTAGACCTTGTTGGCCGGTGCCGCTTGCGCGACCCCGGCCAACACGCAGAACAACAGACACAGCAGATACCGCATAGGGTGAATCACTTGCCTGAGGTGATGTTCAGCCCTTTGAGCAGGCTCAGCGCCTGGCTCAACTGGAAGTCGTCATCCTGTGGGCGCTCCTTGCGCTTGCTGCTGCCAGTCGGGCGGTCGGCGCCGCCGTTGCCGTTGCCCAGGTGGCCCTGCAGGTCGGCTTCCTTGAAGTTGTCGGTGTCGACTTCAGCGGTGAGCTTGGCCGGGCGCACTTCGATATCGGGGACGATGCCCTGGGCCTGGATCGAGCGGCCATTGGGGGTGAAGTACAGCGCGGTGGTGAGCTTCAGGGCGCGGTCGTTGGCCAGCGGCAACACGGTCTGCACTGAACCTTTGCCGAAGCTGTCGGTACCCATCAGCACAGCGCGTTTCTGGTCCTGCAGGGCGCCGGCGACAATCTCGGAGGCCGAGGCACTGCCGCCGTTGATCAGCACCACCAGTGGCACGCCTTCGCTGGCGTCGGCCGGGTCGGCGGAGAAGCGCAGTTCGGAGTTGGCGATGCGGCCTTTGGTGTAGACGATCAGGCCCTTGGTCAGGAAGTGGTCGGCCACTTCCACCGCCGATTGCAGTACGCCGCCCGGGTTGTTGCGCAGGTCCAGCACGACCCCGCGCAGCTTCTTGCCGTTGTCCTTGCGCAGCTTGGCCAGGGCCTTGCCCACTTCGTCGCCGGTCTTGACCTGGAACTGGGTGATACGGATGTAGCCGTAGTCATTTTCCAGCAGCTGGCTCTTCACGCTCTTGACCTGAATGACCGCGCGGGCCAGGGTCACGTCAAACGGGTTGCCGCCGTCGCGCACCAGGGTCAGGGTGATTTTTTCGCCGACCTTGCCGCGCATCTTGTCGACCGCCTCGGTCATGGTCTGGCCGCGGGTCGGGGCGCCGTTGATCTTGACGATCAGGTCGCCGGCCTGCACGCCAGCCCGTGAAGCCGGGGTGTCATCGATAGGCGAGACCACTTTGATGAAGCCGTCTTCCTGGCCCACTTCGATGCCCAGCCCGCCGAATTCGCCGCTGGTGCTTTCCTGCAGCTCCTGGAAGTCTTCGGGGCCGAGGTAGGCCGAGTGCGGGTCAAGGTTGCTGAGCATGCCTTTGATGGCATTTTCCAGCAGGGTCTTGTCGTCCACTGGCTCTACATAGGCCGCCTTGATGCGGTCCATGACCTCGGCGAAGGTGCGCAGCTCTTCCAGTGGCAGTGGTGCCTTGGCCGTGACCTCGGTGGCGGGCACTGCGGCGGCCTTGGCCGGCTCTGCAGCGACGGCCAGGGGCGCACCGACCGCCAGGGCGATGGACAGGGCCAGCTGGGTGAGACGAGGCGAGTGCAGCATGTCGAACGAACTCCTGATCCTGTAAGCGCTCCCTGGGGAGCATCGGCGCAGCACTCAGGCTACGCCGTAGAAATTTGACTAGCCCCGGCACCATTGCGAAGGGTCGGTCGGCCGGCCCTGCTGGCGGATGGCGAAGTACAAGCCTGCCGCGTCCTGGCCACCGCTGTCGCCAACGGTGGAAATGGCTTCACCGGCCTTGACGATATCACCGGCGCTCTTGAGCAGGCTCTGGTTGTGGCCGTACAGGCTCAGGTAACCGTTGCCATGGTCGAGAATGACCAGAAGGCCGGCACCGCGCAACCAGTCGGCGAACACTACACGCCCGCCGTGCACCGCACGTACCTGGGTGCCTGGGTTGGCGCTGATCATCACCCCGTCCCACTTGGCACGGGCATCGCTGCCGCGGGCATCACCAAAGCGTGCCAGCAGTCGACCATTGACGGGCCATGGAAGTTTGCCCCGCGCGGCAGAAAAAGCGCCGCCGTAGTTGGCGCCATCGCTGGAAACCATCGGGCCGAGGGTGGTGCGGGCCTTTTTCGGTGGCTCCACCGGCTCCTTGGCCTGTTCGCGGGCAGCGGCGGCGGCCAGGGCCTCCTGCTGGCGGCGTTTTTCCGCTTCCTGCTGGGCCAGCAAGGCTTTCTTGCGCGCTTCCTCGGCTTCGCGGGCCTGACGGGCCAGGGTTTCCTCGATGGTCTTGAGTACTTTGGACAGGTCGGCCTGGTCCTGCTCGCGGGCCTGCAGCTTCTGGTCGCGGTCCTTCATGTCGCCATTGAGCTTGGCCAGCACCTGCTGGCGCTTGCCGCGCTCGGCTTCCAGGGCCTGGCGGCGGCTGTCGAGGTCGGCGCGCTGGGCCAGCAACTGCTCTTGCTGGCTGGCAATTTCCTGCTCGACGTTGGCCAGCTGGCGCAGGGTCTCGTTGAAGGTACGCAGTTGTTCCAGGCGCGCCTTGCTGATGTAGTCGTAATACGTGAGGGTGCGGGCGAACTTCTCGGGGTTCTGCTGGTTGAGCAGCAGCTTGAGGTATTCCTCGCGGCCGTTGTTCTGGTAGGCCGAGCGGGCCTGGATGGCGATCAGTCGCTGTTGTTCAACGCGGGCGCTCTGGAGTTTTTTTTTCTCGGTATCAAGGCGCTCCAGATCGCCCTCGGTCTTTTTTAGCTCTTGCTGCAGTGCCTCCACCTGTTTTTCGAGGTCGCCGATGTCGGTCTCGGTGGCTTTGAGGTCCTTTTGCACGCCGGCCTTTTCTTCCTGGAGCTTGCCCAGCGTCTTCTTGAGCTCGGCAATGTCCTGGCGGGTGGCGTCCAGTTGCTGCTGGGTCTGCGCACGCTCATCGGCAAAGGCCGGGCTGAGCAGGCAAGACAGGGCTAGGAGAATCAGGGCGCGAAGCATGGGGTTTGGCGTACCAAGGATGGAGACTGGCCTAGTATGCCCGCCCGGGCAGGCAAAAAAAACGCCTCGCTGCGGGTGCAGAGGGGCGTTTGTCTGGAATTCATGTGTCATGGGGGCTCAAAGCGGCCCCCGATGCACAGAATCAGGCGTCAACCAGGATCGAGGTGCCGGTCATTTCCACCGGCTTCTCCAGCCCCAGCAGCTTCAGCATGGTCGGCGCCACGTCGGCCAGCACGCCGCCATCACGCACTTTCACGTTGCGCTTGCCCACATAGATGAACGGCACCGGCTCGGTGGTGTGTGCGGTGTGCGCCTGACCGGTGCATTCGTCTTCCATCTGCTCGACGTTGCCGTGGTCGGCGGTGATCAGCGCTTCGCCGTCCACCTTGGCCAGCGCTTCGACGATGCGGCCGACGCAGGTGTCCAGTGCTTCAACTGCCTTCACCGCAGCCTCGAACACGCCCGTGTGGCCGACCATGTCGCCGTTGGCGTAGTTGACCACGATCACGTCGTAGCGCTGCTGCTCAATGGCTTCGACGATGCGATCGGTTACTTCCGGCGCGTTCATTTCCGGCTGCAGGTCATAGGTGGCGACCTTTGGCGATGGAATCAGGATGCGCTCTTCGCCTTCGAACGGCTCTTCACGGCCACCCGAGAAGAAGAAGGTGACGTGGGCGTACTTCTCGGTCTCGGCAATCCGCAGCTGGGTTTTGCCGTTCTTTGCCAGGTACTCGCCCAGCACGTTGTTCAGGCTGGCCGGTGCAAAGGCTGCAGGTGCCGGAATCTTGGCCGAGTACTGGGTCAGGCCGATGTAGGCCGCCAGTTTTGGCAGGCGGGCACGCGGGAATTCGTTGAAGTCGGCTTCGACGAACACGCGCGACAGCTCGCGGGCACGGTCGGCGCGGAAGTTCATGAAGATCACGGCATCGCCGTCTTCGACCTTGACCGCTTCACCAATGCGCGTGGCCTTGACGAACTCGTCGCTCTCGTCACGGGCGTAGGCCGCTTCCAGGCCAGCCAGGGCGGTGTCGGCGGTATATTCGGCGGCGCTGTCGACGATCAGGTTGTAGGCGGCGCTGACGCGGTCCCAGCGGTTATCCCGATCCATGGCGAAGTAGCGGCCGATCAGGCTGGCGATGCGGCCCTTGCCCAGCTTGGCGAAGGTGGCGTCGAGCAGTTCGATGGACGACTGCGCGCTGCGTGGTGGGGTGTCACGGCCATCGAGGAAGGCGTGCAGGTAGATTTTTTCCGCACCGCGCTGTGCGGCCAGTTCGGCCATGGCCACCAGGTGGTCCTGGTGGCTGTGTACGCCGCCATCGGACAGCAGGCCGAGGATGTGCACGGCCTTGCCGGCGCTGGCGGCCTTGTCCACGGCACCAGTGAGCACCGGGTTTTCGAAGAATTCGCCGTCACGGATGGCCTTGGTCACCCGGGTGAAGTCCTGGTACACGACGCGACCGGCGCCCAGGTTCATGTGACCGACTTCGGAGTTGCCCATCTGCCCGTCCGGCAGGCCGACATCCATGCCTGAGCCGGAAATGAGGCCATGCGGCTGGGTAGCGCGCAGGCGGTCATAGACCGGCGTGTTGGCGGCAAAGATGGCGTTGTGTTCGGGGATTTCGCTGTGGCCGAAGCCATCCAGGATGATCAGGACCAGGGGTTTGGGCGTACTCGTCATCAATCAAACTCACGGTTGTTCAAAGATGATAAAGACACGCATTTTAGGGCAAATCCGCCACCAGCGGCGAATATTCGTCCTATTGCCTGACCAGTGCGCCCGATGTAGCAACATGAAGGTACCTTTCCCTCCGGCCTGTCGGGCTTTGGTGGCACTGGGGGGCTGTGTATACTGGCCGGCATTTTCAATCGCCTGGAACACCGCTGATGGTTGCTCACCTGATTCAATTCGCGACAGATCACTACATCCTGGTTGCGATCTTCGTTGTTCTGCTGGTCCTGCTGCTGCTCAATGAAATCCGCCGTGGCGGCCAGAGCCTGACCAACGGCCAACTGACCGCCCTGGTCAATGCCGACAAGGGCCTGGTCGTCGACATCCGTACGGCCAAGGAATACGCCGCCGGCCACATCGTCGGTGCGATCAACATTCCGCAGGACAAGCTGGCCACCCGCATGAGCGAGCTGGACAAGCACAAAGAGAAGACCCTGATCGTCGTCGACGCAATGGGCCAGCAGTCCGGCACCCACTGCCGCGAACTGCTCAAGGCTGGCTACACCGCTGCCAAACTGAGCGGTGGCGTTTCCAGCTGGAAAGCCGATAACCTGCCCCTGGTGAAGTGATATGAAGCCCGTCATCGTCTATTCCAGCGACTACTGCCCCTACTGCATGCGCGCCAAGTACCTGCTTGAAAGCAAAGGCGTGGCCTTCGAGGAAATCAAGGTCGACGGTAAACCGCAGGTTCGCGCCGAGATGAGCCAGAAGGCCGGCCGCACCTCGGTGCCGCAGATCTGGATCGGCAGCACCCATGTCGGTGGATGCGATGACCTCTATGCCCTGGAGCGCGCCGGCAAGCTCGACGCGCTGCTGGCGGCCTGATTTGCACTGCATTCAAAAACATTAGGATAAGGATCTGCCATGACTGACCAACAGACCAACGGCGCTGCTGCAGAAGACAACAGCCCTCAGTTCTCCCTGCAGCGCATCTACGTGCGCGACCTGTCGTTCGAAGCCCCGAAAAGCCCGCAGATCTTCCGCCAGAGCTGGGAGCCGAGCGTCGCGCTGGACCTGAACACCAAGCAGAAAGCCCTGGAAGGCGACTTCCACGAGGTGGTGCTGACCCTGTCGGTTACCGTCAAGAACGGTGACGAAGTGGCGTTCATCGCTGAAGTACAGCAGGCCGGTATCTTCCTGATCGCCAACCTGGATGCGGCTTCGATGAGCCACACCCTGGGTGCGTTCTGCCCGAACATCCTGTTCCCGTACGCCCGTGAGACCCTGGACAGCCTGGTGACCCGCGGTTCGTTCCCGGCCCTGATGCTGTCGCCGGTCAACTTCGACGCCCTGTATGCGCAAGAACTGCAACGCATGCAGGAAGCGGGCGCTGCGCCAACTGTGCAGTAATAGCTGCCGGTATCACGAAAGCGCCTCTCGGGGCGCTTTTTTATTGCCTGTACCGGCCCTTTCGCGGGCACGCCCGCTCCCACAGGAATGATGCAAACCTTGAGGGCGACGCTCTACCTGTGGGAGCGGGCTTGCCCGCGAAGAGGCCAGAGCAGGCTACAGATCAGCTCCCGGCAAACCCATTCTGCCGCCACGCCTCATACACCGTCACCGCCACGGTATTGGACAGGTTCAGGCTACGGCACCCTGGCCGCATCGGCAGGCGCAGGCGTTGTTCGGCTGGCAGGCTGTCCAGCACCTCGGCTGGCAATCCGCGGCTCTCTGGCCCGAACAGGAAGGCATCGCCCGGCTTATACGCCACTTCATGGAACGGGTGCGAGCCCTTGGTGGTGAAGGCGAACAGCCTTGGATTGCCCAGGCTTTCCAGGCATCCGGCCAGGCTCTCATGGCGCTTGAGCGTGGCATACTCGTGGTAATCCAGCCCCGCGCGGCGCAGGCGCTTGTCATCCAGTTCGAAACTGATGGGTTCGATCAGGTGCAGGTGGCAGCCGCTGTTGGCGCACAGGCGAATGATGTTGCCGGTATTCGGCGGAATTTCTGGTTGAAAAAGGATGACGTGAAACATGCACGGCTCCAAGCGTGAAGATGACGGGCATTCTACCCCTGAACCGGACGTGCGTTCGAAGGCCTTCCCACGGATGATGCTGTCGCTGGCGATCGTTGGCGTTATGGTCGGGTTGATGATTGGTCGCCTGACAACGCCCGAAGAGCGGGTGTTGCAGCAGGTGGAGGTGGTGCAGGATGGCTTGGACCTTTGGTTCAATGAAGAACCGCAGCTGCACGGCGAGAACGTGGAAGGGACGGTTGCGTTGCTGTTCCAGGCCCAGGGCAAGGCCCAGCAAGGGCAATTGAGCCTGGCGGGGAAGCCGGTGAGCTGGCGGGTGCAGAAGAGCAAGGAAGGCTTGTTGCTGACAGTGGTGGCCGCGCGTCCCCTGCACGGCGAGTGGGCCGGTGCAGAGGACGCTGGGCGCTGGCGTGTGCAGGTGCAACTGCACGAGTAAAAGAGGGGATATCCCGGCCTGCCTGTACCAGGGTCCCCAAAAGGGGTACTGCGTATTGCGTGTAAAGGGGGGATGTCCCGGCCTGCCTGTACCGAGGTCCCCAAAACGGGCGGTGTTGCAAATAAAAGAGGGGTTCACCCGGCCTGCCTGTACCAGGGCCCCCGAAACTGGGTATGTATTAGGTATTGCAGGGGGCGTGCCAATTTTGCAAAGCCCGTGAATATTGGGCTTTGAGGGGTATTTGGCCGGGTTTTGAGGGGATTTGTGCCTTCGAGAGGTGCATTGGGCACAGGAACGGTGCAGGAAGCATTACCGCATTTGATCATGGGTCGCGGAACTCTAACTTCTGGGTCGGCATATGCCATTTATGGAAACAGGAGTTGACCTATGAGTGAAATACAGCAGCCTGCCAATCTGAACGATGCAGTGGCGCTTTTGGATGACCTGTCCCAGCTGGGGAAAGTCGAAGAGATCAGTAACGATGAGCGGCAGTCTCTGGCGGATCAGGTAGACAAACTGCTAGGCGTGCAGGGGGCATTCAACAAGTGGCGAGAGAAAGCTAAATATAGCAAGTGAGCCAACAAGGGTAACGCATCGCCAGATACCACCTACCTGAGGCATAGGTAAGTGGTATCGCTCCAGCGAGTTGGGGTTCACCCGCACATCATCAATGTTCGTCCCCCTCTTCTTCATCCCCCCCCGCCACATTCATCCCCAGCTCCTTGATCTTGCGCGTCAGGGTATTGCGCCCCCAACCCAGTAACAGCGCGGCATCCCGGCGGCGGCCGGCGGTGTGCTTGAGCGCCGTCTCGATCATGATCCGCTCAAAGCTCGGCACCGCGCTGTCCAGCAGGTTCGACTGCCCGCGCGCCAACGCCTGGTCGGCCCACTGGCGCAGGGCCTGTTCCCAGTTGGTGACCGGTGCGGCATCCTGCGGCAGGTTCAGCAGCTCAGGCGGCAGGTCGCCGATCAGCACCTCGCGGCTGGAGGCCATCACGGTGATCCAGCGGCAAGTGTTCTCCATCTGTCGCACGTTGCCCGGCCACGGCAGGTTGCGGATGAACTCTTCGGTCTCCGGCTTGAGAATTTTCGGCTCCACCGCCAGCTCCTGGGCGGCGCGGGCGAGGAAGTGACGAGCGAGGGCGGGGATGTCCTCACGGCGGTCGGCCAGCCGAGGAATATGGATGCGAATCACGTTCAGGCGGTGGAACAAGTCTTCGCGGAACTTGCCGGCCTGCACCAGCGACTCCAGGTTCTGGTGGGTCGCGGCAATGATGCGCACATCGACCTTGACCGGCACGTGGCCGCCAACGCGATAAAACTCGCCATCGGCCAGCACCCGCAGCAGGCGGGTCTGGGTGTCGGCAGGCATGTCACCGATTTCGTCGAGGAACAGCGTGCCGCCATCGGCCTGCTCGAAGCGGCCCCGGCGCAGGTTGGCCGCACCGGTGAAGGCGCCTTTTTCATGGCCGAACAGTTCGGACTCCATCAAGTCCTTGGGGATGGCGGCCATGTTCAGGGCAATGAACGGCGACGCCGCACGCGGGCTGTGGCGGTGCAGTGCATGGGCGACCAGCTCTTTACCGGTACCCGACTCACCGTTGATCAGCACGGTAATGTTGGAGTGACTGAGGCGGCCGATGGCGCGGAACACCTCCTGCATGGCCGGTGCTTCGCCGATGATTTCCGGTGTGCGCGCCAGGTTCTGTGGCACATCCAGCCCTTGCTGTTCCTGGGCATGCTGGTTGGCACGCTTGACCAGCGAGACAGCCTCGTCCACGTCGAACGGCTTGGGCAGGTATTCGAAGGCCCCCCCCTGGTAAGACGCCACGGCGCTGTCCAGGTCGGAATGAGCGGTCATGATGATGACCGGCAGGCGTGGGTGCTGCTCGCGAATCTGTGCCAGCAGGTCGAGGCCGCTGGCACCCGGCATGCGGATGTCGGAAATGATCACGTCCGGTTGCTGGCGCGCAAGGCGGCCCATCACACCATCTGCGCTGTCGAAGCTCTGGGTGGTCATGCCTTCCTGTTGCAGGGCTTTTTCCAGTACCCAGCGGATGGAGCGATCATCGTCGACGATCCATACGGTTTCACTTCGGCTCATGAGGCGGTGGCTCCTTGTTCCAGAGGCAGGTAGATCGAAAAGGCGGTGTGGCCTGCGTGGCTTTCACACTCGATCAGGCCCTGGTGCTGGCTGATGATGTTCTGGGTAATGGCCAGGCCCAGCCCGGTACCGTCGGGGCGGCCACTGACCATGGGATAGAAGAGGGTGTCTTGCAGTTCCGGCGGGATGCCCGGGCCGTTGTCGATGATCTCCACCCGCGCCACCAGGCGATGGCGCACATGGCCGATGGTGAACTGGCGCAAGGCGCGGCTGCGCAGGGTGATGCGGCCCAGGCGCAGCTCGTTCTGCGAACTGATCGCCTGCATGGCGTTACGCACGATGTTGAGGACGGCCTGGATCATCTGCTCGCGGTCGATCAAGACGTCCGGCAGGCTTGGGTCGTAATCGCGCACCAAAGTGATGCAACCCTGGCTTTCGGCCTCGACCAGGCTGCAGACCCGCTCCAGCACTTCGTGGATGTTGGTCATGGCCAGCGATGGCAGCTTGTTCGAGCCGAGCATGCGGTCCACCAGGTTACGCAGGCGGTCGGCTTCTTCGATGATCACGTTGGTGTAGTCGCGCAGGCCTTCCTCGGGCAATTCGCGTGACAGCAACTGCGCCGCGCCACGGATGCCGCCGAGGGGGTTCTTGATTTCGTGGGCCAGGCCGCGCACCAGCATCTTGGTGGTTTCCTGCTTGCTCAGCTGGGCCTCTTCCTTGGTGATGCGCAGCAGCCGGTCGCGCGGGTGCACCTCCAGCAACAGCAGGGTCTGGCCCTGGTTGAGGATAGGGGTTACCGCGTAGTCGACGGTGATGGTCTGCCCGGTCAGCGAGGTGAGCTGCGCTTCGCGCTTGGTGAACGGGTGCGCCTGTTCGACCGCCTGGCGCAACGAGCTGAGCGCTTCGGTCGACTCGGTGAACAGCTCGCTGATGAACTGCCCATGGCTACGTTGGCCGCTGACGGCCAGCAGCATTTCTGCGGCTGGGTTCATGTACTCCAGGCGCAGCTCGGCATTGAGCAGCAACGTGGCGGTGGTCAGGTTGTCCAGAAGCAGACGGTGCTGTGCATCGCTGATGGTCATAAGGCGTCGTTGACCTCTTTTGGCGCTTGCCTGGCACTGCTTTGGCCAGGGCCAGGTGCGGTGGCCCCGCCGATGCGAGGCTCTCTACCTGCTAGAAATGCAAGAAACAAACCAAAGCTCCGAAAAGAAGCGGGATTTGCCGATAAAGGCCTGTATCTGCGCAAATTCGGATCAGAAACTCTGGATGAAACGTTTCATTTGAACCAGATTGGGGAGCAAATAGGGGCAAGGCGCTTTGTTGTGCACCAAGATAGAGCATAGCGTGGGTGAGGTGATTTCTGTGTGGCGCAGAAACGAAAACGGCCTCCCGAGGGAGGCCGTTCCTGATCATGTCATCGGCGCGAGGCGCCGATCAGATCAGCAGCTGTAGTACAGCTCGTATTCCAGCGGGTGCACGAAGGTACGGACCTTGATCTCTTCTTCCGACTTCAGCTCGATGAAGGCATCGATGAAGTCGTCGGAGAACACGCCGCCCTTGGTCAGGAACGCACGGCCTTTGTCCAGCTCTTCCAGGGCTTCTTTCAGGCTGCCGCACACTTGCGGAATGTCCTTGGCCTCTTCTGGTGGCAGGTCGTACAGGTTCTTGTCGGCAGCATCGCCTGGGTGGATCTTGTTCTGGATGCCGTCCAGGCCAGCCATCAGCAGGGCCGCGAAGGCCAGGTACGGGTTGGCCGATGGGTCCGGGAAGCGTGCTTCGATACGGCGGGCTTTCGGGCTGCCGACGTAAGGAATACGGATCGAGGCGGAACGGTTGCGAGCCGAGTAGGCCAGCATTACCGGGGCTTCGAAGCCTGGTACCAGACGCTTGTACGAGTTGGTCGACGGGTTGGTGAAGCCGTTCAGGGCCTTACCGTGCTTGATGATACCGCCGATGAAGTACAGGGCGGTGTCGGACAGGCCGGCATAGCCTTCACCCGAGAAGGTGTTCTTGCCGTCTTTCCAGATCGACATGTGTACGTGCATGCCCGAACCGTTGTCGCCGTACAGTGGCTTCGGCATGAAGGTGGCGGTACGGCCGTAAGCGTCGGCAACGTTGTGCACGACGTATTTCAGGGCTTGTACTTCGTCAGCCTTCTTCACCAGGGTGTTGAACTTGACGCCGATTTCGTTCTGGCCGGCAGTCGCCACTTCGTGGTGGTGAACTTCAACGGTCTGACCCATTTCTTCCAGTGCGTTGCACATGGCAGTACGGATTTCGTGGTCGTGGTCGAACGGCGGAACCGGGAAGTAGCCGCCTTTCACGCCTGGGCGGTGGCCTTTGTTGCCGCCTTCCACGTCAGCACCGGTCATCCACGAGCCTTGCTCGGAGAAGATCTTGAACATCGAGCCGGAGATGTCCGACTGGAACTTCACTTCGTCGAAGATGAAGAACTCAGGCTCTGGGCCGGCGAATACGGTGTCACCGATGCCGGTGCTCTTCAGGTACTCTTCGGCGCGCTTGGCGATTGCACGTGGGTCACGATCGTAGCCCTGCATGCTCGACGGGTCGACGATGTCGCAGGTGATGATCAGGGTTGGTTCTTCGGTGAACGGGTCCAGAACGGCGGTATCGTCAACCGGCATCAGGATCATGTCGGAAGCTTCGATGCCTTTCCAGCCAGCGATGGAGGAACCGTCGAACATCTTGCCGACTTCGAAGAAGTCCTCGTCCAGCGCATCACGCGACGGCATGGTCACGTGGTGCTGAATGCCTTTGGTGTCCGTGAAACGCAGATCAATCCACTTGACGTCATGATCTTTGATGAGTTGAACCGACTTCGACATGTTGTCCTCCGGATGGTCTAGAGCGCGGTGGGCCGCTGCCCTGGAAAAAGGGTGTTGCCGGGCGCGGATAGTCGGCCAAGCTTACCTGCCTCACAAGGGAGCAAATTGCATGCCAGTGCCCGAAAATGGCGAGCGCGGGATAAAAGGGGGCGTTTGCGGGCATTTGGCGCGGGGCTGGCGGCGAAAAATGCACCCTTAAGATGCGAATTCCGGCAGGCATGCACCAATAGTGTGCATTGGCGAGTTGATGTGCTTTTTTTGAGGGCCCTATCGCCGGCAAGCCAGCTCCCACAGGTAGGGTGCAAGTCTTGCGGCCTGTGGATGGCCTGTGGGAGCTGGCTTGCCGGCGATGAGGCCGGTGCAGGCAATATAAATCCGACCTTCTGTACAAAAGTTGGTCAAATCCTGAGCAATTTCCGCTATAATTCGCGCCCCTCATTTTCGGCAGGCCCTGCGCGCGCTGTTAACCAATGAAACTTATCGTCAAAGTCTTCCCAGAAATCACCATCAAGAGCCGGCCGGTGCGCAAGCGCTTCATCCGCCAGCTCGGCAAGAACATCCGTAACGTGCTCAAGGATCTCGACCCTGAGCTCGCGGTCGATGGTGTCTGGGACAATCTCGAAGTGGTCACCCGCGTCGAAGACGAGAAAGTCCAGCGCGAGATGATCGAGCGCCTCACCTGCACGCCGGGTATCACCCACTTCCTGCAGGTAGAGGAATACCCGCTGGGTGACTTCGACGACATCGTCGCCAAGTGCAAGCACCACTTCGGCCATCTGCTGGCCGGCAAGCACTTCGCCGTGCGCTGCAAGCGCGGTGGCCACCATGACTTCACCTCGATGGACGTCGACCGCTACGTCGGCAGCCAGCTGCGCCAGCAATGCGGCGCCGCCGGCATCGAGCTGAAGAACCCTGAAGTGCTGGTGCGCATCGAAATCCGCGACCAGCGCCTGTACGTGATCCACAACCAGCACAACGGCATCGGCGGTTACCCGCTGGGCGCCCTGGAGCAGACCCTGGTGCTGATGTCCGGTGGCTTCGACTCCACCGTGGCGGCCTACCAGATGATGCGCCGTGGCCTGATGACCCACTTCTGCTTCTTCAACCTCGGCGGCCGTGCCCACGAGCTGGGCGTGATGGAAGTGGCCCACTTCCTGTGGAAAAAGTACGGCAGCAGCCAGCGCGTGCTGTTCATCAGTGTGCCGTTCGAAGAAGTGGTCGGCGAAATCCTCAACAAGGTCGACAACAGCTACATGGGCGTCACCCTCAAGCGCATGATGCTGCGCGGTGCCGCGCACATGGCTGACCGCCTGCAGATCGACGCGCTGGTCACCGGCGAGGCGATTTCCCAGGTGTCCAGCCAGACGCTGCCGAACCTGTCGATCATCGACTCGGCCACCGACAAGCTGGTGCTGCGCCCGTTGCTGGCCAGCCACAAGCAGGACATCATCGACCAGGCCACCGAAATCGGCACCGCCGACTTCGCCAAGCACATGCCAGAATACTGCGGCGTGATCTCGGTAAACCCGACCACTCACGCCAAGCGCCACCGCATGGAGCATGAAGAAAAGCAGTTCGACATGGCCGTGCTGGAGCGCGCCCTGGAACGCGCCAAGTTCATTTCCATCGACCATGTGATCGACGAGCTGGGCAAGGACATCGAAATCGAGGAAGTGGCCGAGGCGTTGCCAGGCCAGATCGTCATCGACATTCGTCACCCCGATGCCCAGGAAGACGAACCCCTGGCACTGGAAGGTATCGAAGTCCAGGCCATGCCGTTCTACGCGATCAACAGCAAGTTCAAGCACCTGGACCCCACGCGCCAGTACTTGCTGTATTGCGACAAGGGTGTGATGAGCCGTTTGCACGCACACCACCTGCTCAGTGAGGGACATGCCAATGTGCGTGTTTATCGTCCGACATAAGACGCCGGGGCTGTATGGCGGCAGTATCCGCCATCGCCCTCCCGACCGCCGGGCCCGCTGAGCCTTAAACAGTACATATTGGCCGCCTACACTGGGCGGCAACCGAATCCTCTGATCGAGATACACTTGTGATCGAAAATCTGCGTAACATCGCCATCATCGCCCACGTTGACCATGGTAAAACCACCCTGGTCGACAAACTCCTGCGTCAGTCCGGCACTCTGGAGCGTAACGAGCTCAACGACGAGCGCGTCATGGACTCCAACGACCAGGAAAAAGAGCGCGGTATTACCATTCTGGCGAAAAACACCGCCATCAACTGGAACGGCTACCACATCAACATCGTCGACACCCCCGGCCACGCCGACTTCGGTGGCGAGGTTGAGCGTGTAATGTCGATGGTCGACTCCGTGCTGCTGCTGGTCGACGCCCAGGACGGCCCTATGCCGCAAACCCGCTTCGTGACCAAGAAGGCCTTCGAAGCCGGCCTGAAGCCAATCGTCGTGATCAACAAGGTTGACCGTCCGGGCGCGCGTCCTGACTGGGTTCTGGACCAGATCTTCGACCTGTTCGACAACCTCGGTGCTACCGACGAACAGCTGGACTTCAAAGTCGTCTACGCCTCGGCCCTGAACGGCATCGCCGGCCTGGACCACACCGAGATGGGCGAAGACATGACCGCCCTGTACCAGTCGATCGTCGACAACGTACCTGCGCCGTCTGTTGACCGTGACGGCCCGTTCCAGATGCAGATCTCCGCACTGGACTACAACAGCTTCCTCGGCGTTATCGGTGTTGGCCGTATCGCCCGTGGTCGCGTCAAGCCGAACACCCCGGTTGTCGCCATCGACACCAACGGCAAGAAGCGTAACGGCCGTATCCTGAAGCTGATGGGCCACCACGGCCTGCACCGTGTAGACGTTGAAGAAGCCCAGGCTGGCGACATCGTCTGCATCAGCGGTTTCGACGAGCTGTTCATCTCCGACACCCTGTGCGCCCCGGATGCGGTAGAAGCGATGAAGCCGTTGACCGTTGACGAGCCGACCGTTTCCATGACCTTCCAGGTCAACGACTCGCCGTTCTGCGGTAAAGAAGGCAAGTTCGTCACCAGCCGTAACATCAAGGATCGTCTGGACAAAGAGCTGCTGTACAACGTTGCTCTGCGCGTTCAGGAAACCGATTCCCCTGACAAGTTCAAGGTATCGGGCCGTGGTGAGCTGCACCTGTCGGTTCTGATCGAAACCATGCGCCGTGAAGGCTTCGAGATGGCCGTAGGCCGTCCTGAAGTAATCATCCGCGAAGTTGACGGCGTGAAGCAGGAGCCGTTCGAGAACGTCACCATCGACATCCCTGAAGAATCCCAGGGCAAGGTGATGGAAGAGATGGGGCTGCGTAAAGGCGACCTGACCAACATGGTTCCGGATGGCAAGGGCCGTGTGCGCCTGGAGTACAACATTCCAGCCCGTGGTCTGATCGGTTTCCGTAACCAGTTCCTGACCCTGACCAACGGTGCAGGCATCCTGACCTCGATCTTCGATCGCTACGACACCATGAAGTCGGGCCAGATGTCCGGCCGCCTGAACGGCGTACTGGTTTCGGTCGAAACCGGCAAGGCGCTGACCTACTCGCTGGAAACCCTGCAGGCGCGCGGCAAGCTGTTCGTCGAGCACGGTCAGGAGATCTACAACGGTCAGATCATCGGCCTGAACAGCCGTGACAACGACCTGGGCGTGAACCCGACCAAAGGCAAGAAGCTCGACAACATGCGTGCTTCGGGCAAAGACGAAGTCATCGCCCTGGTACCGCCAGTTCGCCACACTCTGGAACAGGCTCTGGAATTCATCCAGGACGACGAGCTGTGTGAAGTGACTCCTAAGTCGATCCGTCTGCGCAAGAAGATCCTGGACGAAGGCGAGCGTACCCGCGCTGCCAAGAAAGCCAAGAACTGAGTTAGCTCAGGCTGAATGAAAACGCCCCCGGTCGAAAGGTCGGGGGCGTTTTTTTATGCCTTACGTTCATCCAAAGTTAGTTTTTTCAGGTGTGTAGATTTCTGGTAAATACCACTGCGCCAGTACATATTTCCATATGCCTGGATGTTTAAATATTCTTTAGCCTCATCTCTCTACTTTATTTGAGGCTGAGGAATTGAGTATGTCTGATGTGATTGTCGGCAAAGATATATGCATTATCGATGACGGCATTACCGATAAAGAGCATGCGCAAATCTTGCGGCTCCTTACGGATTCGGTGTGGCGCTATGGGTGGCCTTATCCTTATTCGCCGCTTGAGCGCCCTTGCTGGCACAGTTTCATAGCCGGCTCTCGCAGAGACGCGTTGGAAGATTGCGAGCAGGAGCTGCGTGAGCGCTCGGACTGGGGTTTTCTGGCGGACATCTGGGCACGCATTAAAGCCGCTCACATGCCTTCAGCTGTATTGCTGGGTGTGTACGCGAACGGACAAACCACCAGTCAGGATGGGCCGATACATCGGGATAATACCGCGAAGGCGCCGGGACGAACTGTCATGCTGTTCTGTAGTGAACATTGGGCTACTTGCTGGGGAGGAGAGTTAATGTTCTACGACGCCGGCAAGGAGACCATCATTATGTCGGTACAGCCCAAGCCAAGAAGGGTTGTCGTTTTCAATGGCGAGATACCGCACGCCGCACGGGCACCTGCAGCAAGCTGTAACCGTCTGCGTATGAGTATCGCCTTCAAGACGATGATAAAGGAGTGATGGCAGATGGCTAAAACAGTTGAAATAATCCTGGGCTATGTCGATGCACCCGTCGCGGTGGGGGCGGCTTCGACCTCCATAGTGGATCAGTACGATAGCGACAAGTCTGGTTTCGATTTGGTGAACCAGAGTGCGCAGACAGGTGCTGCGGTCGCAGGCGTCACGTCGATTGTAAAGCTGACAGCGGGTTTTACACCATTTCTGAACATAAAAACGAATACCCTGGCGGCAACTACAGTGCTTCTAAAGATTACAGCGAGGTACAAGACGAAGCAGGAATTTGAAACCGGAGATGTCTTAAGTCTGATTGGGAATGTTGCTGGGATTGTCGGAGGAATTACCTTGCTGGCTGGTGCAAGTTCAGCTGCAGTGGCATTCACAGCTGTGGGTGTAGGGGCTAATGCGTTTGGGGTTTTTAATTCTGATGTGGCGAAGAAATTGTATCATTCTGCAATTATCCCTGTTCTGGAAAAATATTTTGTTGCGGATACAAACGCGGTGTTTCCAGATTACTGGGTTGCACCGGACTTGACACTTGCATCTCTTGATCAAATAATTGCGAGCTACTCAGGTGGTATTGCGGTAAGTCAGTGGAATCCTGATACACATGACGTTTCGCTTGGCAGTAACTCCGTTTACATATTTGGAGTAGGCGCGGGAAGTGGGGGCGGATATATAGAGGGTGACAGTGGAGGGAGTCAGGTCATTCCACTGACTGGCTCCGGTTGGGGTATTGGCGTCGGTCCTCTAGAGTACCCAGGGTGGAATATTGATATTGGTCCCATACAAATTATCGAGCCTGGCGGTAGTAATTGGGGTGTTGACAGGTATCACTGAAGAGCGTAGTTCTGCATTGTTTTGGTAAGATATAAGGAGGGGGTGTGCATTCAATGTCTGGTTTTTTCAAAATATACAGAGCCTCCCCTCCGTTTAAACGTATTCAATTGCTATCAATTGTTTTGGTTGCAATGCTGTCATTTACAGCGCTGTATTACAGTGACTTAAAAGTATACAAAGCTCCGGATTTTTCCAAGTTGACGTTTGTTGAAGGGCGTGTATCGGGTTACCCGGACACTTGGGAGCATAATCGTTCGATTATACATTTCGCAGTTGCATACACGCTGGATGGAGTACGGTATGGTAAAGGGATCTACACGTATCCGGCGTTGTACAAGGAGTCAGGGCTGCGAATAAACAAGAAGGTATCCTTGACGGTGGAGCGCCTGGACGACGGCAGCCAAGTGCGTGAACTGGCCACCTTGGATGGCCGTGTCCTTTTCGATGATCGATTCCATCAGCAAGTCATCGCTTGGAACAATCAATCAATAAAGTTCAAGGTGGTGTTGGCAGGCCTGATGTCATTTGGGCTCGCTGTCGCGGCTTTGGTCGTAGCTATACGTCATCGGGGCAAGCTTTTTCAGGCTGGTTGAGCTCAGGATTGCTTCAACTAGAAATACGACGCCCCCAGTCGAAAGGCCGGGGGCGTTTTTTTATGCCTTCAGGAGTTGTGTTGCCCCTTTCGCGGGCTTGCCCGCTCCCACAGGTTTTGCACAGGTCTGAATGATGTGGAGATCCTGTGGGAGCGGGCAAGCCCGCGAAGAGGCCCTTGAAGGCTACAGATCAGCGCCCAACGACCTTGGGTTTATAGGCGCAGTAACCAGGCCGCGGCCCAACCTTGGGGTGGTTGCGGCAGGTATCCGGGCGCTTGTCATAAATGGTGCACAGCCGGCTCTTACGATCCAGATACATGCAGTCATCGTTGCTCATCCGGGTCAGGGTGAAGATGCCTGACTTCTGGTTGAAGCGTTCGATGATGCCTTCTTTTTGCAGGCGCTTGGCCACGTTTTTCGGCGGCTCGTCTTTTTCGAACTCGTCTACCACGCCGATACGGATCAGATCCTTGATCTTCACCTCCACCGGCAGGGTGCAACAGGTCGAGTGGCAGCCACCGCACATGTGGCTGGCATAGCGCTGCCAAGTCTCCAGGCGGTCGACTTCGGCGGCGGCGATCAGGGTCGTTTTCATCTTTATAGGGTGGATCACGGTCTTGGGGCGCGCGATGATACCGGAATTGTTCAATTTATGAACAACCTTTTGCCGGAATCGCAGAGTGGGCATGAAAACTGCGAACCGTAACTGTCACTCCCGGTCGAAGGGTCTAGTCTCAACAATCTCCCTCCGCTTTCGTCAACTTGCCCGAGGATGTCGCATGTCCCAGGAACCCAAAGCACGTGACGCCGAAGTCGCGGATTTTCGCGCCGCCGTACTGAACAAGCTGACCTATGCGGTCGGCAAGGACCCGGAGCACGCCTTCGACCATGACTGGTTCGAAGCCATTGCCCTGGCTGCGCGCGATCACATGGTCGACCACTGGATGGACCATACCCGCCAGGCCTATCGACGCAGCCAGAAGCGGGTCTACTACCTCTCCCTGGAGTTCCTTATCGGGCGCCTGCTGTACGACAGCCTGAGCAACCTGGGGCTGCTGGACATCGCCCGCGATGCACTGGAAGGGTTGGACGTGGACCTGGAGCGCATCCGCCTGCTCGAACCCGACGCCGCGCTGGGTAACGGGGGCCTTGGCCGGCTGGCGGCGTGCTTCATGGAAAGTATGTCCACCTTGGGCATTGCCGCCCATGGTTACGGCATCCGCTACGAGCATGGGCTGTTCCGTCAGGCCGTGGTCGATGGCTGGCAGCAGGAGCAGACCGAAAACTGGCTGGATTTCGGCAACCCCTGGGAGTTCGAGCGTGCCGAGGTGATCTACCCGATCAGTTTCGGCGGTAGCGTCGAAACGGTGCACGATGGCAACGGTGCCCAGCGCCAGGTCTGGTCGCCGGGTGAGACAGTGCGGGCGGTAGCCTATGACACGCCCGTGGTCGGCTGGCGCGGGTCCAGCGTCAACACCTTGCGCTTGTGGCGTGCGCGGGCGCTGGAAGAGCTGCACCTTGAACGCTTCAATGCGGGCGACCACCTGGGGGCCGTGGCCGAAGTGGCGCGGGCCGAGAGCATTTCTCGCGTGCTGTACCCTGCGGATAGCACCGAGGCGGGGCAGGAACTGCGCCTGCGTCAGGAGTACTTCTTCGTGTCGGCTTCGTTGCAGGATTTGCTCCGCCGTCACCTGAACATGCACAAAGACCTGCTCAACCTGCCCGATGCGGCAGCCATCCAGCTCAACGACACCCACCCATCGATTGCCGTGGCGGAGTTGATGCGGCTGTTGGTGGATCAGCATGAAGTACCGTGGGAAAAGGCCTGGGAACTGACCGTCGGCACGCTCGCCTACACCAACCACACGCTGCTGCCCGAAGCCCTGGAAACCTGGCCGGTCGCGCTGATGGAGCGCATGTTGCCCCGGCACATGCAGATCATCTACCTCATCAATGCCTACCATATCGACTCGCTGCGCGCCAAAGGCCTGCACGATTTCGACGTGCTGCGCGCCGTGTCGCTGATCGAGGAAGACAACGGCCGCCGCGTGCGCATGGGCAACCTGGCATTCCTTGGCTCGCACAGCGTCAACGGCGTGTCGGCGCTGCACAGCAAATTGATGAAGAGCACCGTGTTCTCCGAGCTGCACAAGCTTTACCCGCAGCGTATCAACAACAAGACCAACGGCATTACCTTCCGCCGCTGGTTGTACCAGTCCAATCCTCAGTTGACCGACATGCTGGTCGAGGCGCTCGGGCCGGAACTCAAGGACGACCCTGAAGGGCGCCTGGCCGGCCTGGTGCCGTTTGCCGACAAGCCCGGTTTTCGCAAGCAGTTCGCCGCCCAGCGCCTGCACAGCAAGCGCGCCCTGGCCAGCATCATTCAGGATCGCATCGGCGTCACGGTAAACCCCGAGGCGCTGTTCGACGTGCAGGTCAAGCGCATCCACGAGTACAAGCGCCAGTTGCTCAACCTGCTGCACACCGTGGCGTTGTACCAGGCCATACGCAACGACCCCGGTACCAACTGGGTACCGCGGGTGAAGATTTTCGCCGGCAAGGCGGCAGCCAGTTATCACCAGGCCAAGTTGATCATCAAGCTGGCCAACGACATCGCCCGGGTGGTGAACAACGACCCGACTGTCCGTGGCCTGCTGAAGGTGGTGTTCCTGCCCAACTACAACGTCAGCCTGGCCGAGAGCATCATCCCGGCGGCAGACCTTTCCGAGCAGATTTCCACGGCCGGCTATGAAGCCTCCGGTACCAGCAACATGAAGTTCGGGCTGAACGGCGCGTTGACCATCGGCACGCTGGATGGCGCCAACGTGGAGATGTGCGAACAGGTGGGCGCCGACAACATGTTCATCTTTGGCCTGACCGCCCAGCAGGTCGAGGCACGCAAGAAGGCGGGTGATTTTGGTGCCAGTGCGGCGATTGCCGCGTCCAACCGCCTGAATGACGTGCTGCAGGCGATTCGCAGCGGTGTGTTCTCGCCAGACGACCCTTCGCGCTACGCCGGCTTGATCGACGGGCTGGTGGCGTATGACCGCTTCCTGGTGTGCGCCGACTTCGATGCCTACTGGGATGCCCAGCGGCGGGTCGAGGAACTGTGGCACACGCCGCAGGAGTGGTGGCGCATGGCGGTGCTGAACACGGCGCGGATGGGGTGGTTCTCGTCGGACCGGACCATTCGGGAGTATGCCACCGAGATCTGGAAGGCTTTGGATTGATGTGGGGCCATTCGCGGGCGGTCCCGCGAATGGCCTCACAACCAGACCACCGGCCTGGCGAAGGCTGAACTAGCGACCTATTGTGCCGTCAGAGAGCCGTGGCGAGTCTCATCACTCGCTAGCCTGCAACTCTCCCTGTAAACTGCGGGGGTTTTTCATCCCCCCCAATCCGTTCGGAGCCATACATGTCCCGCGTTACCCTGAGTCGCTATCTGATTGAGCAGACCCGCAGCAACAATACCCCTGCCGATCTGCGCTTCCTGATCGAAGTGGTGGCGCGTGCGTGCAAGGAAATCAGCCATCACGTGTCCAAAGGCGCCCTGGGTGGTGTGCTGGGCAGCATGGGCACTGAAAACGTGCAGGGCGAAGTCCAGAAGAAACTGGACGTGATTTCCAACGATATCCTGCTGGAAGCCAACGAGTGGGGCGGCCACCTGGCCGGCATGGCGTCCGAAGAAATGGACAACGCCTACCAGATTCCGGGCAAATACCCGAAAGGCGCCTACCTGCTGGTCTTCGACCCGCTGGACGGTTCGTCGAACATCGACGTCAACGTGTCGGTCGGCACCATCTTTTCGGTACTGCGTTGCCCTAACGAATACCTGAGCCAGAACGAAACCCTGAACGAAAACGCCTTCCTGCAGCCAGGCACCCAGCAGGTCGCCGCCGGTTACGCCATCTACGGCCCGCAGACCATGCTGATCCTCACCCTGGGCAATGGCGTGAAGGGCTTCACCCTGGACCGCGAGCTGGGCAGCTTCGTTCTGACTCACGAAAACATCCGTGTGCCGGAAAGCACCGCCGAATTCGCCATCAACATGTCCAACCAGCGCCACTGGGAAGCCCCGGTACAACGCTACGTGGGCGAGCTGCTGGCAGGCGAGACCGGCCCGCTGAAGAAGAACTACAACATGCGCTGGATCGCCTCGATGGTGGCCGACGTGCACCGCATCCTGACCCGTGGCGGTCTGTTCATGTACCCACGTGACGCCCGTGAGCCAAGCAAGCCGGGCAAGCTGCGCCTGATGTACGAAGCCAACCCGATGTCCTTCATCATCGAGCAGGCCGGCGGCGCCTCTACCAACGGTTACGATCGCATCCTCGACATCAAGCCAGAAAGCCTGCACCAGCGCGTGTCGGTGATCCTCGGCTCGAAGGAAGAGGTCGAGCGCGTTACCGCCTACCACAAGGAGTAAGTCATGCTCGCACCTTGGCAGCCGTTGCTGGAATGGTGGTTCGGTTGGGGCACCAGTCCCCAGGCCGTGGCTGACGAGAAGAGCACGCTGTGGTTCGGCAAGCATCACGATGCCGATGCCCATGCGCTGTTTGGCGACCTGACCGAGCAGGCCTTGGCCGGCGGGCTCGACGAGTGGCAGCAAAGCCCGCAGGGCTGGCTGGGCCTGCTGATTCTGCTGGACCAGTTGCCGCGCATGATCTACCGCGACACGCCGCGGGCCTTCGAGGGCGACCGGCGTGCCCAGGTGGTGGCCATGCAGGGCCTGCAGAAGGGCTGGGACTACCAGTTGCTGCCCATCCAGCGGGTGTTCGTGCTGCTGGTGCTGGAGCATGCCGAGGTGCTGGACTGGCAGAACCTGTGTGTCGAGCGTTATCAGGTATTGCTCGACGAGCAGCCAGAGGCCCATCGCCGGCTGTTCGAAGGCTTCCTCGACTATGCCGAGCAGCATCAGCGCGTGATTGCCCGGTTCGGGCGCTTCCCGCACCGCAATCTGGTGCTGGAGCGGCCGAGCACCAGTGAAGAGATGGACTTTTTGCTGGAGCCCGGGTCCAGGTTCTGAGGCATTGGGCCTGCTGCGCAGGCCGTCGCGACGCAAGGCCGCTCCTACAAGGGGCGGCCTTTTTTATTGGGAGATGACTATTACTTTGTGATTAATCGCACGGTAGTGGCCACCCGACCAATGGTGTAGGGGTAAATGGGGTGGGGCAGGGAACCCGGGAGGGTTTTTTCCGTCGAAGGTCACTGCAGGCCACTCGCCTGTATCCCCTCTCCAGGAGTGTCCTTCATGTCGTTGCGTTCCCTCGCCCTGTTGTCGCTGTGCGTCGTCCTGACTGCCTGCAGCAAGATCAACCAGGAAAACTATTCCAAGATCAAGGCCGGTATGAACAAGGCCGAGGTCGAGCAGTTGCTCGGCACGCCGACCGAGTGCTCTGGCGCGCTGGGCATGAGCAGCTGCACCTGGGGGGACGAGAAGAGCTTCATCAGCGTGCAGTACGCAGCTGACAAGGTGCTGATGTATTCAGGGCAGGGTCTCAAATGAGGCGTGCGTACCTGCTGATGGGGGTATGCCTGGCGTTGCTGCTGGGCGGTTGTGCAGGCTCCGTGCACGACCCGCTGGCGCCGAAAACCGCCGGCAATGTCGACCTCAAGCGCTATCAGGGCAAATGGTTCGAGCTGGCACGCCTGCCTATGCGCTACCAGACCGGCTGCGAGCAGTCCGAGGCGCACTACAACCTCAAGCCGGATGGCAGCTTTGGCGTGCTCAACCGCTGCCGCACCATGGGTGATGAATGGCTGCGTGCCGAGGGGCACGCCAGCATTCAGGAACCGGGGCATACCGACAAGCTGTGGGTCGAGTTCGATAACTGGTTCACCAAGCTGGTACCGGGCGTGGCTCGGGGCGAGTACTGGATTTTGTATGTGGATGACCGTTACCGCACGGCGGTGGTCGGCAGCCCGGATCGCAAGCACCTGTGGATTCTGTCGCGTACGCCGACATTGCCGGCGTGGGAGCGCGAGAACCTGCTGTCCAAGGCACGACAGCAGGGGTATGACACCAGCCGACTGATCTGGCGGGCGTCCGATCAGCAAATAGTAAAAATGCACTGATTTTCTGGGGTTGCTTTGCAACCCTTCGCGGGCACGCCCGCTCCCACAGGGTTTAGCGCAGAACCTGTGGGAGCGGGCGTGCCCGCGAAGGGCTGCAAAGCAGCCCCAATATGCTCAGCCCAAGAGTTGCCGCAACACCCCAGCAAACGCCCGCCCGCTTTCCTCTTCCTGTGCATGCCGCCCCTGGCGCACTACCCACTGCCCATTCACCATCACATCCCGCACCTGGCGATCCCCGCCCGCAAACAGCCAGCGGTTGAGAATGGCATCGCCATCGGCCAAGGCGATGTAAGGGTCCTGCCCGTCGAGCACCAGCCAGTCGGCACGCTTGCCCACGGCCAGCTCTCCAATTCCTTGCCCCAGCGCCTGCGCACCACCTGCCAGTGCCGCGTCATACAGCGTGCGCCCGACTATCGGCTGATCGCCGCGGTACAGGCGGTTACGCCGCTGGTCACGCAGGCGCTGGCCATATTCCAGCCAGCGCAGTTCTTCCACCACGCTCAGCGACACATGGCTGTCGGAACCAATGCCCATGCGCCCGCCCTGCGCCAGGTAGTCCACCGCCGGGAAAATACCGTCACCCAGGTTGGCCTCGGTGGTCAGGCACAGCCCGGCCACGGCACCGCTGCGGGCCATGGCGGTGACTTCATCCGGCTCGGCATGGGTGGCATGCACCAGGCACCAACGGTGATCGACATCCACATGTTCGTACAGCCATTGCAGCGGGCGCAGGCCGCTCCAGGCCAGGCAGTCGTCCACTTCCTTCTGCTGCTCGGCGATATGGATATGCACCGGGCAATGCTTGTCGCTGGCCGCCATCACGTCGGCGATCTGCCCAGGCGTTACCGCACGCAGCGAGTGGAAGCACAGGCCCAACTGCTGTGCAGGCTGCGCGGCCAGGATCGGGGACAGTTGCGCCTGCAGTTGCAGGTACCCTTCGGTGGAATTGATGAAGCGCCGCTGCCCGTCGTTCGGTGCCTGGCCACCAAACCCGGCGTGGCTGTACAGCACCGGCAGCAAGGTCAGGCCAATGCCGCTGTCGGCCGCAGCCGCGCTGATGCGGCGGGAAAGCTCGGCCGGGTCGGCGTAGGCCTTGCCGGCATTGTCATGGTGCACGTAATGAAACTCGGCTACCGAGGTGTAGCCGGCCTTGAGCATCTCGATGTACAGCTGGCGGGCGATGACCTGCAGCTGGTCCGGGGTGATCTGCCCGACCAGGCGGTACATCAGGTCGCGCCATGTCCAGAAACTGTCGTTGGGGTTGCCGGCGACTTCCGCCAGGCCTGCCATGGCGCGCTGGAAGGCATGCGAGTGCAGGTTGGGCATGCCGGGCAGCAACGGGCCGGCCAGGCGTTCAGCCCCTTCGGCCGAAGCGCCCGGCTCGATGCTGGCTACATGGCCATCGCTGGCGACCTCGATACGGACATGGCTGGCCCAGCCCGTTGGCAGCAGGGCGCGTTCGGCGAAGTAGGCGGACATCGGTGAAATCCTGTTATTGTTAACTTGTATATACATATACAGGCGTTTGCCTGCCGGGTAAACTGCGGCAAGCTACCGCTCATTCCATTGCAAAGGACTCAACGCCGTGCCGACACCTCCTGTCTCCGCGCTGGTTGCCCAGATGGGCGAGGGCCCGGCGCCGCTGTATGCCCGGGTCAAACAAATGATCGTCCAGCAGATCGACAACGGCAGCTGGCCGCCACACCACCGGGTTCCCTCCGAGAGCGAACTGGTCAGCGAGCTGGGTTTCAGCCGCATGACCATCAACCGCGCCCTGCGCGAGCTTACGGCTGAAGGCCTGCTGGTGCGCATGCAAGGCGTGGGTACCTTCGTGGCTGAGCCCAAGGGCCGATCGGCGTTGTTCGAGGTCAACAACATTGCCGACGAAATTGCCGCGCGCGGCCATCAGCATAGCTGCCAGGTGATCACCCTGGCTGAGGAAGCCGCCGGCTCCGAACGGGCCCTGGCGCTGGACATGCGTGAAGGCCAGCGGGTGTTCCACTCGTTGATCGTGCATTTCGAGAATGGCGTGCCGGTGCAGATCGAGGACCGCTACGTCAACGCGGCAATCGCACCCGACTACCTCAAGCAGGATTTCACCCGGCAGACGCCTTACGCCTACCTGTCCCAGGTGGCGCCGCTGACCGAGGGCGAGCACGTGGTCGAGGCCATCCTGGCCGAGCCGGACGAATGCACCCTGTTGCAGATCGAGCGGGGCGAGCCTTGCCTGCTGATTCGCCGCCGCACCTGGTCCGGCCGCCAGCCGGTGACCGCTGCACGGTTGATACACCCCGGTTCCCGTCATCGCCTGGAAGGACGTTTCAGTAAATGAGCCAACTGCAGTTGTTGCGTGCGCAGGATTACCCGCGCATGCCGTGGAAGAACGGTGGTGGTTTCACCGAAGAAATTACCCGCGACAGCGGTGAAGGGCTGGACGGTTTTGGCTGGCGCCTGTCGATTGCCGATATCGAGGAGTCGGGCGGCTTTTCCACGTTCGCCGGCTACCAGCGGATCATCACTGTGCTGCAGGGCGATGGCATGCGACTGCTGGTCGATGGCCAGGCCAGCCGACCGTTGTTGCCGTTGGATGCCTTTGCCTTCAGCGGCGAAAGCCAGGTCAGCTGCAAGCTCTTGGGCGGGCCGATTCGCGATTTCAACCTGATCTATGCACCGCTGCGGTATCGGGCGCGGTTGCAGTGGTTCGATGGCACCAGCCGGTTGTACAGCTCGGCGTCGACGGTGTTGTTGTTTGCGGCCAGTAGCCAGGTTGAGGTGACCATGGCAGGGCGTGAGGTGCAGCGGTTGGGGTTGCATGACTGCCTGCGGCTGGAGGGCAATGACGAATTGCTTGGGCTGGAGGTTCAGGGGCGGTTCTGCCTGATCGAACTCATTTCACACTGAGATAGCCGGGGCCGCAAAGCGGCCCCGTTTTTTTCAACCATTCAGCGGATCAGTCCGAAATTTTTAGTTGTCCATGCTTGTACATACAAGTAAAGGTGTGTTTGTATATTGACCACGACATACCCGCCCGCGGACGACCGCAGAGGACCTTTCCCGTGACCGACAACAACAAATACCGTGACGTTGAAATCCGTGCCCCACGTGGCAACAAGCTGACCGCCAAAAGCTGGCTGACCGAAGCGCCACTGCGCATGCTGATGAACAACCTCGACCCGCAGGTCGCGGAAAACCCGAAAGAACTGGTGGTGTACGGCGGTATTGGCCGCGCCGCCCGTAACTGGGAATGCTACGACAAGATCGTCGAAACCCTCACCCGCCTGGAAGACGACGAAACCCTGCTGGTGCAGTCGGGCAAGCCGGTCGGCGTGTTCAAGACCCACAGCAACGCCCCACGCGTGCTGATCGCCAACTCCAACCTGGTGCCGCACTGGGCCAACTGGGAACACTTCAACGAACTGGACGCCAAAGGCCTGGCCATGTACGGCCAGATGACCGCCGGCAGCTGGATCTACATCGGCAGCCAGGGCATCGTCCAGGGCACCTATGAAACCTTCGTCGAAGCCGGTCGCCAGCACTACGGCGGCAGCCTGAAAGGCAAGTGGGTACTCACCGCAGGCCTGGGCGGCATGGGCGGCGCACAGCCACTGGCCGCTACCCTGGCCGGCGCCTGCTCGCTGAACATCGAATGCCAGCAGAGCCGCATCGACTTCCGCCTGGAAACCCGCTACGTCGACGAGCAGGCCACCGACCTCGACGACGCCCTGGCGCGCATCGCCAAGTACACCGCCGAAGGCAAGGCCATCTCCATCGCCCTGCACGGCAACGCTGCCGAAATCCTGCCAGAGCTGGTCAAGCGTGGCGTGCGCCCGGACATGGTCACCGACCAGACCAGCGCCCACGACCCACTGAACGGCTACCTGCCAGCCGGCTGGACCTGGGAACAGTACCGCGACCGTGCGCAGACCGAGCCGGCTGCCGTGGTCAAGGCCGCCAAGCAGTCGATGGCCGTGCACGTACAAGCCATGCTGGACTTCCAGAAACAAGGCATCCCGACCTTCGACTACGGCAACAACATCCGTCAGATGGCCAAGGAAGAAGGCGTGGCCAACGCCTTCGACTTCCCGGGCTTCGTGCCAGCCTACATCCGCCCGCTGTTCTGCCGTGGTATCGGCCCGTTCCGCTGGGCGGCGCTGTCTGGCGATGCCGAGGACATCTACAAGACCGACGCCAAGGTCAAAGAACTGATCCCCGACGACGCCCACCTGCACCGCTGGCTGGACATGGCCCGCGAGCGCATCAGCTTCCAGGGCCTGCCGGCACGTATCTGCTGGGTTGGCCTGGGCCTGCGCGCCAAGCTGGGCCTGGCGTTCAACGAAATGGTCCGCAGCGGCGAGCTGTCGGCACCGGTGGTGATCGGCCGTGATCACCTGGACTCGGGTTCGGTCTCCAGCCCTAACCGCGAAACCGAAGCCATGCGTGATGGCTCGGACGCTGTTTCCGACTGGCCGCTGCTCAACGCCCTGCTGAACACCGCAGGCGGCGCCACCTGGGTGTCGCTGCACCACGGCGGTGGCGTGGGCATGGGCTTCTCGCAGCACTCGGGCATGGTCATCGTCTGCGACGGTACCGATGAAGCCGCCGAGCGTATCGCCCGCGTGCTGACCAACGACCCGGGGACTGGTGTGATGCGCCACGCCGATGCCGGTTACGACATCGCCATCGACTGCGCCAAGGAGCAGGGCCTGGACCTACCGATGATCACTGGCTGATCGCCACGCTTTGGATCACACCCCACAAGGGGTGATACTGAACAACAAGAAGGAGCGCGCAGGCACCGAAAAACGGGCCTGCGGCTCCACGCGATTTGGAGTAGCAACGTGACCGAACTCACCCTCAAGCCTGGCACCCTGACCCTGGCCCAGCTGCGCGCGATCCACGCCGCGCCCGTGCGCCTGCAACTGGATGCCAGCGCCGCGCCGGCCATTGACGCCAGCGTTGCCTGCGTCGAGCAGATCATTGCCGAAGACCGTACCGCCTACGGCATCAACACCGGTTTCGGCCTGCTGGCCTCGACCCGCATCGCCAGCCACGATCTGGAAAACCTGCAGCGCTCGCTGGTGCTGTCCCACGCAGCCGGTGTTGGCGCGCCGCTGGATGACGACCTGGTGCGTCTGATCATGGTGCTGAAAATCAACAGCCTCAGCCGTGGCTTCTCCGGCATTCGCCGCAAGGTCATCGACGCGCTGATCGCCCTGGTCAACGCCGAAGTCTACCCACACATCCCGCTGAAAGGCTCGGTGGGCGCATCCGGTGACCTGGCGCCGCTGGCGCACATGTCGCTGGTGCTGCTGGGCGAAGGCAAGGCCCGCTACAAAGGCCAGTGGCTGTCGGCCACCGAAGCCCTGGCAGTTGCCGGCCTCGAACCGCTGACCCTGGCTGCCAAAGAGGGCCTGGCCCTGCTCAACGGTACCCAGGCTTCCACCGCCTACGCCCTGCGCGGCCTGTTCCAGGGTGAAGACCTGTACGCTGCCGCCATCGCCTGCGGTGGCCTGAGCGTCGAAGCGGCATTGGGCTCGCGTTCGCCGTTCGATGCGCGTATCCACGAAGTGCGTGGCCAGCGCGGCCAGATCGACACCGCCGCTTGCTTCCGCGACCTGCTGGGCGATTCCAGCGAAGTGTCGCTGTCGCACAAGAACTGCGACAAGGTCCAGGACCCGTACTCCCTGCGCTGCCAGCCGCAGGTCATGGGCGCCTGCCTCACCCAGCTGCGCCAGGCTGCCGAAGTGCTGGGCATCGAAGCCAACGCCGTGTCCGACAACCCGCTGGTGTTCGCCGCCGAAGGTGATGTGATTTCCGGTGGTAACTTCCACGCCGAGCCGGTGGCCATGGCTGCCGACAACATTGCCCTGGCCATCGCCGAAATCGGCTCGCTCAGCGAGCGCCGCATCTCGCTGATGATGGACAAGCACATGTCCCAGCTGCCGCCATTCCTGGTGGAAAACGGCGGGGTCAACTCCGGTTTCATGATCGCCCAGGTGACCGCTGCCGCCCTGGCCAGCGAAAACAAGGCCCTGTCGCACCCGCACAGCGTCGACAGCCTGCCGACTTCGGCCAACCAGGAAGACCACGTGTCGATGGCCCCGGCAGCTGGCAAGCGCCTGTGGGAAATGGCTGAAAACACCCGTGGCGTGCTAGCCATCGAATGGCTGGGCGCCTGCCAGGGCCTGGACCTGCGCAAAGGCCTGAAGACTTCCACGAAGCTGGAGCAGGCGCGCAAGGCGCTGCGCAGCGAAGTGCCGCACTACGACCGTGACCGTTTCTTCGCGCCAGACATCGAAAAGGCCGTGGAACTGTTGGCCAAGGGTAGCCTGACCGGTTTGCTGCCGGCGGGTGTGCTGCCAAGCCTGTAATGCCTCTAGGGCCGCTGTGCGGCCCATCGCCGGCAAGCCGGCTCCCACAGTTGGAGATGCGACACACCATCTCTGTGGGAGCTGGCTTGCCGGCGATTGGGCTGCAAGGCAGCCCCCTCGATCTCACGACCACAAAAACAATTTAAGGACGTGACATGCAACAAGCTCAAGGTCTCAAGCGCGGGCTAAGTGCCCGCCACATCCGTTTCATGGCCCTCGGTTCTGCCATCGGCACCGGGCTGTTCTACGGCTCCGCCTCGGCCATCCAGATGGCCGGCCCGGCCGTGCTGCTGGCCTACCTGATCGGCGGCGCTGCCGTATTCATGGTCATGCGCGCCCTCGGCGAAATGGCCGTGCACAACCCGGTGGCCGGCTCCTTCGGCCACTACGCCAGCACCTACCTCGGCCCCATGGCCGGCTTCATCCTCGGCTGGACCTACGCCTTCGAAATGGTCATCGTCGCCATCGCCGACGTCACCGCCTTCGGTATCTACATGGGCTTCTGGTTCCCGGAAGTGGCCCGCTGGATCTGGGTGCTGGGCATCGTCTTCCTGATCGGCGGCCTCAACCTGTGCAACGTCAAGGTATTCGGCGAGATGGAGTTCTGGCTGTCGCTGCTCAAGGTCGGCGCCATCGTGGCGATGATCCTGGCCGGCCTCGGCATCATGGCTTTCGGCTTCAGCCAGGTGGGTACCGGGCATGCCGTCGGCGTCAGCAACCTGTTCGACCACGGCGGCTTCATGCCTAACGGCGTGGGTGGCCTGATCGCGTCGTTTGCCGTGGTGATGTTCGCCTTCGGCGGCATCGAGATCATCGGCGTCACCGCTGGTGAGGCCAAAGACCCGCAGCGCGTCATTCCCAAGGCGATCAACGCCGTGCCGCTGCGCATCCTGCTGTTCTACGTACTCACCCTGTTCGTGCTGATGTGCCTGTACCCATGGCCGCAGATCGGCAGCCAAGGCAGCCCGTTCGTGCAGATCTTCAGCAACCTGGGCATTGGCTCTGCCGCCGCCGTGCTGAACATCGTGGTGATTTCTGCCGCCATCTCGGCCATCAACAGCGACATCTTCGGCGCCGGCCGCATGATGTATGGCCTGGCCCACCAAGGCCATGCGCCACGCAGCTTCGGCAAACTGTCGAAACATGGCGTGCCGTGGATGACCGTGGTGGTGATGGGCGCTGCACTGCTGATCGGTGTGCTGCTCAACTACCTGATCCCGGAAAACGTGTTCCTGCTCATCGCGTCCATTGCCACCTTCGCCACTGTGTGGGTGTGGCTGATGATCCTGCTTACCCAGGTGGCCATGCGCCGCAGCATGAGCCGTGAGGAAGTGGCCCAACTCAAGTTCCCGGTACCGTTCTGGCCTTACGGCCCGGCCATGGCCATTGCGTTCATGGTGTTCATCTTTGGTGTGCTCGGCTACTTCCCGGACACCCAGGCGGCACTGATCGTCGGCGTGGTCTGGGTGGTGTTCCTGGTGGCGTCCTACCTGCTGTGGTGCAAGCCGCGTGCAGGGCAGGGCAAGCCGGCCGCAGAACCCGTCGAGCTGCACCGTTAGTAAAGGAGATTGTGCATGAGAACCCTCTGGCAGCATTGCCATGTGGCTACCATGGCCGAGGGCCGTTATTCGGCCATCGAGGACGCGGCCATCGTCACCTGTGCCGGGCTGATCGAGTGGATCGGCCCACGCGCCGAGCTGGCGCCGGTCGACGCTGACCGCACGGTGGACCTGGGCGGCGCCTGGGTCACCCCGGGGCTGATCGACTGCCACACCCACGCGGTGTTCGGTGGCAACCGAAGCGGTGAGTTCGAGCAGCGCCTGCAGGGCGTGAGCTATGCCGAAATCGCTGCCCAGGGCGGCGGTATCGCCAGCACCGTGCGGGCTACCCGTGCGGCCAGCGAAGACGAGCTGTTCGCCAGTGCTCGCCAGCGGGTTCAGGCGCTGATGCGCGATGGCGTGACCACGATCGAGGTCAAGTCCGGCTACGGCCTGGACCTGGCCAACGAACGCAAGATGCTGCGCGTGGCCCGGCGGCTGGCCGACGAACTGCCGCTGGCGGTGCGCGCCACCTGCCTGGCCGCGCACGCCTTGCCACCGGAGTACGCCGGCCGGCCCGACGACTACATCGCGCACATCTGCGACGAGATGCTGCCTGCCCTGGCGGCCGAAGGCCTGGTGGATGCAGTAGATGCCTTCTGCGAACACCTGGCGTTCTCCCCGGCCCAGGTCGAGCGGCTGTTCATCAAAGCGCGTGAGCTGGGCTTGCCGGTCAAGCTGCACGCCGAACAACTGTCGTCGCTGCACGGCTCCAGCCTTGCAGCGCGTTACCAGGCACTGTCGGCTGACCACCTGGAGTTCATGACCGAGGAAGACGCCATCGCCATGGCCGCCGCCGGCACAGTCGCTGTGCTGCTACCGGGCGCCTTCTACTTCCTGCGTGAAACCCAGTTGCCGCCCATGGATGCCTTGCGCCGCCACGGGGTGAAAATTGCCCTGGCCAGCGACCTCAACCCCGGCACGTCACCAGGGCTGTCGCTGCGGCTGATGCTGAACATGGGCTGCACCTGTTTCCGCATGACCCCGGAAGAAGCGTTGGCTGGCGTAACGGTACATGCCGCCACGGCACTGGGCCTGGGCGACAGCCACGGCTCGCTGGAAGTGGGCAAGGTGGCCGACTTCGTCGCCTGGCAAATCGAACGTCCTGCCGACCTGGCCTACTGGCTGGGCGGCGACCTGCCCAAGCGCGTGGTGCGCAAGGGCAACGAAATCTCCAATTGAGCGAGGCACGATGGACAAGGTACTGAGTTTTCACCAAGGCCACCTGCCGCTGCTGATCAGCATGCCGCACGCCGGCCTGGGCCTGAGCAACGCGGTGCGCGACGGCCTGGTCGATGAGGCGCGCAGCTTGCCGGACACCGACTGGCACATCCCCCGGTTGTACGACTTTGCCCGCGACATGGGGGCCAGCGTGGTCGCGGCGGAGTATTCGCGTTTCGTCATCGACCTCAACCGCCCGGATGACGACAAGCCGTTGTATGCCGGCGCTACCACCGGCCTGTATCCGGCCACGTTGTTCGAGGGCGAGCCGCTGTTCAAGGATGGGCTGGCGCCCTCAGGCGAAGAACGCAAAGGCTACCTGGAGCAAATCTGGCGTCCCTACCATGGCACGATCCGCAGCGAGCTGGACCGGTTGCGCGAGCAGTTTGGGTACGCCCTGCTGTGGGATGCCCATTCCATTCGTTCGCTGATCCCGCACTTGTTCGACGGCAAGCTGCCGGACTTCAACCTGGGCACTTTCAACGGCGCCAGTTGTGATCCGGCATTGGCTGAGCGGCTGCAAGGCGTGTGCGCCAAGGCGCAAGGTTATAGCCATGTGCTTAATGGCCGCTTCAAAGGCGGGCACATCACCCGGCATTACGGTGACCCGGCCAACCATATCCATGCTGTGCAACTGGAGCTGGCACAAAGCACGTACATGGACGAAACCGAGCCGTTTGCCTACCGGGAAGACTTGGCCAGACCGACGCAAGACGTACTGAAGCAGCTTCTGCAGGCGCTGCTGGCTTGGGGCGCGGAGCGTTACAAGCGTTGAACGGAAGGGGCGACGCCATCGGCGTCGCCCCGCTTCATGGGGGTTCAGTCGTTGGCTACCTGCGCAATGGTCAGTTCGCGCAGCAGCTCCGCTTCCTCCTGTTCCTTGTCGTGTTGCAAACCCTTCTGCAACTCCAGTTCTTGCGCAAGCGGGTAGTCGGCACTGGCCAGTTCGAGTACGCGCAGACCGAAGCGAGCCTCTATTTCGTCGAAGCGGTCCGCATACTCGGCACGCAGGCGTGCAGTCCAGTCGCTGTTCGCCAGCATGTAGTCGACCAGTACGTCGCTACGTTCAATTTTCCGAACCTTTTCCAGCACACTGGAAAGCTCATTGCGCGCCAGGTTTGCAGCGCCACGAAAACGCATGCTGTCGGCGATCGGGAGGTCCAGTTCCTTGGCCAGTTCGCGGCGGTAGGCCAGGCGTACCGACACCAGGTCACCCGAGCCTGAGCGCTTGTTGGCCAGTAACTCCAGCTGATCGATCCGGAACAGCTGCAACAGACGCTGACGCAGCGTTTGCAACGTATCTCCCGCATCAACCAGCAATCGCTGACCCATCAGGTACAGCTCGATATTGTTGAACTCCTGCAAGGCACCATCGTGGCAGGTTTGCGAGCCGGTTTCCGGGTCTGGCAATGCGGCTGCGGCGATGCTTTCCATCACCGGGCGCTCGGTATCGTTACTTGCCGCCACTACCAGCATCATGCGTACCCGCTCGCAGAAGCTGGCCCGGGTATTCGGGTCGACGTACGGCGCGGCGTTGTGCAATCGGCCCACCAGCCGTAAAAGATCACTGCCTTCCAGTGTTTGCCAGCAGTCTTGTAACGCTTCGTTCTGCAATGGGTTGCCTAGCATCCAGTTCTCCAGCATTGGCCTGTCGTCGCCTAGCAAAGGGAAGTGCGGGTGGTCGAGTGAACCTTCGCTCGAAGAGTCAGCAAGCATCAGGTTGTTCGGGATATCCAAGGCAAAGGAATAGCTGTGCTGGCTGTCCGAGAAGGTGCGCACGCGCAGGATCGTTTCAAGCGGTAAAGGGTTGTCGAACAAGGCGATCGATGAGATCGGCATGGGGTTGTTCAGGTTCGTGAGGATGTGTTCGGGCAACTGGGTGATGCTGTTGGAGCTCAAATCCAGAAGCTCCAGCGGCAGCAAGCCGTCGCACCAGCTTGGCCACGCTTGCAGGTTCATGTTGGTCAGTGCCAGTGATTGCAGATTGCTGGCCAACTGTGCCGGTACCTGGTTGATGGCGCCCACGCGGTTGCCCGAAAGGTCCAGTGATGTCAGGTGGTCCAGCCCCGCAAAAATATCCAGCATGGCCTGGTCGACTTCCAGGCCCATGTTGTGAAATTCCAGGTGCGAGAGTTGCCTAAGGCGCAGCAAGGCAGAGGCCAGGGAAGGGGTCGCTGCCTGGTGGGCATCGATGGTCAGCCGGGTGATGTTGGGGAAGCGGCTGAGCAGGTCATCAAGCTGTGAGGCGGTACCACGCAAACGTGTCAGGCTCATGGCTTGCACGCGCTCGGCAAAGAAGGATGGAAGCCGCCTGGGGAAATGTTCGATGGCTACATCTTCGAGTTGCAGGCGCAGGTACAGCTGGCCCTGCTCCTGGTGCTCCCAGAATTGGCTAATGGCGGTTTCGATGCTGTGTCGGTCGGCCAGTGCGGCCTGGGTCAGTGGGTTGCCAGAGCTGGAGGCCTGGGCCCAGCCATCGATCGCGTCGCGCATTTGCTGCCGTTCACTGCGAATGCGCGCAAGCCTTGTGGTGAGTTCTACCGGCACATCAACGGCAATGTTGGCCCGCTCGGCCTGCTCGCTCAGCAGCAAGCGCTGCAAGTGGGTTTCGTTGATGCTGTTACCCTGCAGCGAGATCACCGGCGTGTTGAGCAAGACGTCTGCGTCATTGAGCAGGAACGTGGGTAGCGACCTGAGGTTGTTGTTGCGCAGTGACAGGTGGGCGATACGGCCCAAAGCATCACTGCCAATGCCGATAGGCCATTGAGCCAGCTGCATGTGGTCCAGCCCCAGATAGTCCAGTGTCAGTTCATGGAAGCTTGGTCTGTTGTGCTGTGCCAGCCGGTTACCGCTCAAGTCCAGATGCCTCAAGCGGCGAAGGCCGGCCAACAGATTCAGGTCGTTTTCAGACAGTGCGATGTTCTGGTTGGTCAGCACCAGCTGCTGTAGCTCGGGCAAGTTCGTGGTGATGGTAGGGATGCTGAAAAGGAAGGACGAAGGGCTTGCCCCCGGGTCGTAAGAGCGGCTGATTTCCAGCGATTCCAGTTGCGGCATCTGCCTGAGCAGGCGTTGCAGCAAACGCTCGTTCTGGGTCCAGCCCGCAAGGCCTTCCGAGAGCAGGTCGAGCAGGCTCAGGCGGCGAACACGCGTGTTGAAAAAGTCTGGCAGATTCAGCGGAATGTCGGCCAGCGGGACACGCGTTATCTGTAGTTCGGCCGGGTGCTCAGATGCTTCCAGGGCCGTGTCATACCAGTGCTGCAAGATCGCATCACCGACGCTGTCATGATCGCGTGCCGCCTGTTCTGTCGTTGGCGTGATGGCTTCGCTCCAGTCGGCCAGCCTGCTTTGCAGCTCATTGCGCTGTTCCAGCAACAGCTGCAGGTGTTCCAGCATCTGCGCGTGTGTACGCCCGTGACTGGCAAGTGCCTGCAATACCTGATCCGCCGACCGCCCCGTTCGGGCTGGCAGGCCTGAGGCTTCTACAGCGTCGATCAACTGTTGGCGGGTGACGCCTTGCGCAGTGGGGGCCCCGCCACTGAGCGGGTAACCCAGGCGGCCATCGGCGAGGCGCATGGGTGAACGGTAGCCAGGGCGTACGGGCTGCATACCCAGTACCGTCCTCAAGGTTGGGCGGGGCAGCAGGGGGCTTTCCCGAGCCAGGCGCTGCAACGCTTGCTGATCGGTGGCACCCAGCTGCGCCATGGCCTCTGGCAGCGCCGCATGCAAAGCGGCAAAAAAGCTTGGGTAGGCAGTGACCACCGTATTTGGCTGGCGCTCATCGTGGATGATGTACCCAGCCCTGGCATGGGTGATGGTGGTAGACGGGTGCGTGTCCAGCGGGCCAATGGCATGCTCTTCGGCCGGCCAGTGCATGCGTTGGAGCACCTGCAGTTTTGTTTCGGCAGGCCAGCCTGGCAGGCGCTTGAGCGTATGCATGATCAGGCGGTCGCTATCCCAGCTTGGCACACAGGACAGGTACAACCCTTCATACGCGCGGGCCAGGCGGATGTGTTGCTGGTAAATGCGGATTTCCTCGCCAAGGCGCAAGGGCACCTTGCCGCTGGCGAGCATGTGCAGTTCGTGGGTGCTGGCGCCGCGTGCCAGCTCATCGATGACGGCGGCCGGCAGTTTGGGGTATGCCCGCTGGATGGCTTCGGCACCCGGCGCCAAGCTGCCCGGAAGGCGGGCGTAGGCGCTGGAAAACTCGGCTTGCCACGTACCCGCATCCGGCAGTTGGCTGACCGTTTCGTCCAGCTTGAAGCGTTGCATCGTGTCTTCCAGCAAGGCCGGTAGCCGTTGGCTTTGTGCCAAGGCCCGGCGTAGCACGTCTTCGTGCGTGTCGCTGACGGCGACAATGCGCTGCAGTGTCGGGTCGTCGAAATGCGCGTTCAAGTGACCGATCCGGCGCAGCAGTGTCATTCCCGACCAGCTCAGCGGTTTGTCCGTTATCTGCAACCAGGCCCCGGCACCGTTATGCCTTACGGGTGGCCGGTAGCGGCGAGGGTTGTTGGGGTGTTGCAGGTGGTACTCGCCAGTGCCCGGCACTTGCTCGACGGCATATCGGTTGCCGTCCAGCACCAGCCAGCGTCCGCCTTGGTGGTGACGCAGGCCGTGCGCGTCCGGCTCCAGGTCGTCGGGTAGCACTTGAGCGCTCTGGTACGGCGTAAGGTCGGGCTTCCACAGGCGGCGTTGGCCATCCGGTGTCTCGATGTCGTCCAGCTCCTCGATGAAGGAGGGGGTTTCCACCGGAATCCGCTCTGCCTCGGGCTCTTCGACTTCGGGATCCTCCACCCTTGGCCCTGCCTCGGCACCGCCCGATTCGCCGCTTTTGGCACCTTTCAGCACCTTGGCCGCTGCGCTAAGGGCGGCCATTACCGCGACGTTTTCAACCACATCGATCATGTACCCATAAGCGGTGTCGCGCTCATCGTTTTCCCAGGCTTCGATACCCTCATAGACTTCAAAGGCCAGTTGGGTCATGCATACGGCCAGCATCGCCGCACCCAGCCCAGGGACGAAGAAACCCGCGATGTTCAAGGCTGTCAGCACGCGGCCGGCAATCAGTTCCCGGTGCGCCTGGGCAGTACGCCGGTCGACGATTTCGGTCGGTATGGCGTGGTACAGCACATCCTTCTCGTGGCGTTGGGCTTTCTGGAACGCCATCACGCCCTGGAAGGCATGGGTAAAGGGCTGTGGGACCGGGCGCAAGGTGGCATGTGGGTCCGGGACCGGCTCATGCAGGCCGCGCGTACTCCAGCCGAGCGGTGTGAGCCGGTCCTTTAGGCGGGCAAGGATTGGCGCTTTGTCGCGGTCGGCGAGGTGCTTGTCCAGGTAGTGGATGTTGGCGTGGAGGCGATCGCGCAGTGCATCCTGCAAGGCTTCCCAGGTGTCGAACTCCTGGAGCGGCGTCGTGCTGTCCTCGGGAATATACAAAACCATGGCTTGGCGCCCTGCAGCTTGCAGGCCAATGAGCGCAACGCCAGTCAGTTCGGCTTCCCACAGGTTGAGCAGGCTGAACGACACGGGTGAGCGGGCCTGCGGGGCTTGATCAAGCGGCGTGGCAAGGGCAGCGGTGTAAAGCGCCTCGCTGATGTCACCTTTCAAGCGGGCGAAATGCAGGGACTGCCGGTAAGCCGAGACTTCGGCCCGCCCCAGGGTTTCATAAACGGCCAGGGCAACTTCATCGGCGCTGAGCTGTGCCGTGGCCGCAGGGTAATAGATGGCATGCACCAGCGCATGGTATTGACCGCCGATGTCCAGGGTACGGCACAGGCCGGCAAAGTCTTCCGCGCCTAGCCCTACAGCATTGGTGATCGGGACGGTGCCCATGAAGCGCCGGTGGTCGAGAATGACGGATTTCTTCAGCAGGGCCTCGGGCGCATCCATGCCATGCTCTGCACAGGCGGCCAGGTCGAAGTTGTGCAAGGCACTGTGCAGCAGCGAGCGGGTGGCCTGGTTGATCGCCTGGCGAGCGTCGCTTGCGTGGGCTGTGTCGATCAGGCGGGCATCGACCAGGTATGTGTTGCGAACATCAAGGTCCAGCCCGAATCGCTGCTTGATGGCGTCGGTCAGGGCTTGGGCAGCGTAGGTTTCCAGGTCGGGGAGTTGCTCGAACAGTTTCTGCACCTGTGCCTGGTGTTCACGGTGGCGGGCATGCTCCGCCTGCCATGCACTGGCAATTTCCGGGTGTTGCGCGATGGCTGTTGCCAGCCAGGCGGGTGCCTGCTGCCAGTTGCGCATCTCACGATGGGTTTCAGCAGGGGCTTGCCTGAGCCACGCAGGGACCCTGCGCTCGATGGTGGTGTAGTGGATGCTGGGCGGTGCAGTGACTGATGTTGGCATGTGGGGAGGCCTTGCAGGACAGGAAGCAAGGGACTATCGCCGCGCCGCTTGGCTGGCTGGGGGTAGATATGTGTGCCCGCAAGGTTGGCCGTATCAGCGAGGACGGTGCTGAAAGTGCAATTCAGGTTTATGATGGCCCACGGCCGAATAATCCTCACACGGAGTGCGCAATGCAGACCCTCTACCCGCAGATCAAACCCTACGCCCGGCACGATCTGGCCGTGGAAGCGCCGCATGTGCTGTATGTCGACGAAAGCGGCTCGCCAGAAGGTCTGCCGGTGGTGTTCATCCACGGTGGCCCGGGCGCCGGTTGCGACGCCCAGAGCCGTTGCTACTTCGACCCCACGCTGTACCGCATCATCACCTTCGACCAGCGCGGCTGTGGCCGTTCCACGCCACACGCGAGCCTGGAGAACAACACCACATGGCACCTGGTCGAGGACCTGGAGCGCATTCGTGAGCACCTGGGTATCGACAAGTGGGTGCTGTTCGGCGGTTCGTGGGGCTCCACCCTGGCCCTGGCCTATGCCCAGACCCACCCCGAGCGCGTGCATGGTTTGATCCTGCGCGGCATCTTCCTGTGCCGGCCGCAGGAGATCGAGTGGTTCTACCAGGAAGGCGCCAGCCGAATGTTCCCGGACTACTGGCAGGACTACATCGCGCCAATTCCGCCGGAAGAGCGCGGCGATCTGGTCAAGGCCTTCCACAAGCGCCTGACCGGCAATGACCAGATTGCCCAGATGCACGCCGCCAAGGCCTGGTCCACCTGGGAAGGCCGCACTGCCACCCTGCGCCCCAACCCGCTGGTGGTCGATCGCTTCTCCGAGCCGCAACGTGCGCTGTCGATCGCCCGCATCGAGTGCCACTACTTCATGAACAATGCGTTCCTTGAGCCGGACCAGCTGATCCGCGACCTGCCGAAAATCGCCCACCTGCCGGCGGTTATCGTGCACGGCCGCTACGACGTGATCTGCCCGCTGGACAACGCCTGGGCACTGCACCAGGCCTGGCCGAACAGCGAACTGAAAGTCATCCGCGACGCCGGCCACGCGGCTTCCGAGCCGGGTATTACCGATGCCCTGGTGCGTGCCGCCGACCAGATGGCCCGGCGCCTGCTCGACCTGCCGCTGGAAGAAGCATGAGGGGCCTGCTCCAACGCGTGCGCGGTGCGCGGGTTGAGGTAGCGGGGGAGGTGGTCGGCGCCATCGACCAGGGTTTGCTGGTGCTGGTGGCCGTCGAGCCTGAAGATTCCCGTGAACAGGCCGATAAGCTGTTGCACAAGCTGTTGAACTACCGTGTGTTCAGCGACGAGCAGGGCAAGATGAACCTGTCGCTCAAGGATGTCGGTGGCGGTTTGTTGCTGGTGTCGCAGTTCACCTTGGCGGCGGACACCCGCAACGGCATGCGCCCGAGCTTCTCGACGGCAGCGCCACCGGCCCTCGGCGCCGAGTTGTTCGACTATCTTTTGCAGCAGGCAAACGCGCAGCACACCGACGTGGCCAGTGGCCGCTTCGGTGCGGACATGCAGGTGCACCTGGTCAATGATGGCCCCGTAACATTTATGTTACAAATGTGAGCTCAAAAAACCCTTTGTTTATAGGAAAACAAGGGGTTTTGTACGATAAATAGTTGTTCCAGCCTGATGCGTTGTCACGCGACCTGCTGGATAATCGCGCGCTGCATGGACCTGCGTTCGCAGGTTCGTTTCACTCTGACTCGAGCATTGTCTGGATCCGTTTGGGGAATCATTACGCCCTCACGGGGTCCGAACAGTGCTCGCCAACCCGGCATTTGTCGCTGGCCGTTGGTTTCATGATCTGTTTTCGGCGAGGGTTGCTCGTGATTGTTAGTCCCCAAAAAGCATCAAGAATCCCCGGAACCGGGCTGCGCAAGGCTTTGATGGCCAGTGTGGCACTGGTCGGCCTGATGAGCGCGGGCCAGCTGTGGGCATTCAATCTTGACGATGTTGCAGCCAAGGCAAAGGATCTGGCCGGCCAGAAGTACGAAGCACCCAAAAGCAACCTGCCGGCCGTATTCCGCGACATGAAGTTTGCGGACTATCAGAAAATTCATTTCCTGCAGGAAAAGGCCGAGTGGGCCAAGGACAAGACCCCGTTCAAGCTGTCGTTCTATCACCAGGGCATGCACTTCGATACCCCGGTGAAAATCAACGAGGTCACCGCCACCAAGGTCGAGGAAATCAAGTACGACCCGAGCCGCTTCGAGTTCGGTGACGTGCCACACGACCCGGAAACCACCAAAAACCTGGGTTACGCCGGCTTCCGCGTGCTGTACCCGATCAACAAGGCCGACAAGCAGGACGAGATCATGACCCTGCTTGGCGCCAGCTATTTCCGCGTGGTCGGCAAGGGCCACGTGTACGGCCTGTCGGCCCGTGGCCTGGCCATCGACACCGCGCTGCCATCGGGCGAGGAATTCCCGCGCTTCACCGAGTTCTGGGTCGAAAAACCCAAACCGACCGACAAGCACCTGGTGATCTACGCCCTGCTGGATTCCCCACGCTCCACCGGTGCCTACAAGCTGACCCTGCGCCCGGGCAACGATACCGTGGTCGACGTACAGTCCCAGGTCTTCCTGCGTGACCAGGTCAGCCGCCTGGGCATTGCCCCGCTGACCAGCATGTACCTGTTCGGCCCTAATCAGCCGTCCAAGGTGCTCAACTACCGCCCGGCCCTGCACGACTCCGAAGGCCTGTCGATTCATGCCGGCAACGGCGAGTGGATCTGGCGCCCGCTGAATAACCCGAAACACCTGGCCGTGAGCAACTTCAGCGTCGAGAACCCGCGTGGTTTCGGCCTGATGCAGCGTCAGCGCGCCTTCAGCGACTACGAAGACCTCGACGACAACTACCAGAAGCGCCCAAGCGCCTGGATCGAGCCGAAGGGTGATTGGGGCAAAGGTACTGTCGACCTGGTCGAAATCCCGACTGCCGACGAGACCAACGACAACATCGTTGCCTTCTGGAGCCCGGAAAAGCTGCCGGAGCCAGGCAAGCCGTTCGAGTACGCCTACCGCCTGCACTGGACCATCAACGAGGCGAAGTTCCAGGCGCCTGAGTTGGGCTCGGTCAAGCAGACCCTGCGTTCCACCGGTGATGTGAAGCAGTCCAACCTGATTCGCCAGCCAGACGGCAGCGTGGCCTTCCTGGTCGACTTCGCCGGCCCGGCCCTGGCCGCACTGCCGGAAGACACCGCCGTGCGCAGCCAGATCAGCGTGGGCGACAACGCCGAGGTGGTCGAGAACAATCTGCGCTATAACCCTGAGACCAAGGGCTGGCGCCTGACCCTGCGTTTGAAGGTCAAGGAAGCCAACAAATCGACCGAAATGCGTGCCGCGCTGGTGCACGATGTGCCGGTCGAACCCGCCAAGCCTGCGCAGGACGCCAAGCAGGACAAGGCCGCAGCCAAACATGCCAAGGCCGAGAAAGCCGTCAAGGCTGAGCAAACTGCCAAGGCCGAACAACCTGCCGCCGATGCGGCGCCCACCAACGGGGCCCCGGCCACCACCGAGAAGGTGCTGACCGAGACCTGGAGCTATCAGTTGCCTGCCGATGAGTAACTCAAGCGCAAGGCCAGTATCGCTTGGCGAGTACCTGGCTCACCTACCACTGAGTGACGAGCAACGGGCGGAACTCGCCAATTGCACGTCGTTCAGTGAGCTGCACCAACGTTTGGCGGCCAAACCGGCCGCCGACGCTGCCGAGGCCGTGCAGGCCTCGGTGGGCCCGCGCCTGACCGTGGGCAGCGCCGCCGAGCTGGAAGACGCCGAAATGCTCGGTGTCGACGGCAGCGGCCGCCTGTGCCTGAAAATCGCCCCGCCGATCAAACGCACCAAAGTGGTGCCAGAGCCTTGGCGCACCAACGTGCTGATCCGCATGTGGCGGCGCATGACCGGCCGCACCAATGCGCCGCAGCCACCCAAGCGCGAGCTGCCGCCGGCGCGCTGGCGCACGGTCGGCTCGATCCGCCGTTACATCCTGCTGGCCCTGATGATCGGCCAGACCATCGTCGCCGGCTGGTACATGAAGGGCATCCTGCCGTACCAGGGCTGGTCGTTCGTCGATCTCGACGAAATCCTCAACCAGTCGCTGTGGGATACGGTGGTGCAGGTGTGGCCGTATGCCTTGCAAACCTCCATCCTGATCCTCTTCGGCATTCTGTTCTGCTGGGTGTCGGCGGGCTTCTGGACTGCGCTCATGGGCTTCCTCGAGCTGCTCACCGGGCGCGACAAGTACAAAATTTCGGGCAGCAGCGCCGGCAACGAGCCGATTGCACCCGAGGCGCGTACCGCACTGGTGATGCCGATCTGTAACGAAGACGTGCCGCGCGTGTTCGCCGGCCTGCGTGCAACGTTCGAGTCGGTGGCCGCCAGCGGCAACCTCGACCGTTTCGACTTCTTCGTGCTCAGCGACACCAACGACACCGACATTGCCGTGGCCGAGCAACAGGCCTGGCTGGACGTGTGCCGCGAAACCAAAGGCTTTGGCCGCATCTTCTACCGCCGCCGTCGGCGCCGGGTGAAGCGCAAGAGCGGCAACCTCGACGACTTCTGCCGTCGCTGGGGTGGCGAGTACAAGTACATGGTCGTGCTCGACGCCGACAGCGTCATGAGCGGCGAGTGCCTGAGCAGCCTGGTGCGCCTGATGGAGGCCAACCCGGACGCCGGCATCATCCAGACCGGGCCGAAAGCCTCGGGCATGGATACCCTGTATGCGCGCATGCAGCAGTTCGCCACCCGCGTGTACGGCCCGCTGTTCACCGCCGGCCTGCACTTCTGGCAGCTGGGCGAGTCGCACTACTGGGGCCATAACGCGATCATCCGTATGAAGCCGTTCATCGAGCACTGCGCCCTGGCGCCGTTGCCGGGCAAGGGCGCGTTCGCCGGTGCAATCCTTTCTCACGACTTCGTCGAAGCTGCGCTGATGCGCCGTGCCGGCTGGGGCGTGTGGATCGCCTACGACCTGCCGGGCAGCTATGAAGAGCTGCCGCCAAACCTGCTGGACGAGCTCAAGCGCGACCGCCGCTGGTGCCACGGCAACCTGATGAACTTCCGCCTGTTCCTGGTCAAGGGCATGCACCCGGTGCACCGTGCGGTGTTCCTCACCGGGGTGATGTCGTACCTGTCGGCGCCGCTGTGGTTCCTGTTCCTGGTGCTGTCGACTGCGCTGCTGGCGACCAACACGCTGATGGAGCCTCAGTACTTCATCGAGCCGTACCAGCTGTACCCGCTGTGGCCGCAGTGGCACCCGGAGAAGGCCGTGGCGCTGTTCTCCACCACCATCGTGCTGCTGTTCCTGCCCAAGCTGCTCAGTGTCATCCTGATCTGGGCCAAAGGTGCCGTCGAGTTCGGCGGGCGGGTCAAGGTCACCTTGTCGATGCTGATGGAGATGCTGTTCTCCATGCTGCTGGCACCGGTGCGCATGATCTTCCACACCCGCTTCGTGCTGGCCGCGTTCCTCGGCTGGGCCGCGACCTGGAATTCGCCCCAGCGTGACGACGACTCCACCCCGTGGGGCGAGGCTGTGCGTCGCCATGGTCCGCAAACCCTGCTGGGTATTGCCTGGGCTGGGCTGGTGGCGTGGCTGAACCCGAGCTTCCTGTGGTGGCTGGCGCCTATCGTTGGCTCGCTGGTGCTGTCGATCCCGGTTTCGGTGATTTCCAGCCGTACGCGCCTGGGCCTGGCAGCCAAAGACGAGAAGCTGTTCCTCATTCCCGAGGAATACGCTACCCCGCAGGAGTTGCTGGCCACCGACCGGTACACCCACGAGAACCGCTGGCATGCCCTGCATGACGGCTTCGTGCGGGCCGTGGTCGACCCACGGCAGAACGCCCTGGCTTGTGCCATGGCCACTGCCCGTCATGGTCAGGCGGCGCCGATCGAAGCGCTGCGTGCAGAGCGTGTGGCCAAGGCGATGGAGGTTGGGCCGAAAGGGCTTGACCTCAATACCCGCCTGGCCCTGCTCAGCGACCCGGTGGCGCTGACCCGCCTGCACGAGCAGGTGTGGGCAGAGCACAATGCGGCGTGGATCGATGTGTGGCGCGCTTCCATCAAGAACGACCCGCATTCGCCGTTGCTGCCATTGCACCCGGAGAACGAAGGCCAACCGGCACTCGTCGGCGCCTGAACCATCGCAATCGCGGATAAATCCGCTCCTACCAGGGTTACCCCTGTAGGAGCGGATTTATCCGCGATGCTTTTTTGGCCAACAAAGTCCCCCCCGGCTCTAGGTCCCCGAGCCGCCATGCGTTAGCATCCCATTCCGATACGACGCCTCGGCCAGTACGGCCGTGCCAATACAATAAGATTCGCTACTTTTCTTGCTAGGGGACTTGGTGATGATCAAGAAATACCTTTCGCGACTGCTGGTCGGTGTTACCGCCCTGGTCGCCGTGACAGCGGCCCAGGCCGGCGCCATCGATGATGCAGTCAAGCGCGGCACCCTGCGGGTGGGCATGGACCCGACCTACATGCCGTTCCAGATGACCAACAAGCGTGGCGAAATCATCGGTTTCGAGGTCGATATCCTCAAAGCCATGGCCAAGTCCATGGGCGTCAAGTTCGAAGCTGTATCCACCGCCTATGACGGCATCATCCCGGCCCTGCTGACCGACAAGTTCGACATGATCGGCAGCGGCATGACCCTGACCCAGGAACGCAACCTGCGCCTGAACTTCAGCGAACCCTTCATCGTGGTTGGCCAGACCCTGCTGATCCGCAAGGAACTGGCTGGCGAGATCAAGTCGTACAAAGACCTGAACAACGAGAAGTACCGCCTCACGTCCAAGCTCGGCACCACCGGCGAGATGGTTTCCAAGAAGCTGATCGGCAAAGCCAAGTACCACGGCTACGACAACGAGCAGGAAGCGGTGATGGACGTGGTCAACGGCAAGGCTGACGCCTTTGTCTACGACGCACCGTACAACGTGGTGGCCGTTGAGAAGGCCGGCGCTGGCAAGCTGCTGTTCCTCGAAGAACCCTTCACCTACGAGCCGCTGGCCTTCGGCCTGAAGAAAGGCGACTACGACAGCATCAACTTCATCAACAACTTCCTGCACCAGATCAAGCATGACGGGACCTACGATCGTATTCACGACAAGTGGTTCAAGAACAAGGACTGGCTGAAGGAAATGGAATAAGGCCCAGGCCACAAGCCCGGCTTTATGACCCCGACGCGCAGGCAAACCCTGCGCGTTCGCATTTACGGAAGTACCCCACGTGATCAAACACAAGAAAGCCCAGTGGCCCTGGCATGGGCTGACGGCCCTGGTTCTGGTGGGCCTGGCGTTCAGCCTGTATATGGCCACCTCGATGATTTCCTACGAGTGGCGCTGGAACCGCGTACCGCAATACTTCGCCTACAAGGCCGAGGAAACACAGCGCGCTGCCAATTACGGCACTGTGCAGGACATCGTCATCTCCGGCGATAACGCCCGCGTCACGCTGAAAGATGAAAGCGGCGCCGAACAAGTACTTGATGTGGCCAAGGACAGCCTGCAACTAAGCCGTGGCGACGATGTTGCCGAAGGCGACGCGATAGGCGTAACCCGCCATTGGGCAGCGGGCCCGCTGGCCTGGGGCCTGTGGACCACCTTGTGGATTTCGGTGGTGTCCGGGGCGCTTGGCCTGGTGATCGGCCTGTTCGCCGGCTTGTGCCGGTTGTCGAACAACCCGACCCTGCGTGACCTGTCGACCGTTTATGTCGAACTGGTGCGCGGCACGCCGCTGCTGGTACAGATCTTCATCTTCTACTTCTTTATCGGCACCGTGCTCAACCTCTCCCGCGAGTTTGCCGGGGTGGCGGCGCTGGCGCTGTTCACCGGCGCCTATGTGGCCGAAATCGTCCGTGCCGGGGTGCAGTCCATTGCCAAGGGCCAGAACGAAGCGGCCCGCTCGCTGGGCCTGAACGCGGGCCAGTCGATGCGGCATGTCATCTTGCCGCAGGCGTTCAAACGCGTGCTGCCGCCGCTGGCCGGCCAGTTCATCAGCCTGGTCAAAGACACCTCGCTGGTGTCGGTAATTGCCATTACCGAACTGACCAAGAGCGGCCGTGAGGCCATCACCACCTCGTTCTCGACGTTCGAGATCTGGTTCTGCGTGGCAGGCCTGTACCTGCTGATCAACCTGCCGCTGTCGCACATTGCCAGCCGGCTTGAGCGGAGGCTTGCGCAAAGTGATTGAAGTCCGTGACCTGCTGAAAGTCTTCGACACCCGTGGCCAGGTGGTACGGGCTGTGGATAACGTCACCACCCAGGTCGCCAAGGGCGAAGTGGTGGTGGTGCTCGGCCCATCGGGTTCGGGCAAGTCGACCTTCCTGCGCTGCCTGAACGGCCTGGAGCATTTCGACGAAGGCCATGTGGCCATCGACGGCCTGCAGCTGGCCGACCCCAAGACCGACATCAACGCCTACCGCCGCGAAGTGGGCATGGTGTTCCAGCACTTCAACCTGTTCCCGCACATGACCGTGCTGGAAAACCTGTGCCTGGCGCAGAAGGTGGTGCGCAAGCGCAACAAGGCCGAGCGTGAAGCCAAGGCCCGTGCGCTGCTGGAAAAAGTGGGCATTGCGCAGAAGGCCAACGAATTCCCGTCGCGCCTGTCCGGTGGCCAGCAGCAGCGGGTAGCGATTGCCCGCGCCTTGGCCATGGACCCGAAAGTGATGCTGTTCGACGAGCCCACTTCGGCGCTTGACCCGGAAATGGTCGGCGAAGTGCTGGACGTGATGAAGACCCTGGCCCAGGAAGGCATGACCATGGTCTGCGTTACCCACGAAATGGGCTTCGCCCGCGAAGTGGCGGACCGCGTGCTGTTCTTCGACCATGGCAAGCTGCTGGAAGACTCGGCTCCGGCCGCCTTCTTTGCTGCCCCGAAAGACCCAAGGGCCCAGGCTTTCTTGCGCCAGGTGCTGTAAAAAAAGCGGGGGCGCTATGCGCCCCAATCGCCGGCAAGCCAGCTCCCACAGGTATGGCGCTGTCCTGCTTTTTGTGGGAGCTGGCTTGCCGGCGATTGGGCTGCAAAGCAGCCCCGGCAATCTCAAATGTTGAACCGCCCGACCATCCCTCGCAATTGCCGCCCCAACTGCTCCAGCTCCCCACTCGAAGCCGCCGTCTGCTCACTGGCCGCACTGGTCTGATCTGACGCATCCCGCACACTGATGACGCTTCGGTTGATCTGCTCGGCCACCACGCTCTGTTCCTCGCTGGCCGTGGCGATCTGCTGGTTCATGCCCTGGATGCTCGACACCGTGTCGGTGATCTGGCTCAGTGCATCCCCGACGCGGCGGCTCAGTTCCACGCTCTGCTCGGTCAGGTGCTTGCTGTTGTCCAGCAGGCGGGTCACTTCGTCGGTGCCGTTGTGCAGGCTGTCGATCAGCTGGCCGATTTCTTCGGTGGCCGTCGAGGTCCGTTGGGCCAGGCCGCGTACCTCGTCGGCCACCACGGCAAATCCACGCCCGGCTTCACCGGCCCGCGCCGCTTCGATCGCCGCGTTCAGGGCCAGCAGGTTGGTCTGTTCGGACACCGACTTGATCACATCGAGGATGCTGCCAATCCGCTGGCTTTCGCCCGCCAGGTGCTGCATGGCCGTCAGGCAATGGTCCATCTGTCCGGCCAGTTGCTCGATACGGCCGATGGCTTCGGCTACCACCTGGTCACCCAGTTGCGCCTGCTGGTCGGCGTTGGTCGCGGCCAGCGAGGCCTGCTCGGCGTTCTGTGCCACTTCCTGCACGGTGGCGCTCATCTGGTTCATGGCGGTGGCCACCTGGTCGGTTTCCTCACGCTGCTGGTTGATGCGCAGCTTGGTGTCCTCGCTGCTGGTCGCCAGCTGTGTGGCAGCCTGCGACAGCTGACCGACACCCTGGTCGATGCCCCCGATCAGCTCGCGCAGGCTCAAGGTCATCTTGCGCATGCTGGTTTGCAGCTGGCCCATTTCGTCGCGGCGTTGCACGGTGTCAACCTGGCTCAGGTCACCCTTGGCGATGCGCGCAGCCACGGCCAGTGTCTGGCGTAGTGGCTGCGTGATCTGCAGGGTAATCAGCCAGGCGGCTATCACCCCGAGCACCAGCGCCAGCAGCGCCACGCTGGTGAGCAGCGAGCGGGCGGCCAGGGCTTCGCTGTCCCGTTGTTCAACTTTGCGCCCGGCCAGTTCTACACTCGCCACGCCCAGTTCGTCGCCCATCTTTTCCATGCTGCCCTGCAGCTGCTCGGCGCGCACCGCTGCACGGCGGTACTGATTCAGGCTGGCCCGGTATTTGGCCAACTCGACGCCGGGCTGCTCGGTCAGTGATCGTGGCAAGCTCAGCGGTGCCAGGGCCTTTAGCAGTTGCTCAAGGCTCTTGTCGGCGGCGTCCAGTGCATCGTCGCCGACCTTGGCGAACGCCTCGACAGGCGAGAAGGTGTAGGCCGGTACAAGGCTTTGCTGGTTGGCGCCTTCGACATGGCGACTGAGGCTTTCCATCAGGCCCAGCGCGCTGCCTTGTTGACTCTCAGACATCGTCAGCAAAGCTTGGGTCTGCAAGTCGTCGATGACATCGTCCAGTTTGAGCGCTTGCGCTTGCATGGCCTGGCGCAGTGTCGTACGGCTGGCGACGGTGCTTTGCAGCTCGATGAAGTCTTCGCGCAGCTGTTGCAGCAATTGCAGTTTTTGTGTGAGCAACTGACGGGACTCGTCAACGTTGCTGCGCTGCTGCAACGTGGTCAGCATGCGCTCCAGTTGCTCGATGGCCTGCTGGATGCGTGCCTTGCTGGTGTCGTCGCTGAGTACGCGGAAGGTGATGCGCTCGGCACGCAGGTCTTTGACCAGATCGTTGATCTGGCCAATTTCACTGAGCTGTTGCGAGCGGTTGATGGCGCCATCCAGAGCACGCCAGCCGCTGATGGTGGTGGCCAAGGTGAGCAGCAGGACCACGGCGAAGCCGAGGGCCAGTTTGGCGGCGACATTGAGGTTGCCGAGCTTGCGGTTGAGGTAGCCGAGCATGGGAAGTCTCCGTGCGATTGGGGGAGGGCATGCAGGCGTATTGCCGGCATGACACCTCTGCCAATCGGCAGCGGAGCTGTAGGACTTGACCTGATAATCAGGTAGGAAATTTCACTGCTGTATGTAGGAAGGTTCTCCGACCCTCGGTTTAGAGCCTGAACCGCCCCACCAACCCCTGCAGGTGGGTGCCCAGCCGCGCCAGTTCCACGCTGGAGCTGGCCGTCTCTTCACTGGCAGCCGAGGTCTGGTCGGAAATGTCCCGCACATTCATCACACTGCGGTTGATCTCTTCGGCCACGGCCGTCTGTTCTTCTGCAGCCGTGGCAATCTGCTGGTTCATCGCCTGAATCGACGACACGGTACGGGTGATGGTTTCCAGCGAACTGCCGGCGCGGCGGGTCAGCTCGACGCTGCTGTCGGTCAGCTGGCGGCTGTTGTCCATCACAGTGGCCACCCGTTGGGTGCCGCTTTGCAGGCCGGCAATCAGCTCTTCGATCTCTTCGGTCGACTGCTGGGTGCGCTGGGCCAGGCTGCGCACTTCGTCGGCCACCACGGCAAAGCCACGCCCGGCCTCGCCGGCGCGGGCGGCTTCGATGGCGGCGTTCAGGGCCAACAGGTTGGTCTGTTGAGCCACCGACTTGATCACGTCGAGCACGCTGCCGATCTTGTCGCTCTCGGCCTTGAGCTGGTTCATCGCTTCGCTGGAGTTGACCACTTCGCCCGCCAGGCGCTCGATCTGTGCCACGGCCTCGCCCACCACACGGTCACCTTCGCGGGCTTGCTGGTCGGCCATCAGGGCGGCTTCCGAGGCCTGCTCGGCGTTGCGCGCCACTTCATGCACAGTGGCGGTCATCTGGTTCATGGCGGTTGCCACTTGATCCGTCTCGACCTTCTGGTTGTTGACCCCGGCGCTGGTTTGCTCGGTGACGGCAGAGAGCTGTTCGGCGGCGCTGGCGATTTGCGTTACCCCGTCGCCAATGCCGCCGATCAACTCGCGCAGGCCTTGGGTCATGCGCTGCATGCTGGCCTGCAACTGGCCCAGTTCGTCGCGGCGCTGTACGGGCAGGCTCTGGGTCAGGTCGCCATTGGCCACGCGCTCGGCAGCGCGCAGGGTCTGGCGCAGCGGGATGATGATCTGCCGGGTAATGGCCCAGGCGGCCACCAGGCCGAAGGCGAGGGCCAGCACGGTGGCAAGCGCGAGCAGGGTTTTGGCCTGGGCTGCAGCGGCGTCGCGCACCTCGGTTTGAGACGTGGTCATCGCCTGGCTGGTCTGCAGCAGTACCGTGCCTTGTTCTGCCATGCGTTGCAGGGCTTGCTCGCTGGCGGTCTGGGCATTGCCGAACTGGATGACCGCATCGCGGTAGCCAGCCATGGCTGTGGCGGCATCGTCCAGGCTGGCGGCATGTTCGGCAGGCACCTTGGACGGCAGCGCGCGCAACTCGGCCAGTGCCTGGTCGATGGCCTTCAACGCCGTTTGCTGGAAGTCGGCGTTGCCGCTGTAGGTGTAGCCGCGCACCTGAAAACGTGCCTGCTGCAGCAGGGCGCTCACATCCACCGCATGCTGGTACTGGTTGATATCGCCACCTTGTTGCAGGCCTCGCTGCACGCGGCCGATCAGTTCCGCTGCCTTGTCGGCGCTGTCGCCGAGCACGTCACGGCTGGCTTCGCGGCGCTGGCCGGCCTGCTTCAGCTCGTTGAATGCCTGCTGGTAGGTGCGCACGGCTTCGCGCTGCTGCTCCAGGCGTTGGCGATCGGCGGGAAGCTCGATCAGCCCGAGCATCAGCTGTACCTGGCGGTCGAGGTTGGCCAAGGCCTTTTCCAGTTCTGCCACCGAGGCATCGTCACGCCGGCGCTCGTAGTGCTGGCGAGCAATGCGCAGTTCCTGGGTGTACTGCTGGATGACCGAGATGTTCCCCAGCTTGTCGCCACGGTCGATGATGCTGTCCATGCCGTGCCAGCCGGTCAGGGTGATAGCCAGGGTCAACAGCAGCACCAGGCCGAAGCCCAGCCCCAGTTTGCGATTGACGCTCACATTGCCCAGCGATTGGGCTAACCATTGATACATGTACGACTCCCTGGCGACTTGGCAGTACAAATAGTTGTTGTATTGCCAAGGCATCGGCCTGGGAGAGGGAAACTTGATGGGCGAAAAAACGGCGTTTGCGTCAGAAAATACGCGAAAGCAGCGCCGTTACCGCGGTCTCGACCCGCAAGATACGGTCACCGAGTTGCACCGGCGCCAGCCCGGCGTTGCCCAGCAGGTCGACTTCGTAGGGGATCCAGCCGCCTTCGGGGCCGATGGCCAGGGTAACGGCTTGCTCCACGGCACGGGGGCAGGCGGGGTAGGGGCCGGGGTGGCCGACCAGGCCCAGGGTGCCAGCCGCGATGGCGGGCAGGCGGTCTTCGACGAAGGGCTTGAAGCGCTTTTCGATGATGACTTCGGGCAGCACGGTGTCGCGCGCCTGTTCCAGGCCAAGGATCAGGTTTTCGCGAATGCTCTCGGGCTGCAGGAAGGGCGTTTGCCAGAAGCTTTTCTCGACCTTGTAGCTGTTCACCAGGATCAGGCGTGGCACGCCCAGGGTGGCCACGGTCTGGAACAGCCGACGTAGCATTTTCGGCCGAGGCACCGCCAGCACCAGGGTTAGCGGCAGCTTGGCCGGTGGGGGCTGGTCAAACGCAACTTCCAGCTCGGCTTCGTGCTTTTCCAGGCGCAGCACCGTGGCCTTGCCCATCAGGCCGTTGATACGCCCCACGCGCAGGTTGTCGCCCACCGCCACGCGGTGGATGTCCTGCATGTGGGTGAAGCGCCGGTCAGCAAGAACGACGCGGTCGGCCGAAACGAAGTCGGCCTCTTCAAGAAGCAGCAGGTTCACGGTTGGGTCGCAGGTGGCTGGTCGTTATGGTCGTCGGCGGTTTCGTCATGGGCGCTGCGTTTGCGGATCATGCTGCCGCACAGCACACCCACCTCGAACAGCAGCCACATGGGCACGGCCAGCAGGGTCTGGGAGAAGATATCCGGCGGGGTGAGCACCATGCCGACCACGAAGCAGCCGATGATCACGTAGGGGCGGATTTTCTTCAGGTACTTGACGTCGACCACGCCGATCCACACCAGCAGCACCACCGCTACCGGGATTTCGAAGGCCACGCCAAAGGCGAAGAACAGCGTCATCACGAAGTCGAGGTAGCTGGCGATGTCGGTCATCATCGACACGCCTTCCGGCGTGGCGCTGGCGAAGAAGCCGAAGATCAGCGGGAACACCAGGAAATAGGCGAACGCCATGCCGGCATAGAACAGGAAGATGCTCGACACCAGCAGCGGAATGGCGATGCGCTTTTCATGGCGGTACAGCCCGGGTGCGATAAAGCCCCAGATCTGCTGCAGGATGAACGGAATCGCCAGGAACAGCGACACGATCATGGTCAGCTTGAACGGCGTGAGGAACGGCGAGGCCACGTCGGTGGCGATCATCGTCGCATTGGCCGGCAAGTGCTCGCGCAGCGGCGCCGAGACCAGTGTGTAGATCTGCTGGGCGAAGGAGAACAGCCCGGCAAAAATCAGGAAAATGACGGCAACGCACCGCAGCAGGCGGGTGCGCAGTTCGGTCAGGTGCGAAACCAGCGGCATCGGCTGGTCGTGTTCCGGGATCTCGCTCATGGGGCTCGCGGCGGTTGAGGCGGTTCAGAAGGCGTGGCCGGGGCGGCAGGCGGCTCGACCGGCCTGGCTTCCAGCCCGGCAGGTGGCTGCACGCTGGCCGTGGTTACCGGCGGCTGTGCGGGTGGCGTCATCGGGTTGAGGATGCGTTTGGCTTCCTCTTCCATCTGCAGGATGTGCTCGTTGTGCAGCTGGCGGCGGATGTCGTCGGCGCCAATTTCGCGCTCCACTTCCATCTTGATGCTGTTGAAGCTGCGCTTGAGCCGGCCGATCCACAGGCCTGCCGTGCGCGCGGCACCCGGCAGGCGCTCGGGGCCGAGCACCAGCAGAGCGACCAGGCCGACGAGCAGCAGCTCGCTGAAACTGATGCCGAACATGGGTCAGTCTTTCCGCTGTGGCTCTTGGACCGGCTGGGCCTGGCCTTCGATGGTGTGGCCTTGGCTCTGCTGCGCAGTGTTCTGCACCGGCGGAACAGGTTGGGCAGGCGGCGGGGTTTGCTCGGCCGGCTTGTTCTCTTCGTCGTTCATGGCCTTGCGGAAGCCCTTGATCGACTCGCCCAGGTCACTGCCGAAGTTTTTCAGCTTTTTGGTGCCGAACACCAGGACCACGACGACCAGCAGGACGATCCAGTGTTTCCAGTCAAAAATACCCATGGTGCTCTCCTAGAATGCGTTGTGCTCAAGCCGAAGGCTGTCGCGCGGCCTTTTCATCGTGCCCGGACAGCCCGAAACGGCGCTCCAGCTCATCGAGCACGGCTTGTGGATGCTGTCCCAGCGCGCTGAGCATCACCAGGCTATGAAACCACAGGTCGGCGGTTTCGTAGATGACATCGCTGTAATCCTTGCTCACGGCGGCATCTTTGGCCGCGATGATGGTCTCGACCGACTCTTCGCCGAGCTTTTCGAGGATCTTGTTCAGGCCTTTGTGGTACAGGCTCGCCACGTAGGAGCTGTCAGGCGCCGCTTGCTTGCGTTCTTCAAGCACTTCGGCCAGGCGGTTGAGGGTGTCGCTCATGTCAGTGTCCTGCGCTGTAGATGGCATCCGGGTCCTTCAGGACCGGGTCGACGATTTTCCACTGGCCGTCTTCGTACACGCGGTAGAAGCAGCTTTCACGGCCGGTATGGCAGGCGATATGGCCCAGTTGCTCGACCATCAGGATGATCACGTCGGCGTCGCAGTCCAGGCGCAGCTCATGCAGCTTTTGCACATGCCCGGATTCCTCGCCCTTGCGCCACAGCTTGCCACGCGAACGCGACCAGTAGATGGCGCGTTGCTCGGCGGCGGTAAGCGCCAGCGATTCGCGGTTCATCCAGGCCATCATCAGCACGCGTCCGGTCTTGTGGTCCTGGGCGATTGCCGGTACCAGGCCATCGCTGTTCCACTTGATCTCGTCCAGCCAGTCTTTCATCGTCGACTCCAAAACGGGCCCGCTCCTGTACCGGGCCCTTTGCGCTAGTGTGCCAGCCACGGGCGCGGCTGGCTATTGGCGTACGATCAGGTAAAGGCCTGCGGCCAGCATCAGCCAGGCCGGCCACGCGGCCGGGGCGGCCAGGCTGGCGGCTTCAGCGGCGCCAGCGGCCAGTACCGCACCTCCACCGAGCAGGCCGGCGCCCAGCAGGCGCAGTGCCCAACGGTCGCCCTGGCGGCGCCGTTCCGGCAGTTGCAGATCTTGCAGGTGCGGCTGTGACAGGCGTTCGAGCAGGTCGCGGGCCATGTCGGCCAGGTGCGGCAGTTGCTCGACCTGGCTGTGGATGTTGCCGAACACGGCCTTGGGGCTGTAGCGGTCGCGCATCCAGCGTTCGAGGAATGGCTTGGCGGTGCTCCACAGGTCCAGGTCGGGGTACAGCTGGCGGCCCAGGCCTTCGATGTTGAGCAGGGTCTTTTGCAGCAGCACCAACTGCGGCTGCACTTCCATGTTGAAGCGCCGCGCGGTCTGGAACAGGCGCATCAGCACCTGGCCGAAGGAAATATCCTTTAACGGTTTTTCGAAGATCGGCTCGCACACGGTGCGGATCGCTGCTTCGAACTCGTTGACCTTGGTGTGCGCCGGTACCCAGCCCGAGTCGATGTGCAACTGGGCGACACGGCGGTAGTCACGCTTGAAGAAGGCAATCAGGTTGCGCGCCAGGTAGTCCTGGTCCTCGGCCGTCAGGCTGCCGACAATGCCGCAGTCGATGGCAATGTACTGCGGGCTCCACGGCTTGACCGTGCTGACGAAGATGTTGCCCGGGTGCATGTCGGCATGGAAGAAGCTGTCGCGGAACACTTGGGTGAAGAACACTTCCACGCCACGCTCGGCCAGCAGTTTCATGTCGGTGCGCTGGTCGGCCAGGGTGGCCATGTCGGTCACCGGCACGCCGTAGATACGCTCCATTACCAGTACCTTGGGGCGGCACAGGTCCCAGTACACCTGGGGCACGTACATCAGCTCGGAGCCTTCGAAATTGCGCCGCAGCTGGCTGGCGTTGGCCGCTTCGCGCAGCAGGTCGAGCTCGTCGTAAATGGTTTTTTCGTAGTCGCCAACGATTTCCACCGGGTGCAGGCGGCGGGCATCGGCCGAGGCGCGTTCGGCGGCCTTGGCGATCAGGAACAGCCAGGCCAGGTCCTGGGCAATGACTGGCTTCAGGCCCGGGCGCACGACCTTGACCACCACTTCTTCGCCGGTTTTGAGACGTGCAGCATGCACCTGGGCCACCGAGGCCGAGGCCAGTGGTTCCACGTCGAAGCGGCTGAACAGCTGCGCCACCGGGGCGCCCAGCTGTGCCTCGATCAAGGCCACGGCCTGTTTGGGGTCGAACGGCGGCACACGGTCCTGCAGCAGCATCAGCTCATCGGCGATGTCGTTGGGCAGCAGGTCGCGACGGGTGGACAGCAACTGGCCGAACTTGATGAAGATCGGCCCCAGGTCCTGCAGCGCCAGGCGCAGGCGTGCGCCACGGCTCAGTTCGGACGGCTTGCGCGGCAGCCAGCGCCACGGCATCAGCAGGCGCAGGCTCATCAGCCACCAGGGCAGCGGCAGGTCGAACAGCAGGTCATCGAGACGGTAGCGGATCACCACACGCTGGATGCGAAAAAGACGGCGGACGGCGAGCAGCTTCATGCGTTATCGCTGGTATCAAGGGATCGGGAGAGGCGCTTGAGGCGGGCCTCAAGGCGTTCTGTGTCGAGCTTCAGGGCATCGAGTTCGCTGAAGGCGGCTTCGGCTTCGCGTTTGCCCACCAGGGTGCGGGACTCTTCGGCCAGGTACTCGGACAGGTTCTGGCTGAAGCGCGCCAGGCCCTGGCGAGTCCAGCGTGCACGCAAGCGGATATGGCCGGCCAGCATGGCCGTGGCGACCGGGCCAAGCCAGCGTTGCAGCTCGTGCTCCCAGTCCAGCTCAAGGTCTTGCAGCACGCCGAACAGGTCCAGCAGTACGGCGCTGTCGCCATGCAGCTCAACCTGCGGGCTGTGCAGCACGGCGGTCTTGTCCTTGGCCAGGGCCAGTTGCGCCAGGCTGCCAGCCGGGGCGCGCAGGCTGCAGTCGACCTCGCCCTGCCAGTGCGCGGCGAGCATCAGGCCTTCTTCATCGGGCAGGATGAACACCTGCAGGGCCGGTTGGCGGCAGTCGATCTCGATGACCTTGCCTTCCAGCGCGGCCAGGCGCGGCAGGGCCGTGCTGTCCATGCGCAGGATGCGGTTCAGGCCATGTTCGACGCTGGCGAGCAGCCCGGCCAGCAGCATCAGGGTTTGATCCCCCGGTGCACGGCAACGATGCCGCTGGTCATGTTGTGGTAGGTGACGCGGTCGAAACCGGCCTCGACCATCATGCTCTTCAGGGTTTCCTGGTCCGGGTGCATGCGGATCGATTCGGCCAGGTAACGGTAGCTTTCCGAGTCGTTGGTGATCAGCTTGCCGGCCAGTGGCATGAAGGCGAACGAGTAGGCGTCGTAGGCCTTGGACATCAGCTTGTTGGTCGGCTTGGAGAACTCCAGGATCAACAGGCGGCCGCCCGGCTTGAGCACGCGCAGCATCGAACGGATGGCTTCGTCCTTGTGGGTGACGTTGCGCAGGCCGAAGGCGATGGTCACGCAGTCGAAGTGGTTGTCCGGGAACGGCAGCTTTTCAGCGTCGGCCTGGACGAACTCGATGTTGCCGGCCACGCCACGGTCGAGCAGGCGGTCACGGCCGACCTTGAGCATCGAATCGTTGATGTCGGCCAGCACCACCTGGCCGGTCGGGCCTACAAGGCGCGAGAACTTGGCGGCCAGGTCGCCGGTACCGCCGGCGATATCCAGCACGCGGTTGCCGCTGCGCACGCCCGACAGCTCGATGGTAAAGCGCTTCCACAGGCGGTGCATGCCGCCGGACAGCACGTCGTTCATCAGGTCGTACTTGGCGGCCACCGAGTGGAACACTTCGGCGACTTTCTTCGCCTTCTGGCTTTCAGGGACGTCCTGGTAGCCGAAATGGGTGGTGGGTTCGGCGTGTTCGCCTTTGCGCTGGTCGTTCATATCGCTTCACCGGAAAAAATTACCGCCATTCTAGGGCGAACGGGCGGATTTGTCTTGGCGGGGTGTGCCAGTGGGCAGGGGCGGGCATAATGCCGATTATGTCTACATCTTCAGGAACACCCGCATGACCCAGATCAGCGTCGAACGCAAACACTCCCTCGGCCGCGATGCCGCCCGTGCCAAGGCCGAAGCTCTGGTCGACAAGCTCAGCCGCGAATACGACCTGAAGGCCACCTGGAACGGTGACCGGGTCGATGTGGCGCGCAGCGGCGCCAACGGCAGCGTGCACATCGGTGAGGACAGCATCCGTGTGGAGCTGAAGCTGGGCATGATGCTGTCGATGATGAGCGGCACCATCAAGGGCGAGATCGAGCGGGCGCTGGACAAAGCCCTGGCGTGATGCCAGGGCAGGCCCGTTGATCAGGGTTGTCAGGTAGCCGGGAAGGGAATGATGCCTTCGACTTGCTCCAGGCGCAGGTCACCGCGATAGATCTCGATGCGTTCGGCCGCTGTATTGGCCTTCTCCAGCTGGGCCTCACGCTCTTTGCCAAGCCTGGCATCGCCTGGCAAGCGTGGTTCCCAGAGCTTCAGGTGGCCTTTGGCGAAGGTTTTGGGCGCTGCATCGGCGCTGCGGTAGTGAAAGTGAGCCTCCCACAGCACATTTTTCGGCGCCTGCACGTCCTTGATCTGGTAAACGTCGAGGTAATCGTTGGCGTTGCGAAGCGCTTTGCGAGACTGGGTCAGGGTGATCTGAAGCCGTTTTTGCTGGTGCAGGTAACGTAGCGCGCTGCTGTCCGGGTGACGGGTGCCCAGGTAGGCATTTGTCAGCAGGCGTTGTTTTTCCGTGGATACTGCGGCGATGGCATCGCGCAGTCGCGCGCTCAATGTCGTGCTGGGTTGGTCATGTGCGGTGCTCAGTTGCTGCTCCACCTCGCGCATGTCCTCGACCTGCCAGTCCAGCAGATCTGCCAGGCTGTTCGGTTCGTGCGCGTAGCGTGCCGCCGATGCGATCCGGGCATCCTTCTGTGTCAGCAGGCTTTGTGCACGGCGGCGCAGCTGTGCGGTGTCTTGCGAGGGCGTCGCCTTGTTGCCTACCACTTCATGCCACTCACCCTCTCGACGTTCATAAGTGCCTGCTGGCTGTTGGGTCGCCGGGTTGTGCTGCACTGCACGCTCCCCTTGTGGGTCCTGCTCGACGAGTACCGGGCGCCCACGTGAAGTGCGGATCAGCGTCTGTTTGCCAGGCCTGGTACGGTGGGCCACGGAGCTTGGAGCCGGTAGTGTGCCACGCTCGACATTGGCCAGTGCGCAGCTCAGCTCGGTTTCCGCCATGCGCTCCAGGCCGGTCATTTCATTGATGTATTCATCGAGTATCTGCGTGTCCAGCGCGGGTTCCGTAAACGACTGCAGGTACTGAGCCTTGCCGAGGGCTGCACGATAGTCGCGCAATACGTTGTTCAGCACTTCGACCTGCTGGTCGGCAGGCAGGTTGGTTGATGCCAGGCCATCATGGTTCCACAGGGATGCCGACAAGTCCTTGTTGCTGAGGCCAACCTGCAGCGGCAATAGTTCGGCAGCGGCCTCGGCGGTCAGCAGGGTTTTGTCCAGCGTCAGGTAGGCCAGGTCGCTGATGATCTGCGCACGGACGATCAGTGAGGAGTAGGGGCGCAGTTTGATGGTGCGTTCGATCTTGGCATTTTTGTCGGGATAGTCGACCCGAGCGTCGCTCAGCGCCAAGGGGAGTGTGCTGTCCAGCCGTTCACTGACCTTGAGCAGGCGTCGACTGACCTTCAGCGAGTGCCGGGTTGATTCGCGGAACGTACTGTGGCGTTGCTTTTGCTCCTCGTTGTCGGGCAACCAGCGCAAACCCATGGACTGCTCCTGCAGCTTTTCGTGGTCGATCAGTTCGAGCAGGCGCCTGAGCAGGAGCATATCGGTGTCGATCGCCGTTTCGGTCCAGTTACTGAGCCTGCGTGGTGTCGCTGCGGAGCGGTCGTACTTGAGGAAGCGGGGTTCGAGCATTTTCCGGAAGATGTCGACGTTGGCGTGCAGCAGGGTGGTTTGCTTCTCCAGGTACAGGGCGGCTGCGGTGATGTCGGACATATGCTCGTTGCGTAGCCTCAGCAGTTCCGTGCGCTGTTGTGCAAGCGCCTCTGGCAGCGTGCTGACGTCGGGGTTGGGCAGTGCATTGAACGCCAGGGTGAAGACGGCTGCCTTGTCGTCAAAGGCTTCAAGCTGTTCCCGATTACGTTCCATCAGTGGTTCGAGTTTGTTCAGCGCTGCCTGGTTCGCTTGAGTATCGGTTTGCAGTGCTTCGAACTGCTGGCGATTCTGCGCGGTGATGGCCTCGCGGGTCTTTGGCATGCCGCCTGCGAGGCTCAGGTCCAGCACCCACTCTTCGTTCCAGCGTGTCAGCCAGGGGCCTTTGCTGCGCTCTCGTCCGACGATGTAATAGCCATCCGGTGCACCTCCCCAATACGATTGCCATTCACCTTGGTGGGTTTCCGGGCCGATGATCTGTACGCCCCCCCAGGTCTCGTGCACCTCGTAGGCGACGTCTTGAAGCTTCACATACAGCTGCTCCCCAACCTTGTACAGCCCACGCAGGCGGCCGTGTGTTTCGGCAGCATGGCCTTGCAGGGAAACGGTTGCCCGCAGCTCAGCCAGGCGCTGACGTGCTTCAGCGGGCAGGTTCCCCACACGTTGGCTGTTCCGCCAGCTTTCCACGTGGATGTGGCTTGGGTCTGGTGACTGTTCGTGCGCAACCCAGTCCGTAGCCGTGGGTGGTTCGACCGTTACTGACGTGAATGGGGCTCTGGTGGCAAGGCCCTCAAGGGCCAGTGCTGGCGTAGCAGTTGCGGCGACGGCACTTGTCGATTGGCCTGATGACGTGTGCATCAGTAGCATGGCCAGGTTGCTCAACAGGTCCGCAGCGGCCATGGCTTGCTCTTGCGGGCTGCCTTGGTAAAGCGCTGGCAGGTCATCCTTGAGTGTGGCCAGGGCGGCCACCAGCCAGGCCAGCGTTGCCGCCGGGCCACGCACCAGCGGGGTGACCGTGTTGAACACCACCCAGGCCAGCTGCACGATCAACGCCCAGCGTTGCTGGGCGTTGGAAGTACTCTGCCGGGATGCCAACAGTAGCAATGCCTGGATGCGGGCTTCGTAGAGGTGGCTGTCCAAGTCTTCCGACCAGGGCTTGTGCCACGCGCTGACCGGTACTTTCAAACGTTCCACAATGGCATCGACCAACGCCGACTCCGTGCCTAGCAGGTGCGCCAGTGCAGAAAGGCCGGGGTGCAGGTGTGGGCGCTCGAATCCACCCTGTTGGTAAATGACCCGGGCGTCATCGTCCATCCAGGCAAGCAGGCTTTGCTGCAAGGCCTGATCTGTCCGGATTCGCGCCATCAGGCTGTCCAGGCTGGCAAACTCGATCAAGGTGTCTTGCGCGAACAACGGACGGTACAAGGCCCAAACCTGGCTTGCATGAATGTTGATCAGGAACATGCCATGTACGCGATCACCCTTGGCGGCACCTGGCGCCGGCAGGAATGCCAGTGGCGCAACCGTCAGGGAAGCAGCCTGTGTGGCGGTGGCACGGCAGAAATCGACGATGGCCTGGCAGGTGTGCGCACGCAGTTGTCCTTTTAGTCTGGCTTCGAGTGCGGCAAACCGCAGGGTGTTGCGCCATTGTGTGGCGTGACACCGAATGCGTGTGGCCTTGAGCGTGGTGTCTTTCAGCTGGTCTGTGACATAGACCGGGTATTGGCCACCAACGTCCACCTTAGAGATCAGTGCATTGACGTAGTCAAGGTTCAGCCAGCTGTCGAGGGGGCGTGCGTGGGTGTCGGCAAGGCCGGATGCCACTTCGTTTGCATCCGTGTGCAAGCGTGAAATGGCCAGTTCGGTCAGCGTCATGCTTTTCAGGTACTGCAGTTGCGCAGGCCCTGAGGATGACAACGGTACCACCACAGAGATCTCTACAAGCAGTTGGTCCGGGTCATGGGGCGCTTTGCCCGGGTGATCCAGGCGCATCTGCTTGCGTAGCAGGTCGGCGGCATAACGGTCCAAAGGCGCTATCGCTTCGAACGATGTCTTGCCTTGGGCTTGCGCGTGGCTGGCTGCAAGCTCTAACAGTGCACCACCGTACAGCATGCGCCCGGTGGTGTCGGCCTGGGTGAGCCAGGCCGGCAGGCTGATGAGCGGTTGCGCAGTGTTCGACAGGGGCAGATCGAGGAAGTTGACAGAGGGGTCGCTCAAGGCGCTGAAGGCTGCTTCAAGGTCATGAACGCAGGTAAGCGCCGACAACTGCAGGCGGCCGATCCTGTCGAGAATGCCGTTCAGCAATGCCATGGCCTGGTAGTGGAACGGGTCGGTATCCAGCGGCTGCCGTGCCCAGCGCAAGGCACTGAATGGGTAGCGCTGTGCCAGCTCATCGCGAAGGGCTTCGGCGAAGGCCGCCAGCCCTTCATGGCTGCGCACTGCGCCGCAGGGCTTGCACCACAGCACGCGCCCAGAGGTACCGGTGATCAGCAGGTCGGGTAGCGTCTGGGGCGGGTGGTCATCCAGGGTAACCTGCAGGCCGTTGACTACCAGCCCTTGTTCACTGCCATTGATCAGGCCGTACAGCGTGCTTCTTTCCGGGGCGGCCAAGCCTTGCTGTTCCACACCACCGAGCAAGGCTGCTTTCAGGGTTTGTGCCAGCCAGTGCAGAGGTGAGAATGCCGATGTGGCATCGCTCGCAGCCCAGAAGCCAATCTGTGCATGCTGGAAGGCTTGGGGGAGTGAGGCCAACACTTCATCGAAGACCTCGTTCAGCTTCTGCATGCTCAGGTTGATTTCGGGTTGTGTGCTCGGGTCTGCACCTTGTTCCTGCGGGCGAAAGGGTGCAGGCGGCACAATGCTGAGCATGTCGGTGTCGGTGAACGCCAGGCTGCCCCCCGTCAGGAAGTGTTCCAGCAAGGTGTCCACAAGGGCAACCTGCCCAGGCTCCTTGCCTTCGCCATGCATCAGGGTGAAAGCGCCAAGTGAGTTCAATTGTGGGTGATTGCGGGTAATCCACGGGTAGCGGTCGGCAAGTACCGCGAAGCCGACTTTGCCGATGACTCCGCGCAGGGTGGGGCGCTTGGCGAAGCGGCTGGCAACCAGTTGCTTGAAGGTGATGGTTTGCGTGTCAAACGTTTCAGGCATTTTGTTCGGGCTCCGTGGGTGGCAGTGCCTGAACGCTAGGGTGAATGACTGTGTCGAAGGCTGTACTTAAATGCCCCCCGCGCAACTGCAGGGTGACCTTAGGGTGAGGTTTCTAATTTTTCTCCCTACCTTATGCTCAAGCCCAACCTCCATGGGCGGTTCCTCCTCCACTCATGAGTATGAGGTACAGAGCATGGCCAAAGTGACGGTGAAGAAAAAGGACGACGCCCTGGGTACGCTGGGCGAAGTGCGCGGCTACGCGCGCAAGATCTGGCTGGCTGGCATCGGCGCTTATGCGCGGGTGGGCCAGGAAGGCTCCGACTACTTCCAGGAGCTGGTCAAGGCCGGCGAAGGCGTCGAGAAGCGTGGCAAGAAACGCATCGACAAAGAGCTCGATGCTGCCAACAACCAGATCGACGAAGCGGCTGAAGAAGTCAGTCGCGTACGCGGCAAGGTAGAAATTCAACTCGACAAGATCGAAAAAGCTTTCGACGCACGGGTAGGGCGCGCCTTGAATCGCCTTGGCATTCCGTCTAAACATGACGTTGAGGCGCTGTCGATCAAGCTTGAACAGTTGCACGAGCTGCTTGAGCGCGTCGCGCACAAACCATAAGGAGAGCAGGATGGCTGGCAAGAAGAACACCGAAAAAGAAGGCAGCTCCTGGGTCGGCGGGATCGAGAAATACTCCCGCAAGATCTGGCTGGCGGGGCTGGGTATCTATTCGAAGATCGACCAGGACGGCCCGAAGCTGTTCGACTCGCTGGTGAAGGATGGCGAGAAGGCCGAGAAGCAGGCGAAGAAAACCGCTGAAGACGTGGCCGAAACCGCCAAGTCCTCCACCACTTCGCGCGTGTCTGGCGTGAAGGACCGTGCATTGGGCAAATGGAGCGAACTCGAAGAGGCTTTCGACAAGCGCCTGAACAGCGCCATCTCGCGCCTGGGTGTGCCGAGCCGCAACGAGATCAAGGCCCTGCACCAGCAGGTGGACAGCCTGACCAAGCAGATCGAGAAGCTGACCGGTGCGTCGGTTACGCCGATTTCGTCGCGCACCGCTGCTGCCAAACCGGCTGCGAGCAAGGCGGCGGCCAAGCCTCTGGCCAAAGCGGCAGCCAAGCCTGCGGCAAAAACCGCAGCGGCCAAGCCGGCAGCTAAAACCGCAGCGGCAAAACCGGCTGCCAAGCCTGCAGCCAAGGTGGCGGCGGCCAAGCCGGCAGCCAAACCGGCAGCCAAACCGGCAGCGGCCAAGCCTGCTGCGGCGAAGAAGCCTGCGGTGAAAAAAGCCCCGGCCAAACCGGCAGCCGCCAAGCCAGCAGCCCCAACGGCCAGCGCCGCCCCGGCCGCTACCGCAGCACCGGCACCTGCCGCCGCCCCGGTCAGCAGCACGCCGTCGGCACCAACGGGCACCGGTACCCTGATCTGATACCGCGTCGCCTGCTTCGCGGGCTTGCCCGCTCCCACAGGTTTATCGCAGAGCCCTTGGTTTGTGCGATCCCTGTGGGAGCGGGCGAGCCCGCGAAGGGCTGCAAAGCAGCCCCAGTCAAACTGGAGGACTCAGTTGGCTGGCATCATTGTTACCCCTCCAGATACCGCACCGCCAACTGCTCCGCCGCCGCTCGCGCCTGCGCCTGCAAATGCGGCGCCACCAGCATCATCACCTGATACACCACAATCCCCACATCCCCCTCGCGCCCCAGTACCCGCTGGTAATCCAGCGAGAACATCAGCGTCAGGGTGATCTGCTCCACCAACTGCCCCAGCGCCTGGGTGTCACTCTCCACCAGCCCCTGGCCCTTGAGGCTGGCCAGCAACGCCGCCAGCGTACGCTTGAGCGCGTTGATCAGGCTGCGCATGCCGCGCGCCAGCTTGGGCAGGCGCCCGGTCAGGTTGGACAGGTCCTGGAACAGGAAGCGGTACTGGGCCATGTGCTCGACGATCAGGTGCAGGAACAGCCAGTAATCCTCGGCATCCAGGCGCACCTCCAGCGGCGGGTCGAGCAGGGGCATCAGCGCTTCTTCAAAGCGCTCGAACAGGCCCAGCACCAACGGCTCCTTGCCGTGGAAGTGGTAATACAGGTTGCCCGGGCTGATACCCAGTTCGTTGGCAATCTCCAAGGTGGAAACGTTCGGTTCGCCCTGCTGGTTGAACAGTTGCAGGGCGCATTCGAGGATACGGTCGCGGGTCTTCATCCAGTTGTCGGGCTCATCGGGTCAGGACATAGGTGCCTGGCGCCGGGCCGAGCGGTGGATACGTGCTGTTGCCCAGTTCGGTACGGGGTGCCTTGAGCGGGCCGGAACGTGGCGTGATCCATTCCAGCCACAGGGGCCACCAGCTGCCGTCGCTGCGTTTGGCTTCGTAGAACCAGGCGCGCGGGTCGCCCGAAAGCTTGGGGTTTTCCAGGTAGTAAGCCTTGGGGTTGCCCGGCGGGTTGATGATGCTCTGGATGTGCCCGCTATTGGCCAGCACGAAGCGCCGGTCGCCACCGAGCAGCAAGGCCGAGCGATACACGGCATCCCACGGGGTGATGTGATCGTTGCTGCCGGCCACGGTGAAACTGTCCAGGTCGACCTGCTTGAGGTCGATGGGCGTGCCGCACACTTCAAGGCCTGCGGGGTGGGTCAGCGGGTTGTGCTTGAAGAAGTCCAGCAAGTCGCCGTGCAGGGCTGCCGGCAGGCGCGTGTTGTCGGCGTTCCAGTAGAGGATGTCGAACGCGGGCGGCGCCTTGCCCAGCAGGTAGTTGTTGACCCAGTAATTCCAGATCAGGTCGTTGGGGCGCATCCAGGCGAAAATCCTGGCCACCTCGCCGCCGTCCAGCACCCCCCGTTGATACGAGCGACGTTTGGCGGCCTCGACGGTCTGCTCGTCGGCGAACAGGCTGGCCGGGCTGTCGAACTTGCTGTCCAGCAGGCTGACCAGGTACGTGGCGCTACGTACCCTGCGCAGTTGGCGCTTGGCCTGCAGATGCCCCTGCAGCGCGGCCATGGTCAGCCCGCCGGCGCAGGCGCCCATCAGGTTGGGGTCGCGGTTGCCACTGATGCTGCGGCAGGCGTTGAGCGCTTCCTCCAGGGCCTGCACATACGAGGACAGCCCCCACTCGCGGTGGCGTGGGTCGGGGTTGCGCCAGCTGACCATGAACACCTGCAGGCCGTTCTTGAGCATGTACTGGACGAAGCTGTTGTGTGCCTGCAAGTCGAAGATATAGAACTTGTTGATTTGTGGCGGCACCACCAGCAAGGGCCGGGCGTGCTGCTTTTCACTCATCGGCTTGTACTGGATCAGCTCCAGCAGCTCGTTGCGAAACACCACCGCGCCAGCTGTCGCCGCCAGGTTGCCACCCACCTCGAAGGCGCGTTCGTCCACCTGGCGCGGCAGGCCGTCGTTATGGCGCAGGTCGTCGAGCAGGTGGGCCACGCCACGCACCAGGCTTTGCCCGCCGGTATTGAGCAGTTCCTTTACCGCCAGCGGGTTGAGCAGCGAGTTGCTCGGCGCCAGGGCGTCATTGATCAAGCCAAACAGAAAGTGCGCGCGGGCCCGGTCATCGTCGTCCAGGTGGCTTTCGTCGATCCATTGGCGGGTCTGCTTCTGCCAGGCCAGGTAGGCCTGCAGGCCACGGCGGTAAAACGGGTTCTGGCTCCAGGTCGGGTCGCTGAAGCGGGCGTCGCGGGGGTTGGGCTGGTAGGGCGAGTCGCCCAGCATCACGCGGCCCAGCTGGCCGCCGAGTGCCAGCAGGTGGCGCGCCGTATGCAGCGGGTTGGTCAAACCGTGGCGGCCCACCCTGCGCAGGGTCGACACCAGGTCGCGCCCGCGCAGGCCGAGTATGGCGTTCTGTACGTTCATGCTGGTGGCGGGGAGCGTTTTCGTTCCTTTGGCCGGTTTGTCTGTCATGGCAACACTCCCTCGTCTTACCCGTTTTCCGGGCAGCGACAATCAACCGCCGGAGGCGGGGCGCGGATGCATGACCGCGCGCTGACGTTCTTCCTGGAGAAACTTCATGATGATCGGTGCGACGGCCTCGGCCCGGGTAATCAGGAACAGGTGGCCATCGTCGATTATGTGTAGCTGGGCGTTGGGAATCCGCCAGGCCAGCAGGCGCATGTTGATCAGCGGAATAAGCGGGTCGTCGTCACCGGCCAGCACCAAGGTCGGCTGGTGGATCTTGTGCAGCCAGTGGATGCTCGTCCAGCCCAGGCCTGCGAACAGTTGCCAGTAGTAACCCATCTTGCCGCCGGAACGGACCTTGGACGCATGGTGCATGGCCAGGTCCGGGTCGCGACGGAAAGCGCCGCCATAGATCATCGGCGCGATGCGGATGACATGGGAGGGCTGCACGTAGCGCCTGGGGCTGGCCATCATCCACAACACTTTGGGCTTGCCCGGCACCATGACGGCGCCGGCGGCAGTGGCAGCCAGCACCAGCTTCTTGCAGCGCTCCGGGTAATCGTGGGCGAACTGCTGGGCCAGGGCGCCGCCCCAAGACACGCCGATGGCGCTGACCTGGCCGTAGTCCAGGTAATCGAGCATGCGCGCGGTCAGCTTGGCCAGCCCCGGAAAGCGATAGGGATGACGCGGTGTGGACGAACCACCCACCCCGGGCACATCGAAGGCGATGACCTCAAGGTCCGGGTCCAGCGCCTCGATGAACGGGAACACCAGCTCCAGGTTGGCGCCGATGCCGTTGAAAATCAGCAACGGTGTCAGGTGCGGCTTGCCCGGGCGGACGGCAGTGCGAATGGATTGGTCGTCCAGTTCGACGGTCCTGAAGATGTAGGGTTCCGGCATGCGTTCGACTCTTCGGTGAAAAAAGCACCGTGGCGCGCCGATGGCGGCCACGGCAAGGCCACTCAACGCTCGTGAACGTAGGTGCCCGGTGAGGCTTCGCCAGCGGCATAGGTGCGGTTGCCCAGACGGGGCGGCGCCTTTTTAAGCTCCCCGGCACGTTCGCTCAGCCAGCTCTGCCAGTGCAGCCACCAGGAGTCGGCATGCTTGGTCGCGTTTTCCTGCCAGGCCACCGGGTCACCCGGGCGATCGGCGCCGGTCATGAAGCGTGCCTTGGGGTTGCCTGGCGGGTTGAGGATGCTCTGGATATGGCCACTGTTGGACAGCACGAACTCGATCTTGCCGCCGAACAGGTGCGCCGAGCGGTAGCACGACTGCCACGGGGTGATGTGGTCGGCGGTGCCGGCGACGCTGAAGATGTCGCACTGCACTTTCTTCAGGTCGATCGGGGTGCCGCACACTTCAAGGGCGTCCGCACGCGTCAGCGGGTTGCTCTTGAACATTTCGATCAGGTCGCCGTGGAAGGCGGCCGGCAGGCGTGTGGTGTCGTTGTTCCAGAACAGGATGTCGAACACGGGCGGCTCGTTGCCGAGCAGGTAGTTGTTGACCCAGTAGTTCCAGATCAGGTCGTTGGGGCGCATCCAGGCGAACACCTTGGCCATGTCGCTGCCTTCCAGTACGCCGGCCTGGTAGGAATGGCGCTTGGCAGACTCCAGGGTCTGCTCGTCGACGAACAGCGCAACCTGGGTATCCATGGTGGTGTCCAGCACGCTGACCAGCAGGGTCAGGGCATTGACCTTGTTCTCACCGAGGGCGGCATAGTGGCCTACCAGTGCGGTGCAGGTGATGCCGCCGGAGCAGGCACCGAGCATGTTCAGGTCCTTGCTGCCGGTAATGGCCAGCACGGCATCGACCGCTTCCTTGAGCGCATCGATGTAAGTGGACAGGCCCCACTCACGCTGGGCCTTGGTCGGGTTGCGCCAGCTGATGATGAAGGTTTGCTGCTGCGAGCGCAGGCAGTAGCGGGCCAGGCTCTTCTCCGGGCTCAGGTCGAACACATAGAACTTGTTGATCTGCGGCGGCACCACCAGCAGCGGGCGGGCATGCACCTGTTCGGTGATGGGGCTGTACTGGATCAGCTCCAGTACATCGTTGCGGTACACCACGGCACCTTCACTGGTGCCCAGGTTCTTGCCCACTTCGAAGGCGTCCATGTTCACCTGGCTGGGCATGCCGCCGTTGTTGACCATGTCCTTGGCCAGGTTGGACAGGCCGTCGAGCAGGCTCTTGCCACCGGTTTCGAAGAAGCGTTTGACCGCTGCCGGGTTGGACAGGGTATTGGTCGGTGCCATGGCTTCGGTCATCAGGTTGATGACGAACTGGCCGCGGCTGATGTCTTGCGGTGACAGGTCGCTGCTGCCAATCCAGTCCTGCAGCTCCTTGCGCCAGGCCAGGTAGGTTTGCAGGTAGCGGCGGTACAGCGGGTTGTTGCTCCAGGCCGGGTCATTGAAGCGACGGTCGTCGCTTTCCGGGGCCAGGCTGGATTTGCCCAGCAGCACGTTCTTCAGCTCCAGGCCAAAGTGGGCCACATGTTTGGCGCTGTGCAGCGGTTGGCGCACGGCCTGGCGCAGCACGGTACGTGCCGAGCTCAACAGGTCCTTGCGGCGAATGCCGATGACCGGGTTCAGCCCCAGGGTATTGTCCGAGGCCTGCCGCTGCAGCTCATCGTTGTTCTTGTTACTCATCTACGACGCTCCGTTGTCCTGAGACGAGTACCGGTTGCTGTGACAGGAGCACAGCCCTGAGCCCGGTACTGCTACTCGGGTGACCAGTGATAAGGAACAGCGGTGCTGCGGGGGTTCTGACTGCCTGCAAAATGATGCAGGGAACTTGCCACACCCATTGGTTACCCGACTTTCATGTAATGCGCAAGACAGCCCTTCACTGGGCTGTCTGTAAGTCATTCAAACAGATGAATTTAGAAAATGCGCTCTAAACCCTGCAGCCCTTGCGCTAGAGCATGAGTTTCACGACCGATTCGGCCGGGTCGCGGGATTTCCCGGCCTTGTGCAGTTCGTCGAGGTACTCGGCCCACAACTGTTCCTGGCGCAGGCACAGCTGTTCAAGGTATTCCCAGGTGAACAGGCCGCTGTCATGGCCGTCGTCGAAGGTCAGTTTCAGTGCATATTGGCCGGCAGGTTCCAGGCCGATGAGGCCGACGTTGATCTTGCCAAATTGCAGGATGGGGTTGCCGTGGCCCTGGACCTCGGCGGAGGGGGAGTGCACGCGCAGGAATTCGGCGGGCAGGGTGTAGGCCTCGCCGGGGGCGTAGGTGAGGGTGAGGGTTTTCGAGGCTTTGTGCAGGTTGATGGCGGTGGGCAGGCGGGCCATGGGCGGAATCTCTCGGGAGCTGATAGTGCACAGCTTCGGGAGATTCGGACCATTGTGCAAGGGGGCTGCCCTGCAGCCCAATCGCCGGCAAGCCAGCTCCCACAGGAATACCACAGGCCTGGAGGGCAGTGATTTCCTGTGGGAGCTGGCTTGCCGGCGATTGGGCCGCAAAGCGGCCCCGTGCGGTCTTACAGGATGTAACGCGACAGGTCTTCGTTCTGCGCCAGTTCACCCAGGTGGCTGTTCACATACGCCGCGTCGATCTGGATCGGCGTTTCGTCGTGGGTGCTGGCCAAGTCGCCAGCGCTGAACGACACCTCTTCAAGCAAACGCTCAAGCAGGGTGTGCAGGCGGCGGGCACCGATGTTCTCGGTTTTCTCGTTCACCTGGTAGGCAATTTCGGCCAGGCGCTTGATACCGTCCGCCTGGAACGCGATGTTCAGGCCTTCGGTTTTCAACAGGGCCTGGTACTGCTCGGTCAGCGAGGCATGCGGCTCTTGCAGGATGCGCTCGAAGTCTTCCGGGGTCAGTGCCTTCAGTTCCACGCGAATCGGCAGACGGCCTTGCAGCTCGGGCACCAGGTCGCTTGGCTTGCTCAGGTGGAATGCACCCGAGGCAATGAACAGAATGTGGTCGGTCTTGACCATGCCCAGCTTGGTGTTGACGGTGCAGCCTTCGATCAACGGCAGCAGGTCGCGCTGTACGCCTTCACGGGACACGTCAGCGCCGCCAACGTTGCCACGCTTGGCAACCTTGTCGATTTCGTCGATGAACACGATGCCATGCTGCTCGACCGCTTCCAGGGCCTTGGCCTTGAGCTCTTCTTCGTTGACCAGGCGGCTCGCTTCTTCATCGCGCACCATCTTCAGCGCTTCTTTCACCTTCAGCTTGCGCGCCTTGCGCTTGCCTTTGCCCATGTTGGCAAACAGGCTTTGCAGCTGGTTGGTCATTTCTTCCATGCCGGGTGGCGCGGCAATTTCGACGCCCACGGCATCGGCCACTTCGATTTCGATTTCCTTGTCGTCGAGCTGGCCTTCACGCAGGCGCTTGCGGAACAGCTGGCGGGTGTTGGAGTCGGTGCTGGTCTGTGCGGCTTCCTCGGCGAAGCTGCTCACCCGTGCCTGCGGCAGCAGGGCATCGAGGATGCGGTCTTCGGCGGCATCTTCGGCGCGGTGGCGAACGCGGATGATCTCCTGCTCGCGCAGCATCTTCAGCGCGGCATCGGCCAGGTCACGGATGATCGACTCGACATCACGGCCCACGTAGCCCACTTCGGTGAACTTGGTGGCTTCGACCTTGAGGAACGGCGCATTGGCCAGTTTGGCCAGGCGACGGGCGATTTCGGTCTTGCCGACGCCGGTAGGGCCGATCATCAGGATGTTCTTCGGGGTTACTTCGGCACGCAGCTCGGCAGGCAGCTGCATCCGGCGCCAGCGGTTGCGCAGGGCAATGGCCACGGCGCGTTTGGCGTCGTCCTGGCCGATGATGTGGCGGTTGAGTTCGTGGACGATCTCGCGGGGGGTCATGGACATGGTCAATACGGTCCTTGGGCAGATGAATCAGCGTGGAAAAGCCCCGTCACCGGGAAGGGGCGCCAGAACAGCTGAGTCAGTCGGCCAGGTCCTGCTCCTCGATGGTCAGGTTGTGGTTGGTGAACACGCAGATATCACCGGCGATGTTCAGGGCGGTTTCGGCGATTTCACGGGCCGAGAGGTCGGTCTTGTTCAGCAGGGCGCGGGCTGCGGCCTGAGCGTAGGCGCCACCGGAACCCATGGCGATCAGGCCGTCTTCGGGTTCGACCACGTCGCCGTTACCGGTGATGATCAGGGAAGCGTCCTTGTTGGCCACGGCCAGCATGGCTTCCAGGCGGCTCAGGGAACGGTCGGTACGCCATTCCTTGGCCAGCTCGACGGCGGCACGTACCAGGTGGCCCTGGTGTTTTTCCAGCTGGCCTTCAAAGCGTTCGAACAGGGTGAAGGCATCGGCGGTGGCACCGGCGAAGCCCGCAATGACCTGGCCGTGGTACAGGCGGCGCACCTTCTTGGCGTTGCCTTTCATCACGGTGTTGCCGAGGGATACCTGGCCGTCGCCACCCATGACGACTTTGCCGTTACGGCGGACAGAAACGATGGTGGTCAAGGGGAGAGTCTCCACGCAGCGGGGCGAAAGTGCCTGATGCAGACTCATATGGGGGTGGGGGGAAGGATTTCAACCGTGGGGGATGAATGGTCGCGCTTGGCAGGGGGAGCCGTGCGAGGGCATTCGCGGGCATGCCCGCTCCCACAGGGTTACCACATGCCTTGGGTTAGTGGTGATCCTGTGGGAGCGGGCGTGCCCGCGAAGAAGGTTACTCAGCCCTCGTGGCAAACATGCCCATCGACCAAGGTATAACGTACCGCACCCGGCAGGCAGTGGCCGATGAACGGGCAGTTCTCGCCGCGCGAGAACCATTGCTCGCCGGCAACGGTGGAGGCTTGCGGGTCGAACAGCACCAGGTCAGCTGCGCCACCCACCTTCAGCTCGCCAGCCGGCAGGCGCAGGGCAGCAGCCGGGCCGCTGCTCAGGCGGGCCAGCAGGGTCGGCAGGTCGAGCAGGCCGTCCTGCACCAGTGTCATGGCCAGTGGCAGCAGCAACTCGACGCTGCTGATACCCGGCTCGGTGGCGCCGAACGGGGCCAGCTTGGCGTCGCGTTCGTGCGGCTGGTGGTGGCTGGAAATCGCCTGGATCACACCCGACTTCACCGCCTCGCGCAGGCCGTCGCGGTCGGCGGCGGTACGCAGTGGCGGCTGCACGTGGTACAGGCTGGAGAACTCGCGCAGCGACTCATCGGTGAGAATCAGCTGGTACAGCGCCACATCGGCGGTTACCGGCAGGCCGAGGGCCTGGGCCTGGGCGATCAACCGTGCGCCACGGGCACTGGTGATCTGGGTGAAGTGCGCACGCACGCCGGTCTGTTCCACCAGCAGCAGGTTGCGCGCCAGGGCCACGGTTTCGGCGGTTTCCGGGATGCCCGGCAGGCCGAGGAAGCTGGCCATGGCCCCTTCATGGGCCAGGCCGCCCTGGGACAGGTCGCGGTCCTGGGAGTGGAACACCACGGTCAGGTCGAAGGTGGCGGCGTATTCCAGGGCGCGGGCCAGGGTACGGTTGTTGGGGATTTCCTTCAGGCCGTTGCCGAAGGCCACGCAACCGGTGTCGCGCAGGGCTACCAGCTCGGCCAGTTGTTCGCCTTCCAGGCCCTTGGTCAGGGCGCCGATCGGGTAGACCTTGCTGTTGGCGGCTTCGCGGGCGCGGTCCAGGATCAGCTCGGCCACGGCCGAGGTGTCCAGTACCGGTTTGGTTTGCGGCGGGCAGCACAGGCTGGTGACACCACCCGCCACGGCAGCGCGGGTTTCACTGGCGATGTTGCCTTTACGGCTGTAGCCCGGCTCGCGCAGGGACACGCCAAGGTCGACCAGGCCGGGCGCGGCAACCAGGCCATCGGCCTGGATCGTGCGGCTGGCGCTGAAGCCGGCCGGGGCAGCGCCGATGGCGGCAATGCGGCCACCGTCCAGGTGCAGGTCGGTCACCTGATCCAGGCCTGTCTTGGGGTCGATGACCCGGGCGCCGAGAATACTGAGGGTCACTGGGCGTTCTCCTGGTCGAATTGACGTTGCGCGTTCTGCCCGCTCATGGCCATGGACAGCACGGCCATGCGCACGGCGATGCCGTAGGTGACCTGGTTGAGGATCACCGAGTGCTTGCCGTCGGCCACCGCCGACTCGATTTCCACGCCCCGGTTGATCGGGCCCGGGTGCATGACGATGGCGTCGGGCTTGGCCCCGGCCAGGCGTGCAGTGGTCAGGCCGAACAGGCGGTAGAACTCGCCCTCGCTGGGTAGCAGGCCACCCGCCATACGCTCGCGTTGCAGGCGCAGCATGATCACCACATCGACGTCTTTCAGGCCTTCGGCGAGGTCGGTGTACACCTTCACGCCGTACTGCTCGATGCCGATCGGAATCAGGGTTTTCGGGCCGATCACGCGGATGTCCGGGCAACCCAGCGCCTTGAGCGCCAGCATGTCGGAGCGGGCCACGCGTGAGTGCAGGATGTCGCCGACGATGGCCACCGAGAGGTTTTCGAAGCTGCCCTTGTGGCGGCGGATGGTGAGCATGTCGAGCATGCCCTGGGTCGGGTGCGCGTGGCGGCCATCACCGCCGTTGATCACGGCAACGTCCGGGCACACGTGCTCGGCGATGAAGTGTGCGGCACCGGAGTCGGAGTGGCGCACGACGAACATGTCGGCGGCCATGGCTTCGAGGTTGCGCAGGGTGTCGAACAGCGTCTCGCCCTTGCTGGTCGAGGAGGTCGACACGTTCAGGCTGATCACGTCGGCCGACAGGCGCTGGGCCGCCAGCTCGAAGGTGGTACGGGTACGGGTGGAGTTCTCGAAGAACACGTTGCACACGGTCTTGCCGCGCAACAACGGGACTTTTTTCACGGCCCGGGCACCAACTTCCAGGAAGGAGTCGGCGGTGTCGAGGATTTCGGTGAGCAGTTCGCGGGGCAAACCGTCCAGCGAGAGGAAGTGGCGCAGCTGGCCCTGATCATTGAGCTGCAGCGGGCGCTTGGCGTCGAATGGCGTCATCGCGGGGGACTCTTAAAGGGCGGAAGCGGAGGCGAGGTCCTGGCGCTCGAGGGCGAGCGGTGCGGGTCCGGTCAATTTTACCCGTTCATGGGCGGCCAGCGACAGGGTGGCACCCAGCACATTCGGACGGATTGGCAGTTCGCCGGCATCCAGGTCCAGCAGGCAGACCAGGGTGACGCTGGCCGGGCGGCCATAATCGAACAGTTCGTTGAGTGCGGCGCGCACGGTACGACCGCTCATCAGCACGTCATCCACCAGCACCAGGTGCTGGCCTTCCACTTCGAACGGCAGCTCGGACGGACGCACTTGCGGGTGCAGGCCGTTCTGGCTGAAGTCGTCGCGGTAGAACGAAACGTCCAGGGTGCCCATGGGGCTGGTATCACCCATGGCTTCCTGCAGGGCCTGGGCAACCCAGACACCGCCGGTGCGGATGCCGATGTAACGTGGCTCGCTGATGTTGCGGCGGGCCAGGTGGGCGCGAAGGTCGACAGCCATCTGCCGGATCAGCTCGGCGGGATTGGGTAGGCTCATTGCGGGCTCCTCGGAAGGGTGCGCCGGGCGGGCCCGGCGGCAAAGATGATCAGGTATTGGCCTCCAGCCAGCCTTGTAGCAACAGGGCGGCGGCGATGGCATCGACCGGGTTGTCGCGGTAGCTGCCGCGCTGGCCGCCACGGGCCATGCGCTCGCCTTTGGCCTCGAAGGTGGTCAGGCGCTCGTCGTGGGTGTGCACGGGCAGGTTGAAGCGGCCATTCAGGCGTCGGGCGAACTTTTCGGCGCGGGCGCTCATTTCGCTGGGTGTGCCGTCCATGTTCAGCGGCAGGCCGACGACGATGGCGTCGGGTTTCCACTCAGTGATGAGCTTTTCCACCTGAGCCCAGTCCGGTACGCCGTTTTGTGCCTTAAGGGTGCACAGTTCGCGGGCCTGGCCGGTGACCACCTGGCCAACGGCCACGCCGATCTGTTTGCTGCCATAGTCGAAGCCCAGCAGCAGTCGTAGTTCGGCCATCAGGCGTGGCCCGCCTGGCTGGTCAGCAGGTTCAGGTTGATCCCCAGGCTGGCGGCGGCGGCGTCCAGGCGCAGGTCGCTGGCCAGGCCAAAGATGATTTCCGGGTCGAACGGGCAGTTGAGCCAGGCGTTGTCGGCCAGCTCGGCTTCCAGCTGGCCGGCTTCCCAGCCGGCGTAACCGAGGGTGATCAGGCTTTGTTTCGGGCCTACCCCGGCAGCGATGGCCAGCAAGATGTCCTGCGACGTGGTCAGCGCCAGCCCTTCCAGCGCCACGGTGGCCTGGAAGCTGCACTCGCTGCTGTGCAACACGAAGCCGCGGTCGGTCTGCACCGGGCCACCCTGGTAGATCGGCACCTGCAAGGTGCTGGCCGGTGGTGTTTCATCCGGGCGCAGCTGCTCGAGGATGTCGGCCAGGCTCAGCTCCTGCGGCCGGTTGACCACCAGCCCCATGGCGCCATGCTCGTTGTGCTCGACGATGTACGTGAGGGTCTGGGCGAAGTTCGGATCGGCCATGTGCGGCATGGCGATCAGGAACTGGTGCTTGAGGTAGCTCGGGGCGAGGGTTTTCATGGGGGATAGTGTGGCGCCAGGTGGCGAGGCTGACAAGGTGCGGATTTGTGTCGTTTGTGCTGGCCTCTTCGCGGGCAAGCCCGCTCCCACAGGTACCCCTCAGGACTTGGAGTCGATGAAGATCCTGTGGGAGCGGGCTTGCCCGCGAAAGGGCCGGTACTGCCAATAAATCAGTTACTGGACAAACGGTCCCCACGCGCAAACCGCCAGGTCCGAATGATCTCCAGCCGGTCAAACTCGGCCAGATCCCCGGTAAACGGCGCAAATGGCGCCGCCAGCCGCACGATGCGCTGTGCCGCCTGGTCCAGCACCGGCTGCCCCGACGATTCCAGCACCAGCACCTCATACAACGAACCATCGCGGTTGATCGACACCATCATCCGCAAATTGCCGTAAATCTGTTGCCGGCGCGCTTCGTCGGGGTAGTTCAGGTTGCCCACCCGCTCGACCTTCTTGCGCCACTCTTCCTTGTACCAGGCGCCCTTGTCGCGCATGGTCGATGCAGCATTCAGGCGGTGAATCTTCGGCCGCTTGGCGTACATCTGCTGTTCGTTGGAAAGCTCCGCTTCCAGGCTGGCGATCTGGCTGGACAGCTGCGAGCTGTCAAAGTCTGGCGCTGGCGCCGTCGGCTTGGGCTGTGGCTTGCTTTCCTTGGGTTTGGGCTCAACCTTCTGCGGCTTGGGCGCCGTGGTCACCACCGCCGACTTTTGCGGGGTAGGGGGCGGCACCACCTCGGGCTTGGCGGCAGGCGGTGGGGTAATCTTGTTGATCTTGCTGTCCTGGAACGGCGCCAGCTCGGTGGTTGTGGGTACCGCTTTCTTGTCCAGGGTGCCGCTGCCCTGCTGGTTGTCCTGGGCCTGGAAATCGGCCTTCTCGGGCGGTTTCTCGCTCTTGAAGGTGGCCAGGGTGATGTCCATGGTGTGGCGGATTTCGGCCGGCTTGACCACGCTGAAGCCGACGCCAAGGATCAGCGCCAGGTGCACCAGGGCAGCCAGGAACAGGGTAAAGCCTAACCGGTCCACCGGGCGAACACGGGGAGGCAGCAGGGTGGCGGGGATGTCAGCGGGCAGCGTCATCAGGTATCCAGCAACCGCAGGGCGGGGCAGCAGCTCAGTCGAATAGGACCGGCATCATACCCCACTCTACGGTTTTGCTTCGCGTTGGCTGTCAGCGCGCCTTCAGCTTGCGATCAATGGCATCCATCAACTTGCCACCGATATCGGTGTTGTAGGCGGCATCGATCTCGCGGATGCAGGTAGGGCTGGTGACGTTGATCTCGGTGAGGTAGTCGCCGATCACATCCAGGCCCACGAACAACAGGCCTTTTTCGCGCAGGGTCGGGCCGACCTGGGCGGCGATCCAGCGGTCGCGGTCGGTCAACGGGCGGGCCTCGCCACGGCCGCCGGCGGCCAGGTTGCCGCGGGTTTCGCCGCTGGCCGGGATGCGCGCCAGGCAATAGTCCACCGGCTCGCCATCGATCATCAGGATGCGCTTGTCGCCGTCTTTGATCGCCGGCAGGTAGGCCTGAGCCATGATCTGCTGGGTGCCCAGCGCGGTCAGGGTTTCCAGGATCACCGACAGGTTGGGGTCGCCAGCCCGGTGGCGGAAGATCGATGTGCCGCCCATGCCGTCCAGCGGCTTGAGGATCACATCGGCATGCTTGGCCGCGAATTCACGAATGATGTCCGGGCGGCGGCTGACCAGGGTCGGCGTGGTGCACTGCGGGAACAGCGTGGCGAACATCTTCTCGTTGCAGTCGCGCAGGCTTTGCGGGCGGTTGACCACCAGCACGCCGTCATTTTCGGCCTGTTCCAGCAAGTAGGTGCTGTAGACGAATTCCATGTCGAACGGCGGATCCTTGCGCATCAGGATCACGTCCAGGTCAGCCAGCGGGCCGTCCTGCTCCTCGCCCAGTTCGAACCAGTGCGCCGGGTCGGCAAACACCTTCAGCGGGCGCATGCGGGCGCGGGCCTTGCTTTCGCCCTGGTACAGGTCTTGCTGTTCCATGTAGAACAGGCTCCAGCCGCGTGCCTGGGCGGCCAGCAGCATGGCCAGCGAGCTGTCCTTCTTGTAGGAGATGGACGCGATGGGGTCCATGACAATGCCGAGGCGTACGCTCATGGGGTGGTTCCTCTTGGCGGCAGGTGCCGCGATGGCTCGAAAGAAAAGTGGCTCAGGGTGGCGCCGCAAACGCCGCCGGTCAAGGGGCGGCGCAGATGGAATGGCCACCCGGAGTGTGCTAAAAATGCAGCTAATTTCCATTGGTAGGCGTCTATGGAACAACCCCTGAAGGTGATGGTGATCGACGATTCCCGCACGATCCGCCGCACCGCACAGATGTTGCTCGGTGAAGCGGGCTGCGAGGTAATCACCGCCAGCGATGGCTTCGATGCCCTGGCCAAGATCGTCGACCACCAGCCCGGCATCATCTTCGTCGATGTGCTGATGCCGCGCCTGGACGGCTACCAGACCTGCGCCGTGATCAAGCACAACAGTGCTTTCAAGGACACGCCGGTCATCCTGCTGTCGTCGCGCGACGGCCTGTTCGACAAAGCCCGCGGCCGGGTGGTCGGTTCTGATCAGTTTCTGACCAAACCGTTCAGCAAAGAAGAACTGCTCGATGCGATCCGCGCCCACGTGCCCGGTTTTGCCGCAACCCAACAACCCGCACCCTGACCGTGCCCCGCCATGGCATGGTCTTACTTTCCTGATGGGGAAACAGCATGGCCCGAGTTCTGATTGTCGACGACTCGCCGACAGAGATGTACCGCTTGACCGAGTGGCTGGAAAAGCACGGCTACCAGGTGCTCAAGGCCAGCAACGGTGCCGATGGCGTGGCCCTGGCCCGGCAGGACAAGCCCGACGCGGTGCTGATGGACATCGTCATGCCCGGCATGAACGGCTTTCAGGCCACCCGCCAGCTCAGCAAGGACCCGGAAACCGCCGCCATCCCCGTGATCGTGGTCACCACCAAGGACCAGGAAACCGACCGCATCTGGGCCACGCGCCAGGGCGCCCGTGACTTCCTGACCAAACCGGTGGAAGAAGACGCGCTGATCGCCAAGCTCAAAGAAGTGCTGGGGGCTTGACCACCCGCCCGCAAGGCGCGTCGCTGACCGCCTTCGAGTTGTTGCTGGACATCGACCGGCGCTGCCGCCTGCTGGTCGCCGACCAGCCCCCGCAGGACAACCGCCTGCAACAGTGGAGCGGTATCGGCTTTCGCATTGCCGGGCAGTGGTTCGTCGCGCCCATGGGGGAGGTGGCCGAGGTACTGCGCGAACCGCGCAGCAGCCGCGTCCCGGGTGTGCAACCGTGGGTGTGCGGGGTGGCCAACCTGCGTGGCCGGCTTTTGCCGGTCATGGACCTGAGCAGCTTCTTCGGCCTGGGCCACGCCGCGCCTGGCAAGCAGCGGCGGGTGCTGGTGCTGGACCACGACGACCTGTTCGTCGGTTTGCTGGTGGACGAGGTGCTTGGCCTGCAACACTTCGCCCTCGACAGCCTGCAACTGTCGCCGCCGCAGCCATTGATCCGCGCCGCTGCACGCTTCGTGCAGGGGCACTTCCCGCGTGAACGCAACTGGGCAATCTTCAGCCCCTTCGCCCTGGCCCAGGCGCCGGGCTTTCTTGATGTGGCGTTATAGGACCTGCGAACGTGAACAAGCCTGCCGCCCCCGTCACAGCCACCACTGTGACCCCACGTACCCGCAGCATCGCGCAGATCACCGTGCTGTTTCTGATCCTGATCCTGTCGATCATCCTGCTGTTCGCCAACTTTGCCTACCTGAACACCCAGTCCAACTACGACAAGCAGTACATCGGCCATGCCGGCGAGCTGCGGGTGCTGTCTCAGCGCATTGCCAAGAACGCCACCGAAGCCGCCGCCGGCAAGGCCCTGGCCTTCAAGCTGCTGTCGGATGCACGCAACGACTTCGAGCGGCGCTGGGGCTACCTGCGCCAGGGTGACAAGTCCACCGGGTTGCCAGCTGCGCCGCCTACGGTGCGAGACGAGATGGAGGCGGTACGCCGCGACTGGGAAAACCTGCGCAAGAACACCGACACCATCCTGGCCAGTGAGCAGACCGTGCTGTCGCTACACCAGGTGGCGGCCACGCTGGCCGAAACCGTGCCGCAGTTGCAGGTGGAATACGAAAAAGTGGTCGAGATCCTGCTGCAAAGCGGCGCTCCGGCCAACCAGGTGGTGGTGGCGCAGCGCCAGCTGTTGCTGGCCGAGCGCATCCTCGGTTCGGTCAACACCGTGCTGGCGGGTGACGATACCGCCGCTCAGGCGGCGGATGCCTTTGGCCGCGATGCCGGGCGCTTTGGCCAGGTGCTGGAGGGGATGCTCAGCGGTAACGCGGCCATCCAGGTAACCCGTGTCGAGGACGCCGACGCCCGTGCGCGGCTGGCCGAAATCGCCGAACTGTTCCAGTTCGTCGCGGGCTCGGTCGACGAAATTCTCGAAACCTCGCCCGAACTGTTCCGCGTGCGTGAGGCCGCGGGCAACATCTTCAGCCTGTCGCAAACCCTGCTGGACGAGGCGTCACACCTGGCCAACGGTTTCGAGAACCTGGCCGGCGGACGTACCCTCGATACCGTTGGCGGCTATGCCCTGGGCCTGCTGGCGCTGGCCTCGATCATCCTCATCGGCCTGGTCATGGTGCGCACCACCAACCGCCAGCTGCGCGAAACGGCAGAAAAGAACGAACGCAACCAGCAGGCAATCATGCGTCTGCTGGATGAAATCGAAGAGCTGGCCGACGGCGACCTGACCGTGACCGTATCGGTGACCGAAGACTTCACCGGCGCCATTGCCGATTCGATCAACTATTCCGTGGACCAGCTGCGCGACCTGGTCGCCACCATCAACCACAGCGCCGTGCAGGTTGCCGCTGCCGTACAGGACACCCAGAACACCGCCCGCCAGCTGGCCAAGGCTTCCGAGCACCAGGCCGAGCAGATCAGCGAGGCCTCCGAGGCGGTCGGCGACATGGTCGAGTCGATCGACCGGGTTTCGGCGCATGCCTACGAGTCGGCCAAGGTGGCCGAGCGCTCGGTGGCCATTGCCAACAAGGGCAACGAGGTGGTGCATAACACCATCAACGGCATGGACAACATTCGCGAGCAGATCCAGGACACCGCCAAGCGGATCAAACGCCTGGGCGAGTCTTCCCAGGAAATCGGCGACATCGTCAGCCTGATCGACGACATTGCCGACCAGACCAACATCCTTGCACTCAACGCGGCCATCCAGGCCTCGCTGGCCGGCGAGGCTGGCCGTGGTTTTGCCGTGGTTGCCGACGAAGTGCAGCGCCTGGCAGAGCGCTCGTCGTCGGCCACCCGGCAGATCGAGGCGCTGGTGCGTACCATTCAGGCCGACACCAACGAGGCAGTCATCTCCATGGAGCAGACCACCGCCGAAGTGGTGCGTGGCGCTCGCCTGGCGCAGGATGCCGGGGTGGCGCTGGCCGAGATCGAAGGGGTGTCGCAGAACCTGGCCGATCTTATCCACAGCATCTCTGACGCTGCCCAGTTGCAGACCTCGTCGGCCGGGCAGATTTCCCACACCATGGCGGTGATCCAGCAGATTACCGCGCAAACCTCCGCCGGCTCCGGTGCCACCGCCGACAGCATCCGCCACTTGGCCCGCATGGCCAGCGAGATGCGCCGTTCGGTGTCCGGTTTCACCCTGCCGCCACCTGCGCAAAGCCCCACCGATGCGCCGCGCTGAGGAGTGCCCATGGCTTCTGCTGCTGTAAGTCCCGAGCGCCACGACACGGTAGCGCTGGCCTGGACCAAGGCTGCCATCCTCGACTGCCTGGGCCAGGCGCGCCAGGCGCTGGAGCGTTTTGCCGGCGAACCGGGCGACCTGTCGATGCTGGCCTTTGTGGTCGACAACCTGCATCAGGTACAGGGTTGCCTGCGCATGCTTGAGCTGCGCGGTGCGACGCGCCTGGCCGAAGAGCTGGAACTGTTCGCCAAGGCGCTGGCCGACGGCCAGGTCAGCCCACGGGGCGATTGCCTGGGGGCGTTGTTTCGTGGCCTGGAGCAACTGCCCTCGTACCTTGAGCGCTTGCGCGGTGCCCGCCACGACCTGCCCTTGGTGATGCTGCCGCTGCTCAACCAGCTGCGCGCCTGCCGCGGCATCGAGCCGCTGGCCCAGGCCAGCCTGATCAGCGGTGCAGCACAGCGTTTTGCCGGGTCCGACGACCTGGCCAACCTTGACCTGTCGCTGGGCAATTGGCGTGAACAATTGCAGGCCGGGCCGGGCCGCGATGCCCTGCGCTCGGTGGTGACCGCACTGTGCGACGACCTGATGCGCATCAAGGAGCGTCTGGACCAGTTCGTGCGCGGCGACCGCCAGCACAGCGAGCAGCTCGATGCCCTGCTGGCGCCGCTGCGTCATGTGGCTGATACCCTGGCTGTGCTGGGCTTCCAGCAACCACGACGGGTTATCATCGACCAGGTGCTGGCGCTGCAGGCCCTGGCCCAGGGCGAGCGCGTGGTGGACGACGCGGTACTGATGGATGTGGCGGGCGCCTTGCTGTACGTGGAGGCTTCGCTGAACGGCATGGTCGGCCCGCTGGAAGAAAACGGGCAGGGCGGGCTGCCTGGCTCGGACCTGGCCGAGATACGCCAGCTAGTGCTGAACGAATCGCTGAACGTACTGCAGCAGGCCAAGGACCTGATCGGCGACTACCTGGAGTCCGACTGGCCGCGCCAACGCCTGCAACCGTTGCCGGGGCTGTTGCAGCAGATTCGCGGCGCGCTGGCCATGTTGATGCTGCCCGCCGTAGCCGAGCTGTTCGCCGGCTGCGCCAGCTATGTGCAGCGCTGGTTGCAGCACCTGGATGTAGAGCCGCCCGCCGATGAGCTGGCCCACCTGGGTGAAGCCATGAGTGCCGCCGAATGCTACCTGCAGTGGCGGGTGGCCGACCCGCTGGCGGATGCCCAGCCGTTCATCGACATGGCCCGTGCAAGCCTGGCAGCGCTGGGCGTGTATTGTGCGCAGGCCGACACCCGTGCAGGCCAGGATGCCAATGGCGACGGCATTGATGACGAGCTGCGCGAGGTATTTCTCGATGAAGCCGGCGAGCTGCTGCCGGAGATCGAGCGGCACTGGCTGCGCTGGCGTGCCGACAACCAGCAGCGCGAGGCGCTGGGGGAAGTACGCCGTGCGCTGCATACGCTCAAGGGTAGCGGCCGCATGGTGCATGCCGAAGCGGTGGCCGAGCTGGCCTGGGGCGCCGAGCACCTGCTGAACCGGGTGCTGGAGGGCCGTAGCGTGCTGAGCCCGGAGGGCGTGGTGGCCCTGCAGCAAGTGTTCGTCCACCTACCCGATTTGCTGGCCGACTTTGCGGCTGGCCAGTTGCCGCAACTGACCGAAATCGAACAGTTGGCTGGGCACCTGCATGCCCTGGCAGAAAACGACGCACCGGGTGCTGCCGATATCGATGGCCTCGACCCGCAGCTGCTGGATATTTTCCGCACTGAGGCGCAAGGCCACCTGGCCAGCCTCGATGTGTTTCTGCAGGGCGCAGACGGCCACGATACGCCGGTCAGCGATGGCCTGCAGCGCGCCCTGCATACGCTCAAGGGCAGCGCTGCCATGGCCGGGGTGATGCCGGTCGCCGAGCTGGCCACCGCCTTCGACCGCCTGGCCCGGGAATACAAGGGCCACCAACTGCCTCTGCAAATGGCCGAGATCGAATGGCTGGAGGCCGCACGCTCGCTGTTCCACCTGGGCCTGGCGCAACTCGACAGCACGCCGTTGGCCGCCATCCCTGGTGCTGCGGAGCTGATCGAACAGGTTGGCCAGGCCGTAGACGCGCGGCTGGCCAGCTTGCATGACGACCCGCAGCATGTCCGGCGCGGCAAGCGCGACCCGCAGTTGGTCGCCAGTTTCCTGGCCCAGGCCATGGATATCCTCCTCGATGCCGAGTCGTTGCTGTCGCGCTGGCAGCAACAGCCTGGGCAGCGTGATGCGCTGGACACCCTGCTCGACCAGCTGACCACCCTGGGCCACGCCGCGCACCTGGCCGACTTGTGGCAGATGGATGATGTGTGCGAGGCCTTGCTGGATGTGTATGGCGCCGTGGAGGAGGGCAGCCTGCCTGCCAATGCGCGCTTCTTCGCCCACGCCCGGCGTGCCCATGAAGCCCTGCTGGACATGCTCGATGAAGTGGCGGCCGGGCAGGACATCGCGCCGCGGTCAGAAACGGTCGACGGCCTGCGCAACCTGCTGGACCAAGCCTTGGCGCCAGAGGCCACTGGCCTGGTGGGCATCGACACGGTCACGCCGTTGCACCCGGACATGGACGTGGCCGACACCCTGGGCCTGGGGCTGCCCCATCAGCCGCAGTTGCCTGACATGACCGAGCCTCTGGTTGAGGAGCCTGAAAGCCCAGGCGAAGAGCTGCTGGAAGTGTTCCTCGAAGAAAGCTCGGACATCGTCGAAAGCGCCGCCGCAGCCCTGGCGCGCTGGCAGGCCGACCCGCGCAGCAGCGTCGAGGTAGACAACCTGATGCGCGACCTGCACACCCTCAAGGGTGTGGCGCGCATGGTCGAAATTGCCCCCATCGGTGACCTGGCTCACGAACTGGAGTTTCTGTACGAACTGCTGGCTGCCGGCCGCTTGCCGCCGAGTGCGCCTTTGTTCGCGCTGTTGCAAAACTGCCACGACCGCCTGGCGCACATGCTCGATGCCGTGCGCCTGGGGCAGCCACTGCATGCCGCCACGGCGCTGATCGACTATATCCGTAACTTCAGCAGCGCGGCCCTGACCGACAGTGCTGCCGGCCAGGGGCCGGTCGAAGCCGCCGCCAGCGAGGTGCCGACAGCAGCGCCAGAGCGGGCGCCAGGCGACATGGTCAAGGTCGATGCCGAGTTGCTCGACGACCTGGGTAACCTGGCGGGTGAGCATTCGATCATTCGTGGGCGCATCGAGCAGCAAGTCAACGATGCACAGTTCACCCTCAACGAGATGGAAACCACCCTTGAGCGCATGCGCGACCAGCTGCTGCGCCTGGACATCGAGACCCAAGGGCGAATCTCCAGTCGCCAGCAGTTCGAAGGCGATGCCTATGACGATTTCGATCCGCTGGAAATGGACCGCCATTCTCAGTTACAGCAGTTGTCGCGGGCCTTGTTCGAGTCCGCCTCGGACTTGCTCGACCTGAAGGAAACCCTGGCTCAGCGTGCCCAGGAGGCCTACAGCCTGCTGCAGCAGCAGGCGCGGGTGAACAGCCAGTTGCAGGAGGGCCTGACCGCCACCCTGATGGTGCCCTTCGAGCGCCTTGTGCCGCGCTTGCAGCGCGTGGTACGGCAGGTGGCCAGCGAGCTGGGCAAGCAGGTAGAACTGGTGGTCGGCAATGCCGAAGGTGAACTGGACCGCAGTGTGCTGGAGCGCATGGTGGCACCGCTTGAGCACATGCTGCGCAACGCCGTTGACCATGGCCTGGAAAGCCGCGAAGCGCGCCTGGCTGCCGGTAAGCCGGAGCAGGGCACCATTCACCTGAACCTGCTGCACGAAGGCGCCGATATCGTCATCGAAATGACCGACGACGGTGCCGGTGTGCCTCTTGAAGCCGTGCGGCGCAAGGCCATCAAGCGTGGCCTGCTGGACCCGCAGGCACAGCTGAGCGATCACGAGATCTTGCAGTTCATCCTGCGCCCGGGCTTTTCCACCGCTGAAAAGATCACCCAGATTTCCGGGCGTGGCCTGGGCATGGACGTGGTGCACGAAGAGGTCAAGCAGTTGGGGGGCTCGATGAGCATCGAGTCGGCCCAGGGCAAGGGCGCACGCTTCTTGATCCGCCTGCCGTTCACCGTATCGATCAACCGTGCGCTGATGGTGCATTTGGGCGAAGAGCAGTACGCGATCCCGCTGAATACCATCGAGGGCATCGTCCGTGTGCCGCCGGCAGAGCTGGCGGCGTGCTATCAGCTGGACCCGCCCCGCTATGTTTATGCCGGCCATGAATACGAGCTGCGTTATCTGGGCGAGTTGCTGCAAGGCCTGCCGCGTCCGGCCTTGCTGGGGCAGAGTGTGCCGTTGCCGGTGCTGCTGGTGCACGCCAAGGAGCAATCGTTCGCCATTCAGGCCGATAGCCTGTCGCCCAGCCGCGAAATCGTGGTGAAGAGCCTGGGGCCGCAGTTTGCTGCGGTTGCCGGGCTGTCGGGGGCGACGCTGCTGGGCGATGGCCGGGTCGTGCTGATTCTCGACCTGCTTGGCCAACTGCGCGGCCAGCAGCGGCGCCTGGCCCGTTTGCCCGGTGGCGGCACCCCGCGCCAGTTGCTCGGCCCGGTGCCGCGCCGCGCATTGTTGGTGATGGTGGTGGACGACTCGGTGACTGTGCGCAAGGTCACCAGCCGCTTGCTGGAACGCCACGGCATGAGCGTGCTGACGGCCAAGGACGGGGTCGATGCCATGGCCTTGCTGGAAGAGCACCGCCCGGACGTGTTGCTGCTGGATATCGAGATGCCGCGCATGGACGGCTTCGAGGTGGCCACCCGCATTCGCCGTGACGCACGGCTGAAAGACCTGCCGATCATCATGATTACCTCGCGTACCGGGCAGAAGCACCGCGACCGCGCCATGGCCATCGGCGTCAACGAATACCTGGGCAAGCCGTATCAGGAGTCGTTGTTGCTGCAGAGCATTGCACACTGGAGCCAGCCCCATGCTTGAACTGATTGCCGGGCAGCGCAGCAGCCTGACTGGGCTGTTGCTGCCCTTGGGCGACCGCACCCTGGTGTTGCCCAACGTGGCGGTGGCCGAGTTGAGCGGCCAGCGCAATTTGGTGTGCCAGCGCGGTGAGCCGGCCTGGCACCTGGGCTGGATCGACTGGCGCCAGCAGCGCCTGCCGCTGATCGGGTTCGAAGCGGCGTGTGGTGGCGAGACGCCGTGCGGCGAGCGGGCGCGGGTTGTGGTGCTCAATGCCCTGGGCGACACCGGGCTGCGTTATTTGGCGCTGTTGCTGCAGGACATTCCGCGTTCGTGCAAGCTCGACAGCCAGCTGAATTATGTGGATGTGGCGCTGGGGCGCCTGGAGCTGGCGGCGGTGCAGGTGGGTGAGCAAGTGGCGCGGGTGCCGGACTTGGCTGGGCTGGAAAGGCTGGTGCGTGACGCGGAACTGCAACCTGAGCTTGGGTAGGATGTAAGGCACAGGGCCCTTTCGCGGGTTTACCCGCGAAGAGGCCGGAACAGACTGGCGCAGGAACCCAGCCCACCTCAGGAGGTCTGTGTTTGCATGTATTACGGTGAACGCTTCAACGCCTGGACCCACCTGGTCGGTGCTGTTCTGGCCTGTATCGGTGCGATCTGGCTGATCGTGGTCGCGGGCCTGCAAGGCGACCCGTGGAAGATTGTCAGTTTCTCCATCTACGGCAGCACGCTGTTGTTGCTGTACAGCATCTCCACCCTGTACCACAGCACCCGCGGGCGGGCGAAGGTGATCATGCGCAAGCTCGATCACCTGTCGATCTACCTGCTGATCGCCGGCAGCTACACACCCTTCTGCCTGGTCAGCCTGCGCGGCCCCTGGGGCTGGAGCCTGTTTGGCGTGGTCTGGGGGCTGGCGGTGATCGGCATGCTGCAAGAGATCAAACCGCGCTCCGAGGCGCGGATTCTGTCGATCATCATCTACGCGGTGATGGGCTGGATCGTGCTGGTGGCGGTCAATCCATTGCTCCACTCGCTGGGCACTGCCGGTTTTGCCTGGCTGGCTGCCGGCGGGGTGTTCTACACCGTCGGCATCATCTTCTTCGCCTTGGACAGCCGCTTGCGCCACGGGCACGGCATCTGGCACTTGTTCGTGATTGCCGGCAGCCTCATGCACTTCGTGGCGGTGTCGTTCTACGTACGCTAGTTAAAAATCGCCCCAAAGCTGTTGTGCCACCGACAGCGCCACCACTGGCGCGGTCTCGGTGCGCAGTACCCGTGGGCCGAGGCGTGCGGCGTGGAAGCCGGATGTTTTGGCCTGCTCGACTTCGGCTTCGCTCAGGCCGCCTTCGGGGCCGATCAGGAAGGCCAGGGTGGCAGGCTTGTCGTGGCTTGTGAGCGGCTCGGCCATCGGGTGCAGCACCAGTTTCAGCTCGGCCTTGGTGCTGTTCAGCCACTCGGCCAGGGTGACCGGTGGGTGGATGACGGGCAAGGTCGAGCGGCCGCATTGTTCACAAGCGCTGATTGCCACTTGGCGCCAGTGGGCCAAGCGTTTGTCGGCGCGTTCGTCCTTCAGCCGCACTTCGCAGCGCTCGCTGATGATCGGGGTGATTTCGTTGGCGCCCAGTTCGGTGGCTTTCTGGATCGCCCAGTCCATGCGCTCGCCACGGGACAGGCCCTGGCCGAGGTGTACATGCAGTGGCGAATCGGCCTGGCCAGGCAGTGCCTGGTCGAGGTTGACGCGTACGGTTTTCTTGCCCACTTCGAGCAACTGGCCGAGGTATTCCTGGCCGCTGCCGTCGAACAGCTGCACGGCGTCGCCGGGGGCCATGCGCAGTACGCGGCCGATGTAGTGGGCCTGGGCTTCGGGCAGGTCGTGCTCGCCAAGGCTCAGGGGGGCGTCGATGAAGAAGCGGGACAGTCTCATGGGGTGCTCGTCAAGAAGGGTGTACTTGGCCCCTTGTGGGAGCGGCCTTGTGTCGCGAAAGGGCCGCAAAGCGGCCCCGGCAATCTCTGCTGCGAAGCTAAGAACCTGGGGCCGCTTCGCGACCCTTTCGCGACACAAGGCCGCTCCCACAAGGTTCTGTGTATTGGCAAACGGATTTAGCCCGGGTCGCGGAAGTCGGGGTGGAAGTTGGCCGGCACGGCAACGCTGATGCTTTCCCGGGTAGCAATGTCGATGCCTTCACTGGCCACTTCCGCCAGGAAGTCGATCTGCTCGGGCGTGATCACGTAAGGCGGCAGGAAGTACACCACGCTGCCCAGCGGGCGCAGCAGGGCGCCGCGGCTCAGGGCATGCTCGAACACCTTCAGGCCGCGCCGCTCCTGCCACGGGTAGGCAACCTTGCCAGCCTTGTCCTTGACCATCTCGATGGCCAGGGCCATGCCGGTCTGGCGGATCTCGGCTACATGCGCGTGGTCGGCCAGGTGCGCGGTGGCGCTGGCCATGCGCGTAGCCAAGGCCTTGTTGGCCTCGATCACGTTGTCCTGCTCAAAGATGTCGAGGGTTGCCAGCGCCGCAGCACACGCCAGCGGGTTGCCGGTGTAGCTGTGCGAGTGGAGGAACGCCCGCAGGGTCGGGTAGTCGTCGTAGAACGCCTGGTACACCTTGTCGGTGGTCAGGCAGGCGGCCAACGGCAGGTAACCACCGGTCAGGGCCTTGGACAGGCACAGGAAGTCCGGGCGGATGCCCGCCTGTTCACACGCGAACATCGTGCCGGTGCGGCCAAAGCCCACGGCGATCTCGTCGTGGATCAGGTGCACGTCATAGCGGTCGCAGGCCTCACGCAGCAGCTTGAGGTACACCGGGTGGTACATGCGCATGCCGCCAGCGCCTTGGATCAGCGGCTCGACGATCACGGCGCTGATGGAGGCGTGATGCTCGGCCAGGGTCTGTTCCATGGCCTGGAACATGTTGCGCGAGTGCTCTTCCCAGCTCATGCCCTCGGGGCGCAGGTAGCAGTCGGGGCTGGGCACCTTGAGGGTGTCCAGCAGCAGCGCCTTGTAGGTTTCGGTGAACAGCGGCACATCGCCCACCGACATGGCGGCAATGGTTTCGCCGTGGTAGCTGTTGGTCAGGGTAACGAAGCGCTTCTTGCCTGGCTTGCCGACGTTTTGCCAGTAATGGAAGCTCATCTTCAGCGCCACTTCGATGCACGACGAGCCATTGTCGGCATAGAACACCCGGTCGAGCCCGGCCGGGGTCATGGCCACCAGGCGCTCGGACAGCTCGATCACCGGCTGGTGGCTGAACCCGGCCAGAATCACATGTTCCAGCTGGTCGACCTGGTCCTTGATACGCTGGTTGATGCGCGGGTTGGCATGGCCGAACACGTTGACCCACCAGCTGCTCACCGCGTCCAGGTAGCGCTTGCCTTCGAAGTCCTCCAGCCACACGCCTTCGCCGCGCTTGATCGGGATCAGCGGCAGCTGCTCGTGGTCTTTCATCTGGGTGCAGGGGTGCCACAGGACCTTGAGGTCACGTTGCATCCACTGATCATTGAGGCCCATGGGCACTTCTCCTGGCTTTGCGGCGTGGTTCGACCGCGTAAGCCTAAGCAATGCCGCAGGGCAGGACAACCATCGTGGTTCAGTGCCGGTGGGTGCCGGTCCATTCGAGGCGGCGGATGTGCACGGTACCTGCCTGTGAAGTGGAGATGGTCAGGCGCCGAAATGGTCCGTCGATTACCTGATGGTAAGGGTGTGTGGCGATGGGACCGGGCCGCAGGTCGCGAAAACCGCTGCCTTCCAGCGTGATCCAGTAGAAGTTACGTGGCGCAGGGGCGACCAGGTCGTAATGATGGTTTTCGGCATCGAACAGCATGTGCAGGTCGTCACAGAGGAAATCGCTGACCACATAGTACTCCAGCCGCAGGCACTCGACTTCATGGGCGAAGCCAATTTCGACCTCGCAGTGTTCTCCGATAACCAGCTCCGAGCCTTCATCGCCCTTGAACGCTTCGTGAATACCTGCCCATGAAGTACTCTTGGAGCGGATCCTGAGCCCTGATTCGGTACGGAGTACGTGCCTGTACCAGAGAAACTGCCTTTCGACGTGATTGAACTGCTCCTCGAAGATCATGCGCATGCCCTCCTGGCGGGGCTTATGGCCATCCTCGCCAGCTTCGCCTGCGGCCGTGTGACATGGCTACTGGCAAAAATGTCAGTTGCCAAAAGCACTTGATGTCACTGCGCTGGCAGGGTTGGCGGAGGTGACGTATTCTTAACGCATCTCTCTCGGGGCATTCCTGCCTCTTCCCGTATCTGTAACCTCTGACTCGGAGTTCGCCGACATGGCTGCTGCTTGGGTGCGCCTGTGCGCGTTGGTATTGATTGGTGTGTCCAGCGGCGCCGCGCTGGCAAAGGACAAGACGCCCACGGCAATCGTGGTGGGTGGCGGCCTGGCAGGCCTGACGGCAGCCTACGAGCTGCAGAACAAAGGCTGGCAGGTGACCCTGCTGGAAGCCAAATCGGGCATGGGCGGGCGTTCGGGCCTGGCCACCAGCGAATGGATCGGCAACGCCAAGGCGCAGCCGGTGCTTAATCAGTACCTGGACCGTTTCAAGCTTGAAACACTGCCGGCGCCGGAGTTCGTGCGTACCCCCGGTTACCTGATCGACGGCGAGTATTTCAGCGCCACCGACCTGACCACCAAGCAGCCGGCTACCGCCGAAGCACTCAAGCGTTACGAGAAAACCCTCGACGACCTGGCCCGCTCCATCGACGACCCGCTGAACCCACAGGCAACCAGCACATTGTTTGCCCTAGACCAGATCAATGTCTCCACCTGGCTCGACAAGTTGCAGCTGCCGGCCACGGCCCGTCAGCTGGTCAACCAGCAGATCCGTACCCGCTACGATGAGCCGTCGCGCCTGTCGCTGCTGTACTTCGCCCAGCAGAACCGCGTGTACCGTGGCGTCAGCGACCGCGACCTGCGTGCCGCACGCCTGCCGGGTGGCAGCCCGGTGCTGGCCCAGGCTTTCGTCAAACAGCTGAAAACCATCAAGACCAGCTCGCCGGTTACCGCCATCGTCCAGGACAAGGACGGGGTAACGGTAAAAGTCGGCAGCGTCGGCTACCAGGCCGATTACCTGGTCATGGCCGTGCCGCTGCGAGCCCTGGCCAAGATCCAGATGACCCCGGGCCTGGACAACCAGCACCTGGCAGCGTTGAAGGGCACCAACTATGGCTGGCGCGACCAGCTGATGCTCAAGTTCAAAAAGCCGGTATGGGAAAGCCGCGCACGCATGTCGGGTGAAATCTTCAGTAACGCCGGCCTCGGCATGCTGTGGATCGAGCCTGCGCTCAAGGGCGGCGCCAACGTGGTGATCAACCTGTCCGGCGACAACGCCCGCCTGCTGCAGGCATTTGGCGACAAGCAGATGGTCGACCAGGTACTGATCCGCCTGCATGCGTTCTACCCACAGGCCCGTGGTGCGTTTACCGGTTACGAGCTCAAGCGCTACAGCACCGACGCCGGCACTGGCGGCGCCTACCTGGCTTATGGCCCGGGGCAGATCAGCAAGTACTGGCGCTTGTGGGAGCGCCCGGTGCAACGCATCACCTTTGCCGGTGAGCATACCGATGCCCTGTACCCTGGCACCCTGGAAGGTGCCCTGCGCAGCGGCCAGCGTGCGGCCAGCCAAGTGCAGGACCTGTTGGCCGGCAAGTCGTTCGACCCGGCCAAAGCGGCGCCGGTTGCGGCGGCAGCGGCAGCCGGTGCGGTGGCCGCCAAGGAAAGCAAGGGCGGTTTCTTCTCCAATCTGTTCGGTGGTTCGTCCGACAAGGCTGACAAGGCGCCAGTGAAAGAGGAGCCGAAAAAGGTCGAAGAGGCCAAGCAGGACAAGCCGGGCTTCTTCAAGCGCCTGTTTGGCGGGGCGGACACGCCAGAGGTGAAGGCCGTGCCGATCGCCAAGGCTGAGGAAGTGGCGCCGGCACCCGCGCCAGCTCCACAAGCCGCGCCGGCCCCGGTTGCACCTGCTCCTGCGGTCAAGGAGGCGGCTGCCAAGCCAGCAGCGACCAAGGCGGCCCCGGCCAAGCATGCGCCGGCGCACAAACCCGCGCACAAGCCTGCCGAGACCAAGAAGGCGACTGCCAAGTCCGAACCGACCAAGAAACCTGTGGCCAATACCCAGGCCAAGGCGGGTTGATTTGTTGCCAGTGCCGGCGGTAGGGCCGGCACTGGCAACCCTGAGCGCTCCGGCTATCGTTAATGTTTCCTTAATGGGAAGCTTACAGAATAACTATCGGATTTCTTGATAATCCGAAGCAATTTTTTCCGCTTTTCTTCGATACATTTCGCGTTAGTCTGTGTACAGCTTTCACGGGGAAACACGCCAACATGCAACTGCGCAATTCATCTTCTCGCTACGGCGTGGTCAGCATCATCCTGCACTGGGGTGTGGCGCTGGCAGTCTTCGGCCTGTTCGGCCTGGGCTTGTGGATGGTCGGCCTCGACTATTACAGCCCTTGGCGCAAAGCCGGCCCGGACCTGCACAAGAGCATCGGCCTGGTGCTGTTGGCGGTGATGTTGCTGCGCGTAGTCTGGCGTTTCGTCAGCCCGCCACCTCCGGCGCCGGCCAACCATGGCGCCTTCACCCGCCTGGCGGCCAAGCTGGGGCACCTGGCCCTGTACCTTGGGCTGTTTGCGGTGATGGCGGCCGGTTACCTGATTTCCACCGCCGACGGCGTCGGCATTCCGGTGTTCGGCCTGTTCGAAGTGCCGGCATTGATCAGCGACTTGCCCGATCAGGCAGACGTGGCGGGTGTGATTCACCTGTGGCTGGCCTGGGGCCTGGTCATTTTTGCCGTGCTGCATGCCTTGGCAGCGCTCAAGCACCATTTCATCGACCGTGACGCGACCCTGACCCGCATGCTGGGCCGCAAAGCTTGACCCTCAACCTCAATTGCATAGGAAGGAACAGGATGTTGAAAAAGACTTTTGCCGCTCTGGCGCTCGGTACCGCACTGCTCTCCGCTGGCCAGGCCATGGCTGCCGAGTACAAGATCGACAAGGAAGGCCAGCACGCGTTCGTTGACTGGAAAATCAGCCACCTGGGCTACAGCTTCATCCACGGTACCTTCAAGGACTTCGACGGTAACTTCACTTGGGACAGCGCCAAGCCTGAAGCCAGCAAGATCAACGTCGACCTGAAAACCGCCAGCCTGTGGTCGAACCACGCCGAGCGTGACAAGCACATCGCCAGTGCCGATTTCCTCGACGTGAAGAAATACCCGGAAGCCAAGTTCGTCTCCACCAGCGTCAAGTCGACTGGCGACAAGACGGCTGACGTGACCGGCGACCTGACCATGCACGGCGTGACCAAGCCGGTCACCTTCAAGGCTACCTTCAATGGCGAAGGCAAGGACCCATGGGGCGGCGAGCGCGCTGGTTTCAACGCCACCACCACGCTGAACCTGAACGACTTCGGCATCAAGGGCCCAGGCCCGACTTCGCAGACCCTGGACCTGGATATCAGTGTTGAAGGTGTGAAGCAGAAGTAATCTGCTGTAGCTGAAATGTCGAGGGGGCTGCTTCGCAGCCCTTTCGCGACACAAGGCCGCTCCCACAGGTATTGCGCAGATTTCATGTACTGCGCAATACCTGTGGGAGCGGCCTTGTGTCGCGAAAGGGCCGCAAAGCGGCCCCCTGTCGTATCAGCCCTTACGGGTCAGCAGCGCCGGGCGCTCACCGCGTGGGCGGCTTGGCAGGTCATCCAGCTGCTCAGGCGTTGGGTAACGGTCGAGCTTGGATTCCTTGCGGATGATCACCGGCTGTTTTTCCGGCTGGCGCGGGTTGCGCACCGCCGGCTCTTGCCGGGCGGCATCGTCACGGGCAGGGCGGCCACGGCCTGCGCCGCCACCATCACGGCGGGCACCGCCACCGTTGTTGGCGCGAGGTGGGCGTTTTTCGCCGCCGCCGCTACCGCTGCGCTGTTGGCCACCACTGCGGGCCTGGCCCTGGCCACCGGCATTGCTGCGCTGGCCATTGCCTTGGCCCTGACCTTGCCCGGCACCACCACCTGGGCGGCGGTTGCGGCCCTGGTTCTTGCCCTGGTAGGGGCTGACGTAGTCAGCACGGTTACCGAAGTTGTCGATATCGTCGTCCAGGAACTCTTCCGGGTCACGGTCGGCTGGCGCTTTCGGTACGCTGCTGTTGCTGGCCTGCTGCTGTTGCTGCTGGCGCGGCTTCTTGTCACGCGGCTTGCGTGGCTGCTGTTGCTTGTCGCCGCTCTTTTCCTTGTCGGCCGGCTTGTCCGCAGCCTGCTGCTTGGCCTTGCCTTTATCCTTGCCTTTGTCCTTGCGGCCGCCGTTGGCGTCTTTGCCGCCTTCGCCACGGGCCTGCTGGTTACGGCCACCGCGCCCGTTGTTTTGCGGGCGCTCGCGCACTTCAGGCTTTTCGGCTTCTACCTGGCTGGCGTCAAAGCCCATCAGGTCGCCATCCGGGATGCGCTGCTTGGTCACCCGTTCGATGCTCTTGAGCAGCTTCTCTTCATCTGGCGCGACCATGGAAATCGCCTCGCCCGAACGACCGGCACGGCCGGTACGGCCAATGCGGTGAACGTAATCTTCCTCGACATTGGGCAGCTCGAAGTTGACCACATGAGGCAGTTGGTCGATGTCCAGGCCGCGGGCGGCGATGTCGGTGGCAACCAGCACGCGCACGCTGTTGGCCTTGAAGTCGGCCAGCGCCTTGGTGCGGGCGTTCTGGCTCTTGTTGCCGTGGATCGCAGCGGCGGTCAGGCCGTGCTTTTCCAGGTATTCGGCCAGGCGGTTGGCGCCGTGCTTGGTACGGGTGAACACCAGCACCTGCTCCCAGGCACCCAGGGTAATCAGGTGTGCCAGCAGCGCGCGCTTGTGGCTGGCAGGCAGGCGGTAGACGCGTTGCTCGATACGTTCGACCGTGGTGTTCGGCGGGGTGACCTCGATACGCTCCGGGTTATGCAGAAGCTTGTCGGCGAGGTCGGTGATGTCCTTGGAGAAGGTGGCCGAGAACAGCAGGTTCTGGCGCTTGGCCGGCAGGCGGGCCAGTACTTTCTTGACGTCGTGGATGAAGCCCATGTCGAGCATGCGGTCGGCTTCGTCGAGCACCAGGATTTCCACGTGGGCCAGGTCGACCTTGCCTTGTCCGGCCAGGTCGAGCAGGCGGCCCGGGCAGGCAACCAGCACGTCAACGCCTTTGGCGATGGCCTGGATCTGCGGGTTCATGCCAACGCCGCCGAAGATGCAGGCGCTGACCAGTGGCAGGTCGCGGGCATACACCTTGAAGCTGTCGTGCACCTGGGCTGCCAGTTCGCGGGTCGGGGTCAGGACCAGCACGCGCGGCTGGCGCGGGCCATGACGTTGCGACTTGTCGGGGTGGCCGGTCGGGAACAGGCGCTCGAGAATCGGCAGGGCGAAACCGCCGGTTTTACCAGTACCTGTCTGTGCGGCAACCATCAGGTCACGGCCTTGCAACACGGCGGGAATGGCCCGCTGTTGCACGGGGGTCGGCTGGGTATAGCCCGCAGCCTCGATAGCGCGGACAAGAGCCTCGGAGAGACCGAGGGAAGCAAAGGACATGGGCGATCCTGTTCTCGTGTGGGCTGGGCCCGTTGGGATGTTCTGCCTGGCGCGACGGGCATCGGTGGGATGCGATCGCGTCCGGTCCAGCTGGGCTTTCACTGCACATCCGGGAAACGGAGGGTGGACGCGAAGGGGCGTCGGTGCCGATCGGGATGCCTGTTGCGAGGCCGAGCGTCCGGGCGTGAGCCGGGCGGGAAGGCCCGAGTATAACAGAGCTAACGCGCTGTGCTGCTTTCCTGCTGCTCAACGGCGTTGAGAATGTTTCCGATGTCGCCTGTGTAGCGCTGGCTGATGGCGGCAAAGGCCGGTTCCTGTTTGAAACGCTGCAGTTCTTCGGCAAAGGCCTGGGCCAATGCCTCACGCCCGGGTTTGCGTACCAGCCCCAGGTACTGGGCCTGGCGGTTGATCACCAACGGCAGCGCCTCGACTTGCTGTTCCAGGCCCAGTTGCCGGAGCAGGTAATGACCAACCTTGCGATCGGTGATTGCCAGGTCGATACGGCCCAGCAGCAGCTTGCCGAAGTTGGCTTCCTGGGTGGGTGCGGCTTCCCGACGGAAATGTGTGGCCTCGTTGAACGCGGCGCCGTAGGCATAGCCGGGCGAGGTGCCGATGGTGAGGCCTGCGAGGTCGTCTGGGCCGGTCACAGGGTGGCGGCGTGCGCGCGCCTGGAACAACACGAATTCGACTTGCGACAAGGGCTCGGGGGCATAGACCAGGTAGGGGCGTCGGGCTTCGGTCTGGAAGATGTCCAGAATCCCGTCGGCCAGGCCTTGCTCGATCATTGCCAGGCAGCGCTTCCATGGAAGGAACTGCCATTCCACCTGGACGCCGAGGCGTTTGAACACCTCGGTGGTGACTTCGTAGTCGATGCCGTGGGGTTGGCCATTCTGCTGGTAGATGTAGGGTGCCCAGTCATCGGACACCAGGCGCAGACGCTCGCCCAAAGCCGACGGGCTCAGGCAGGCGAGCAGCAGGGTGCAGAACAGGCGGGCGACGAGTGGCATGGCCGGAGATTACGCGCTCGGCCTGTTCTAGGCCAGAGGGGGTGGTGTTCTCCTGTGCCGGCCCACTCAAATGTGGGAGGACCTCAGCAAATGTGTCTCGATTTCCTTGCGCCGCTCACCCAGCGACAGCCGCAGCCCCGGGTGGCGCAAGCACTGGCGCAGTTGCTCGGGCTGCAGCTGGCCGCAGCGGGCGTTGAGGTTTTCCAGGGCCTTGTCCCACCAGGCCGGCGCGCAGGCGCGGTCGAACTCATTGGGGTAGGGGTAGCAGCCATAGAGCAGCTCGCGGGCGAACTGGCGCTCGTGCCTGGGCAGGGTCATGCTCAACGCCTTGTAGCCCAGGCGGTGCAGCGCGGGTGGCCGGGGTAGCTGGTCGTTGACCAGCTTGACGTCAGCCAGCGCCGCCTGGCCCAGCGGGTCGTGGCCGTGCTTGCGCAGCCAGGCCTGGATCTTGGCACGGAATTGCGCCTTGCGGCTCCAGTAGTGGTGGATGACATCGGTGCACTCGCCCACCTCCAGCCTACGGTATGCCGCCACCGCCAGGCAGAACTCTTCTAGCGTGTAGGCCTCGCGCGCCAGCGGGTAGAACTCGTCCATCATGGCGATGGAACTGTCCAGTGTGCTGGCGTCCTCGGCCGTGAGGCCGATCACGCCGGAGTTGATCAGTGGCATCTGGCAGTCGGCCAGGCCCCGGCCTTGCAAAATGGTCAGCAGGTTCTTGTACAGCAGGCACTTCTGGTTCGCGCCGTAGCGCGGGCCGATGGCATTGCACAGCAGCTTGCCCGGGGCTACGCGGGCGAACAGTTGCAGTGGCGACGTGCGGAAAAAGGTGTCGGTGTCGATCAGCACCGCCAGCGGGTGTTGCTGCAGCACCTGGCGCAACAGCACGTGCTTGCTGCGAAAGTGATAACCGTGGGGGGCGTTCCATGCCTGGCGCGTGGCTTCGTCCAGCGGGTGGATGCTGACAGGCAGTTTGGCATAGGGCTGCGGGTTGTCGGTGTACACCTGGATGTCCATGGCTTCACGTGCCGTACCCAGGTGGGCAAGGGCGCTGACGATGCTGAAGCAGGCTTCCTGGTGATAGGTTGCCGGGCCAAAAGCCAGGTAGACAAGCTGTGGACGCGGTGGCTGGGGATGCTGCATGGCAGGCAAGACCTGTGTAACCCGAAAATGAATAAGGCTTTAGTCTATGACCAAAGCCTTAATCATTTCTTAAGCAGACTTTGCCAAAAGATTTCAGCGCGGCAGCTTCAGGTTGTTCCAGATCGCCAGGCTCGGTTCGGCCTGGTTCAAGGTGTAGAAGTGCAGGCCCGGTGCTCCGCCTTGCAGCAGCTGTTCGCACATGCGGGTGATCACTTCTTCGCCGAAGGCCTGGATGCTGGCGGTGTCGTCGGCATAGGCTTCCAGCTGCTTGCGGATCCAGCGCGGGATCTCGGCGCCACAGGCGTCGGAGAAGCGGGCCAGCTTGCTGTAGTTGGTGATTGGCATGATGCCAGGCACCACCGGGATGTCCACGCCCAGCTTCTGTGCGCGCTCGACGAAGTAGAAGTAGCTGTCGGCGTTGAAGAAGTACTGGGTAATGGCGCTGTCGGCACCGGCCTTGACCTTGTGCACGAAGTTGGCCAGGTCGGCCTCGAAGTTGCGCGCCTGTGGGTGCATCTCAGGGTAGGCGGCCACTTCCAGGTGGAAGTGATCGGCGGTTTCCTGGCGGATGAACTCGACCAGGTCGCTGGCGTAGCGCAGTTCGCCACTGGCCATGCCCATGCCCGACGGCAGGTCGCCACGCAGGGCGACGATGCGCTTGATGCCGGCGGCCTTGTACTCGGCCAGCAGGGCGCGCAGGTCATCCTTGGAGTCGCCCACGCACGACAGGTGCGGCGCGGCAGGTACCTTCACTTCGTTTTCCAGCTGCAGCACGGTGTTCAGCGTGCGGTCGCGGGTGGAGCCGCCGGCGCCGTAGGTGCAGGAGAAGAAGTCCGGGTTGTAGGTGGCCAGCTGGCGGGCAACGCCCATCAGCTTTTCGTGACCGGCGTCGGTCTTGGTCGGGAAGAACTCGAAACTGTAGCGGCGTTCTTGTGACATCACTCGTTCCTCAAGCAGCCTGCTTCAAGCGGCAGGCTGCAAGTAAAAGCCAGGGCGGTGTGGGCCGGCCTGGCTTGGGCATCGTTGCGAAGCGTTGCCTACGAACGCTTAGTAGCGGTAGGCGTGCGGCTTGAACGGGCCTTCGACGGTCACACCGATGTAGTCGGCTTGTTGCTTGGTCAGCTGGGTAACCACGCCGCCGAAGCCGCGGACCATTTCCAGGGCCACTTCTTCGTCGAGTTTCTTCGGCAGCACTTCAACGGTCAGGCGCTCTGCCTTCTTCTCGGCCGACAGGTCGGCGAACTTCTGCTCGAACAGGAAGATCTGGGCCAGAACCTGGTTGGCGAACGAACCGTCCATGATGCGGCTTGGGTGGCCAGTGGCGTTACCCAGGTTGACCAGGCGGCCTTCGGCCAGCAGGATCAGGTAGTCGTCGTTCTGTGGGTCGAAGCTGCCAGCGCCGGTACGGTGGATCTTGTGCACCTGCGGCTTGACCTCTTCCCAGGCCCAGTTCTTGCGCATGAAGGCGGTGTCGATTTCGTTATCGAAGTGGCCGATGTTGCAGACCACGGCACGCTTCTTCAGGGCCTTGAGCATGTTGGCGTCGCAGACGTTGACGTTACCGGTGGTGGTCACGATCAGGTCGATCTTGCCCAGCAGGGCCTTGTCGATGCTGGCTTCGGTGCCATTGTTGATACCGTCGATGAACGGCGAGACCAGCTCGAAGCCGTCCATGCAGGCCTGCATGGCGCAGATCGGGTCAACTTCGGTGACCTTGACGATCATGCCTTCCTGACGCAGGGACTGGGCCGAGCCCTTGCCCACGTCACCGTAGCCGATCACCAGGGCTTGCTTGCCCGACAGCAGGTGGTCGGTGCCGCGCTTGATGGCGTCGTTCAGGCTGTGACGGCAGCCGTACTTGTTGTCGTTCTTGCTCTTGGTGACCGAGTCGTTGACGTTGATGGCCGGCACTTTCAGCTCGCCCTTGGCCAGCATGTCCAGCAGGCGGTGTACGCCGGTGGTGGTTTCTTCGGTCACACCGTGCACGCGGTCCAGTACCTGTGGGTACTTCTTGTGCAGCAGCTCGGTCAGGTCGCCGCCGTCGTCGAGGATCATGTTGGCGTCCCAAGGCTGGCCATCTTTCAGGATGGTCTGCTCCAGGCACCACTCGTACTCTTCTTCGGTTTCACCTTTCCAGGCGAATACCGGAATACCGGCGGCGGCGATGGATGCGGCGGCCTGGTCTTGAGTGGAGAAGATGTTGCAGGACGACCAGCGCACTTCGGCACCCAGGGCTACCAGGGTTTCGATCAGCACGGCGGTCTGGATGGTCATGTGGATGCAGCCCAGGATCTTCGCACCCTTGAGCGGCTGCTCGGCCAGGTACTTGCGACGCAGGCCCATCAGCGCAGGCATTTCCGATTCGGCAATGATGGTTTCGCGACGGCCCCAGGCGGCCAGGGAGATGTCGGCGACTTTGTAATCGGTAAAACCAGCAGGCATGTTTGCAGCGCTCATGAGAGCCTCCATTCGTAGTGTGCGAATGGGCGCCGTTGTGCGTTAAGCGCCCGCAAGAGCGAGCAACGCCCCATCCGAGCCTGACAGGCCTAGCCTGCTGCAGCGCCCCTCGGACAGGTGGCGGGCATGGCACCGCTGTGGGCAACCATGTGAAGCGGCGCAGATTATAGCCGCCCCCGCCCGCTTGCCCAAGGTTTTCTGTCGATTAATCGCGACGATAGTCGATGTTCAATGGAGCGATGGCGGCCGCTCTGCCATCATTGCTCTACGTTAGCCAAGCAGGTCAGGAGTACAGATGAACTTTCACACCCGCAAGTGGGTTAAACCCGAAGACCTCAACCCCAATGGCACCCTGTTCGGTGGCAGCCTGTTGCGCTGGATCGACGAAGAGGCGGCGATCTACGCCATCGTCCAGCTGGGCAACCAGCGCGTGGTGACCAAGTACATTTCGGAAATCAACTTCGTCAGCGCCTCGCGCCAGGGCGACATCATCGAGCTGGGCATCACCGCCACCGAGTTTGGTCGCACCTCGATCACCCTCAAGTGCGAAGTGCGCAACAAGATCAGCCGCAAGGCCATCCTCACGGTCGACAAGATGGTCTTCGTCAACCTGGGTGAAGACGGCCTGCCGGCGCCGCATGGGCGTACCGAGATCAAGTACATCCAGGACCAGTTCCCGGACAGTGCAGTAGAGTAGATCCAGGTTTTCAGTGCCGGCCTCTTCGCGGGTAAACCCGCTCCCACAGGATTTTCGCTACCTTCTAGGCAGTGAATAACCTGTGTGCGGGTTTACCCGCGAAGAGGCCGGCACATGTAATCAAGGTTGGGCGCTGACCTTGCGCACCACCCGACCGATGCTCAACCCCTGCACCAGAATCGACGACAGCACCACGATGTAGGTGATCGACAGCAGCAGGTCACGTTCCTCGCCCAGCGGCAACGACAGCGCCAGGGCCACCGACACCCCACCCCGCAAGCCACCCCAGGTCAGCACCCGCACCGTGCCTTTCGGCACCGGGCGCCAGCGCCGCAGCAGCACAATGGCCGGGGCCACGGTCAGCAACCGCGACAGCAGCACCGCCAGCGCCAGCACGCTGCCGGCCGCCAGGTGCATCCAGTTGAACGGCAGCAGCAACAACTCCAGGCCGATCAACGCGAACAACAAGGCGTTGAGCATGTCATCGATCAACTCCCAGAAACCGTCCATGTAGCGACGGGTCATGTCATTCATCGCCAGGTTGCGGCCCAGGTTACCGATGATCAGGCCGGCCACCACCATGGCGATCGGCGCCGAGACGTGAAGCTCGTAGCACATGGCCGAGCCACCGATGACCAGTGCCAGGGTCAGCATGACCTCGACCTGGTACTGCTCGACACTTTTGATCATGCGGTAGGTGGCGTAGCCGATCAGGCCGCCGAACACCACGCCACCGATGGCCTCCCGGGCGAACAGTATCGCCGTGTCGGTCATGCTCGGTGTTTCACCCAGCTGGATGATGCCCAGCAGCACGGTGAACACCACTACCGCCGTGCCATCGTTGAACAGCGACTCGCCAACGATAGTGGTTTTCAGCGGTTTGGAGGCGTTGGCGGTGCGCAGCGCGCCCAGCACGGCAATCGGGTCGGTGGGGGAAATCAGCGCACCGAACAGCAGGCAGTAAATCAACGGCACCTGCCAGCCGAACAGGGCGAATACCCAGTGCGACAAGTAGCCGATAACCACGGTGGCGATCAGCACGCCCAATGTCGCCAGCAGGCCAATGGGCCAACGGTAGCTGCGCAGGTCGCTGAGGTTGACGTGCAGTGCGCCGGCAAACAGCAGGAAGGCCAGCATCCAGTGCATCAGCAGGTCGTTGAAGTCGATCTGGTTCATCAAGCCTTCGACGCGTTCTTCCAGGCCAGGGAAGCCGATCAGGCTCAGGCCCTGCAGCATCAGGGAGAACAGCAATGCCGTGACCATCACGCCGATGGCGGGAGGCAGGCCGATGAAGCGGTAATTGACGTAGGTAAGAAGGGTGGTGAGGCAGATAAACGCGGCAACTAATTCAAGCATCCCGAATCCTGTAACAGTGGCTTCCAAGTCGTTACCCGAATGGCTCGGGCAGTTCTTTGATGACCTGGCGCGGGGTTCGGGACACAGGGTTTGACCGGATTCCCTGAAATCGTTCCCATGTCGGGGGCGCGGCGGCCCCCCGGAATGCCCTATATTCGACCCCTTACAACCCTGCAAGGATAAGAAGGCGTGTTGGCAACATCCCTGGTGCTGGTCGCCGCCCTGCTGCATGCGACCTGGAATACCCTGATCAAGTTCAGCGGCGAGCGCCTGCTGGTAATCGCCAGCATGGACACGGTTGCACTCGCTTTCGCGGTGCTGGCCGTGGCGTTCGTCGATGTGCCGCCTGCTGAAATCTGGCCTTGGTTGATCGCTTCGGCACTCGCCGAGCAGTTGTACCGCTACTTGCTGATCCAGGCCTATCGCGTGGGCGACCTAGGGCTGGTCTATCCTCTGATGCGCGGGTTGTCACCATTGGTGGTGCTGGGGCTGACCCTGGCCTTCGCCGGGGAATCGCTGAGCCAGCAGCAGATCATCGGCATCCTGTTGATCCCGTGTGGCATGGCCTGCCTGTTGTGGCAGGGCGGTGGTGGCGACCGGCTGCCTTGGTCGATGCTGCCGGTGGTTGCCCTGATTGGCCTGTGCATTGGCTGCTACACCTGGTTCGATGGCCAGGCCGTGCGCTTGTGGGGCAAGCCTTGGGACTACCTGGTGTGGTTGACCCTGCTCAGCGCCTGGCAATTTCCGCTGCTGGCCAGCGTGGCTCGGCGCGCACCGTTCATGCTGTTCTGGCGAACACAATGGCGCCTGGGGCTGGCGGTGGGCTTTTGTGTATTGTTCAGCTACGCCCTGGTGCTCTGGGCCATGCATCTGGGGTCGGTGGCCGAGGCAGCTGCGTTGCGGGAGTTGAGCGTGATCCTGGTGGTGCTGCTGGGCATGCGCTACCTGAAAGAACCTTTTGGCGGGCCAAGACTCCTAGCTTGCGGGCTGGTCCTGGCAGGCATGCTGGTGATGAAGCTCTAACCCATTTTCGAACAAGGAGTCCTGAGCATGACCGTTGCCCTGTGGTGCATTTTGATCGCGCTGCTGTTGAATCCGCTGTGTGCCTTGATCGCCAAGGTGAGCAGTGGCCGCTTTGGTCTCAAGGACAACCATGACCCGCGCGCCTTCCTCGATACCTTGTCGGGCTTGCCACGGCGTGCCCATGCTGCGCAGCAGAATGGCTACGAGGCGTTTCCGGCGTTTGCTGCAGCGGTGCTGGTGGCGGATATCGTCGGCAATGCCGAGCAGGTGACGCAGGATGTGCTGGGGGTGATGTATATCACCAGCCGGCTGCTTTACATCATCTGCTATCTGGCGGATTGGGCTGCCTTGAGGTCGCTGGTGTGGTTTGCCGGGTTGGCGCTGATTGTGGCGTTCTTTGTGGTTTCCATCTGAAACCGAGTGCGGTCCCTGTGGGAGCGGCTTTAGCCGCGAACACCGGCGAAGCCGGTGCCATGTACCGCGTTGGATTCTTCGCGGGTAAACCCGCTCCCACAGGGTTCGCGTCTCGTCAGGGAACCTTGGGCACCTCAGGCAGTGGTTGCCCCTTAGGCCACAGCATCCAGATCTGCCCTTGCTGCTTCATGTTCCCGGCCAGCTCACCGGCTTGCGGCCCGGTGCCCCAGAACAGGTCGGCACGCACTTCACCCGCAATCGCCCCGCCCGTGTCCTGTGCGCCCACCGGGCGCACCACTGGCGAGCCGTCCGGGCGCGTCGTCGACAGCCACAACAGGCTGCCCAGCGGTATCACCTTGCGGTCGATGGCCACGCTGTAGCCGGCAGTCAGTGGCACATTCAGCGACCCGCGCGGGCCTTCGTTGCTGTCCGGGCGGGTGCTGAAGAACACGTAGCTGGGGTTGCTGGCCAGCAGTTCCGGCACGCGCTGCGGGTTGGCCTGGGCCCACGCATGAATGGCGCCCATGCTCACCTCTTCTTTTTTCAGCTGGCCCTGTTCCACCAGCCAGCGCCCGATTGGCCGGTAAGGGTGGCCGTTCTGGTCGGCATAGCCCAGGCGTAGTTGCCGGCCGTCCTCCAGCTGGACGCGGCCAGAGCCCTGGATCTGCAGGAACTGCAGGTCCATCGGGTCGGTCAGCCAGGCCAGCACTGGCGCCTTGACGCCGTCACGGTTGATCACCTCGGCAGTGTCGTAAGGCTTGAGTACCCGGCCATCGAGGCGACCGCGCAGGCGTTTGCCCTTCAGCTCGGGGTACACGCTGGCCAGGTCGACCACGATCATGTCTTCAGGAATGCCATAAACCGCCACATGGTTGGTCGACGACTGCTTCAGGCTGCCGGGGTAGACCGGCTCGTAGTAGCCGGTGATCAGGCCGTTGGCGTTGTTCTCTGCAGAGCGCAGGCCGTACACCTCCAGGTTCTGCTCCAGAAAGGTGCGCACTTGCGCGGCGCTTGCCGTGGCGCTCCCGGCCGCTTCACAGGTGGCAGCCCACACGGGGTCGCGCTTGAGCTTCTCGCAGCCGCTGCGCCAGGCGTAGAAACCGGCCAACAGGTCTTCATCGCTGACCGCCGGCAGGTCTTTCCAGGTGGCCGGGGCATAGGTGGCGATGGCGTGTGGCTCGGGCTTGGCGTTCTCGCCGCCATTGCAGCCGGCCAGCAACGCCAGTACAGGGAGTGTCCAGGCCAGGTGGCGCAGGGCAGAGTTCATGAGTGCATTCCTGTCATGGGCGAACATGAATATTCGCCCCTGTATTTTATGTGGCTATTGGTCTTTGGCCTGTTGGCAGCGATACTGGCCGCCCATTTGCGTAGGCCGAAGTGACCGTGATGTTGAAGCGATTGACCGTTGTTCTGCTGGCAGCACTGGCCCTGGGGGGGTGTGACGGGGTTGACCCGAACTCGCCACTGGGCCAGCGCAAAGTGATTTTCAAGGACATGCTCAAGACCAGCGAAGACCTGGGTGGCATGCTGCGTGGCCGGTTGCCGTTCGACGGGATCAAGTTTGCCGACGGTGCGCTGAAGCTGGACAGCCTTGCACATCAGCCCTGGCAGCACTTTCCACAGGTGCGCGATGGCGGCGACAGCGCCGCCCGCGCCGAAGTATGGGAGCGCCAGGCGCGTTTTCATGACCTGGCCCGGCAGCTGGAGGGCGTTACCGGCGAACTGGTCGGCGTAACCCGCAGCCAACCGCTGGATGCCGCGCAGTTGAAGGCGCCGATGGACAAGGTCGAAGCGGCGTGCAAGGCCTGTCATACCGAATTCCGCAATCACTGAACACTGCATCGCTTTTACATACCAGCGCATAACTGTCTGATCTGGCAGGAACCCTGTGGGAGCGGGCTTGCCCGCGAACACCGGCGAAGCCGGTGCCATACACCGCGTCGCATTCTTCGCGGGCAAGCCCGCTCCCACAGGGTTAAGCGGTGCCTGATCAAGCTATGTTCGTCTTATCAGCGATCCAGGTCGTCCACGGCTTCCTGCAATTCTTTACGCGACTCGGCCAGCTTGTCTTTACGCTTGTTGATCTTCTCGGCGTCGCCTTTCTTCTCGGCCTTCTTCAAGTCTTTTTCCCGCTGCGCCACTTCATGGCGGGCGTCGAGCACCTTCTGCTCACGTTCCTTGCGCAGGCTGGCGTCGGTGCAGTTGTCCACTCCGCGCAGGGCTTCTTCCAATCCGGCAACCTGGTCGCTGTTGCCATGGTCACGGGCAATCTTCAGCTGGTTTTCGATGGCACTGCGCTTGGCGGCGCAGCCGGTCAGGCCGGCATCCGGCTGGGCAGCCTGTGCGGTGCCTGCGGCCAGGCCAAGTGTCGCAAGCAGCAAAAGGGTCGAAATACGTTTCATGAAAAGCCTCCTGGACGGGGCGGGGCAGCAAAAGTTGGTGGAAATCCTGCCTTGGTTTTGCCCATTTAGAAACCCTTGTCGGTCTTTTCTGGTGCGATCTCAGGGTTTCCCTACAAGTAAATTGGTAAAAAATCATTGCTCGATGGGTTCGCTGCCGTTCTGGAACCCGTTGATCCCTGCCAGGGCCAGCTCTGCGACAAGGGCTTTGACCTCATCGGCAGCAAAAAACGCCGCCAGTTGCTGCCCACGCTTTTCGCCAATCCCGGCCAAGGCTTGCCATTCACGGCTGCTGCGCTTTTCCAGCCCTGGCCAGTCGCCTGCCAGCTGCAGGCTCGACGGTAGGGGTGTGCCCAGCCCGCGCAGCCATTGGGCAAAAGGCCGTGAGCGGGCCGCATCGAAGCTGCTCGCCAACTGCGCAGATGTCGCATCACTGATGCCTGCCACCTGGCCCAGGCGCTCGGCATCCAGGTACAACCAGTCAGCCATCGATGTCACTAGCCCGGCGTCCACCAGCCGGCGCCAGGTGCCAGGCCCGGTGCGTGGCAAGGCCAGCCCGTGCTTGCCGCTGAGCCACGTCAGGCGGGCAATGAACTGCTCCTCGCAGCCCTCGCTGGCCTGCCAGCAACTGTGGGCGTGGTAACGGTCGGGCGCCGGCGCGCTGACCGCCTGGCGTTCGACTGCGCGATGCACCACCTGCTCCAGGCGCGGAATGGTCAACCCGGCCAGGCTGATGGCCACCTGGTCACCGGGGCGGATGTCGAGGCTGTGCCAGCGCGCCAGCGAGCCCAGGCTCACCTGGGTAATGCGTCGGTCGTCCAGGGTGACTGGCAGCAATTGCAAAACTGGCGTGACCTTGCCGGTGCGACCGACCCGGAAGCGTACGTCACGCACTTCGGCCAAGGCCTGCGCGTAGGGGTACTTCCAGGCCGCGATCCAGTAAGGCGCCTTGGCCTGCCAGCGCGCTGCGGGCGGCCGACCGCCCTGGCGCAGCACCACGCCATCGGTTGCGAAGGGCAGGGCAGAGCGGTACCAGTGGTCGCGCCAATGGGCTGCTTCGTCCGTAGTGCCGATGGCGATGCTGTAGCGCAGGCTTTCCGGAAAGCCCAGTTGCGCCAGTTGCTTGAGGCGCTCAGCCTGCTGGCTGGGGCCGTGCGGCCAGTCCCAGACGAACAGGCCGATGCCGGCGCCTTGTTCAGTTGTCAGCTGTTTGCGTGCGAGCAGCCCGGCCACGGTGCCGCGGGCGTTGGCGCTGCCTGCCCGGGCTTGCACATGCTGGTCCAGGCGCAGATACAGCTCACCCTGCAGTTGCAGGTCGATTGCCTGAGGCAACTGCCGGGTGAGGGTGCCCAGCTGGGGAATGTGCCGGCTCCAGTCGTGCCCCTGCACGCCGTCTCCGCGACTGACCAACTGCACCAGCTGGCCTTGCCGATAGGTGAGCGAGACGGCAACACCGTCGATCTTGGGCTGCACCCATACACCTGTTTTGCCGACCAGCCAACGTGCGACGGCCTGGCGGTCGGCCAGCTTGTCGATGCCGGTGTGCGGTACCGCGTGAGGGATTGGGCCTCGCGCGCTGGCCAGGGGGGATGAAGCGGTGGCCAGGCCAAAGCATTGCTGCAAATGCTCCAGGCGTTGGCGGCTCTGGTCGTAAAGCGCGTCGGCCACCAGCGCAACGCCTTGTCGGTGGTAGTGATCGTCCCAGCGGGCGAGTGTGGCCCGCAGTTGCGCTACTTCGGCGTCGACGTGTTGTGCAGACCAGTCGGGGCACTGCTCGGCCCGGGCCAGTGGGGCTTGCAGCAACAGCAGCAGGGTAAGCAACAGAGGGTAACGCATGGCCAGCATCCTTGCGTGGCGTGTAGGAGCCCCCAGCCTAGGCGGGTTCACTGGTGCTTGCCGCAGCGCGATTGTCAGCCGATATGTCACAAAAAAGCCCCTGCCGATCGCTCGGCAGGGGCTTTCGCCAGGCACTGTAGGAAACTTACAGGCCGGCAGCGTCACGCAGCGACTGGGCGCGGTCGGTGCGCTCCCAGGTGAAGGTGGTGAAGGTGTCGTCGCCGACAGTCTTCTGCTGCGGGGTGCGACCGAAGTGGCCGTAGGCAGCGGTTTCCTGGTACATCGGGTGCAGCAGGTCGAGCATGGTGGTGATGGCGTACGGACGCAGGTCGAAGCACTCGCGCACCAGCTGGATGATCTTGTCGTCGGAAACCTTGCCGGTGCCGAAGGTGTTGATCGAGATGGAGGTCGGCTGGGCCACGCCAATGGCGTACGACACCTGGATCTCGCAACGCTCGGCCAGGCCGGCGGCAACGATGTTCTTGGCAACGTAGCGGCCAGCGTAGGCAGCGGAACGGTCGACCTTGGACGGGTCCTTGCCGGAGAATGCGCCACCACCGTGGCGGGCCATGCCGCCGTAGGAGTCGACGATGATCTTGCGGCCGGTCAGGCCGCAGTCACCCACCGGGCCACCGATGATGAAGTTGCCGGTCGGGTTGATGTGGTACTGGGTGCCCTTGTGCAGCAGCTCGGCAGGCAGGGTGTGCTTGACGATCAGCTCCATCACGGCTTCTTGCAGGTCTTTCTGCGAAACCTCAGGGTTGTGCTGGGTCGACAGCACCACGGCGTCGATACCGACGACCTTGCCGTTTTCGTAGCGGCAGGTGACCTGCGACTTGGCGTCCGGGCGCAGCCATGGCAGCAGGCCGGATTTGCGTGCTTCGGCCTGGCGCTCGACCAGACGGTGCGAGAAGCAGATCGGTGCCGGCATCAGCACTTCGGTTTCATTGCTGGCGTAGCCGAACATCAGGCCTTGGTCACCGGCGCCCTGGTCTTCAGGCTTGGAGCGGTCCACGCCCTGGGCGATGTCCACCGACTGCTTGCCGATGATGTTCATCACGGCGCAGGTGGCGCCGTCGAAGCCGACGTCGGAGCTGTTGTAGCCGATGTCGATGATGACTTTACGCACCAGGTCTTCCAGGTCGACCCAGGCCGAAGTGGTGACTTCGCCGGCGATGATGGCAACACCGGTCTTGACAAGGGTTTCGCAGGCTACGCGGGCGTATTTGTCCTGGGCGATGATGGCATCGAGGACTGCGTCCGAAATCTGGTCGGCGATCTTGTCCGGATGCCCTTCGGACACGGACTCAGAGGTGAAAAGGGAGTATTCGCTCATCTCGAAGGTTCCTGAAATTTACCGATGGTGTATGTCGCCAGCCGTCCGCTGGAAATGGCGGACCTGGATCTGGAAACCGTTACGCAAGCCTACGTACAGGCTGTCCCCGTGGGCCAGCCCGGCAGCGTTGGCCCAGCGGGCCAGGTCGTCCTGTTCGAAGCCAAGCCACAGGTCGCCGCAGGCTTCGCGCGCCCACCCCTGGTCATGGCTGCACAGTTCGGTGACCAGCAGGCTGCCGCCTGCCTTTACCCGTTTGGCCAGCTGGCGCAAGGCCAGGGCCGGGTCGCTGAAATGGTGCAGCACCATGTTCAGCACAACGCAGTCGGCGGCCACATCCGTTGCACCCAGTGCATCGGCCAACTGCAGGTTGACGTTGTGAAGCCCTTCGCGCTGGCACACCTGGCGCGCCAGCTCCAGCATGGTCGGGCTGTTGTCCAGCGCGGAGACCTGGGCAAAGCGCCGGGCCAGGTCTGGCAGGAAGCCGCCGTCGCCGGGGCCAACCTCCAAGGCGCTGGCGGCCGGGTCGAAATTGAGCTTGTCGAGCAGTGTCAGCAGGCTTTCGCGGTATTGCGGCAGGCCGGCGATCAGGTCTTGCTGGGCGCGGAACTTCTCTTCCACACGCAGGAAGAAGTCCTGGCTGGTGGCCGCGCGGCGTTGTTGCACCTGGGCGATCCGCGCTTGCACGTCAGGCGGCAGGGCCATGTCATCCACTTCTTCAAGCAACGCCGCGTGCAGCCGGCCACCGAGGCGCAGGCCGTCGGGCAGGGCGCGGCGGTAGAAGATGGCGTTGCCTTCGCGACGGGTTGCCACCAGCTCGGCCTGGGCCAGCACCTTCAGGTGGTGGCTCATGCCCGACTGGCCGATGTCGAAGATCTGCGCCAGTTCCAGCACACCGAACGAGTCGTTGGCCAGGGCGCGCAATACGTTCAGGCGCAGCGCGTCGCCACTGGCCTTGCACAGGGCGGCCAATGCTTCGCGTTGCTCGGGGATCGATTGCGCACGGAGGTTCATGGGGCGGCAGTCTAGACAGGCATCAATGCCCTAGCAAGGCCAATATCAAAAAGTTTTGATATTGAGTGATGGGCGGGGCGGTTATCCCGGTTTTGCCCCGAATTGAAGGCCAATCACAGGAAAATCCCCCGACTGCGACCATACGTCATTGCCCCAAGCCCCCCCAGTGGGCGAAAATGGCCGCCTTTTTTCGTGACACCACCTATTCAAGCCCCCCAGGAGATCAGCGATGCCCAGCCGTCGTGAACGTGCCAACGCCATTCGTGCCCTCAGCATGGATGCCGTGCAAAAGGCCAACAGCGGCCACCCAGGTGCCCCTATGGGCATGGCGGATATCGCCGAAGTGCTTTGGCGCGACTATCTGAAGCACAACCCGAGCAACCCGAGCTTCGCCGACCGTGACCGCTTCGTGCTGTCCAACGGCCACGGCTCGATGCTGATCTACTCGCTGCTGCACCTGACCGGCTACGACGTCACCATCGATGACATCAAAGGCTTCCGCCAGCTGCACAGCCGCACCCCGGGCCACCCGGAATACGGCTACACCCCAGGCGTCGAGACCACCACCGGCCCACTGGGCCAGGGTATCGCCAACGCCGTGGGCTTCGCCCTGGCCGAAAAAGTACTGGCTGCCCAGTTCAACCGTGAAGGCCACACCATCGTCGACCACAACACCTACGTGTTCCTGGGCGATGGCTGCATGATGGAAGGTATTTCCCACGAAGTCGCCTCGCTGGCCGGCACCCTGGGCCTGAACAAGCTGATCGCCTTCTACGACGACAACGGCATCTCCATCGACGGTGAAGTGCACGGCTGGTTCACCGACAACACCCCGGCGCGCTTCGAAGCGTACAACTGGCAGGTGATTCGCAACGTCGACGGCCACGATGCCGAAGAAATCAAGATGGCCATCGAGACGGCGCGCAAGAGCGACCGCCCGACCCTGATCTGCTGCAAGACCATCATCGGTTTCGGTTCGCCGAACAAGCAGGGCAAGGAAGATTGCCACGGTGCTCCGCTGGGCAACGACGAAATCGCCCTGGCCCGCAAGGAACTGAACTGGAACCACGGCCCGTTCGAAATCCCGGCCGACATCTATGCCGAGTGGGATGCCAAGGCCGCCGGTGCCAAGGCCGAAGCCGACTGGAACCAGCGTTTCGACGCCTACGCCAAGGCCTTCCCGGAACTGGCTGCCGAATTCAAGCGCCGTGACAGCGGCGAGCTGCCGGCTGACTTCAGCGAGAAGGCCCAGGCCTACATCAACGAAGTGGCCGCCAAGGGCGAAACCATTGCCAGCCGCAAGGCCAGCCAGAACGCCCTGAACGCCTTTGGCCCACTGCTGCCCGAGTTCCTGGGTGGTTCGGCTGACCTGGCAGGCTCCAACCTGACCCTGTGGAAGGGCTGCAAAGGCGTCGAAGCCAATGACGCCAGCGGCAACTACGTGTTCTACGGCGTGCGCGAGTTCGGCATGACCGCCATCATGAACGGCGTTGCCCTGCACGGTGGCCTGGTGCCTTACGGCGCGACCTTCCTGATGTTCATGGAATACGCCCGCAACGCCGTGCGCATGTCGGCACTGATGAAGCAGCGTGTGATCCACGTCTACACCCACGACTCCATCGGCCTGGGTGAAGACGGCCCGACTCACCAGCCAATCGAGCAACTGACCAGCCTGCGCAGCACGCCGAACCTGGACACCTGGCGCCCGGCCGATGCGGTGGAATCCGCCGTGTCCTGGAAAAACGCCCTGGAGCGCAAGGACGGCCCTTCGGCGCTGATCTTCTCGCGCCAGAACCTGCAGCACCAGGCACGCGACGCCCAGCAGATCGCTGACATCAGCCGTGGTGGCTACGTGCTCAAGGACTGCGCTGGCGAGCCGGAGCTGATCCTGATCGCCACCGGTTCCGAAGTGGGCCTGGCCGTTCAGGCGTTCGACAAGCTGACCGAGCAAGGCCGCAAGGTGCGCGTGGTTTCCATGCCGTGCACCAGCGTGTTCGACGCCCAGGACGCTGCCTACAAGCAGTCGGTACTGCCGCTGGAAGTGGGGGCGCGTATCGCCATCGAAGCGGCCCACGCCGACTTCTGGTACAAGTACGTCGGCCTGGAAGGCCGTATCATCGGCATGACCACCTACGGTGAGTCGGCGCCGGCTTCGGCACTGTTCGAAGAATTCGGCTTCACCCTGGAAAACATCCTGGGTACTGCCGAAGAGCTGCTGGAAGACTGATACAAGGAAGGCGAGGGCCTTTGGCCCTCGTTCGCGGCACAAGGCCGCTCCCACAGGGTATTGCTCATGCAGTCCTCTGTGGGAGCGGCCTTGTGCCGCGAATGGGCCGCGTAGCGGCCCCGTTCAACTGCCGGAGTTCAAGAGCTACCTATGCCCCACCTGCGTCCCTACAAAGTTGCACTCAACGGTTATGGCCGTATCGGCCGCTGTGTCCTGCGCGCGTTGTTCGAGCGGGGGGCGAAGGCCGGTTTCGAGATCGTCGCGCTGAACGACCTGGCCGATCAGGCCAGCCTGGAATACCTGACTCGCTTCGACTCCACCCACGGGCGTTTCCCCGGTGAGGTGAAGGTCGATGGCGATTGTCTGCATATCAATGGCGACTGCGTGAAAGTCATGCGCAGTGCTACCCCTGAAGGCATCGACTGGGCAGCGCTCGGCATCGACCTGGTGCTGGAATGCTCCGGCGCCTACAACACCCGCGCCGATGGCCAGCGTTTCCTCGACGCCGGTGCGCCCCGGGTACTGTTCTCGCAGCCCATGGCCAGCGAAGCCGACGTTGACGCCACGGTGGTCTACGGCATCAACCAGGCCTGCCTGACCGGCAGCGAGCGCCTGGTGTCCAACGCCTCGTGTACCACCAACTGCGGTGTGCCGCTGTTGCGTGTGCTGGACCAGGCGTTTGGCATCGAATACGTGCAGATCACCACCATTCACTCGGCGATGAACGACCAGCCGGTGATCGACGCCTACCACCACGAAGACCTGCGCCGCACGCGTTCGGCCTTCCAGTCGGTGATCCCGGTGTCCACTGGTCTGGCGCGTGGCATCGAGCGCCTGCTGCCGGAACTTGCCGGGCGAATCCAGGCCAAAGCGGTACGCGTGCCCACCGTCAACGTCTCGTGCCTGGACATCACCCTGCAGACCGCCCGCGACACCAGCGCGGCCGAGGTCAACCGGGTATTGCGCGAGGCCGCACTGGAAGGCCCGCTCAAAGGCTTGCTGGCCTACACCGAGCTGCCGCACGCCAGCTGTGATTTCAACCATGACCCGCATTCGGCCATCGTCGATGCCAGCCAGACCCGTGTTTCCGGCCCCCGCCTGGTGAACCTGCTGGCCTGGTTCGACAACGAATGGGGTTTTGCCAACCGAATGCTCGACGTTGCCGAACACTTTCTGCACGTCGTTCACCCAACCCGCAACAAACAGCCCTGAAGGACTGCATTCATGACCGTGTTGAAGATGACCGACCTCGACCTGCAAGGTAAGCGCGTACTGATCCGCGAAGACCTCAACGTGCCTGTGAAGGACGGTGTGGTAGCCAGCGATGCGCGTATCCTGGCAGCGCTGCCGACCATCAAGCTGGCCCTGGAGAAAGGCGCAGCGGTAATGGTCTGCTCGCACCTGGGCCGCCCGACCGAAGGCGAATTCTCTGCCGAGAACAGCCTCAAGCCGGTTGCCGACTACCTGAGCAAGGCCCTGGGCCGCGACGTGCCGCTGGTTGCCGACTACCTGGACGGTGTCGAGGTCAAGGCCGGTGACCTGGTGCTGTTCGAGAACGTGCGCTTCAACAAGGGCGAGAAAAAGAACGCTGACGAACTGGCGCAGAAGTACGCTGCCCTGTGCGACGTGTTCGTTATGGACGCATTCGGCACTGCTCACCGTGCTGAAGGTTCGACCCATGGTGTTGCCAAGTTCGCCAAGGTCGCTGCTGCCGGCCCGCTGCTGGCTGCCGAGCTGGACGCTCTGGGCAAAGCCCTGAAGGCGCCTGCCAAGCCGATGGCGGCCATCGTTGCCGGTTCCAAGGTGTCCACCAAGCTGGACGTGCTGAACAGCCTGAGCGCCGTGTGCGACCAGCTGATCGTCGGCGGCGGCATCGCCAACACCTTCCTGGCCGCTGCTGGCCACCCGGTGGGCAAGTCGCTGTACGAGCCTGACCTGGTCGACACCGCCAAGGCCATCGCCGCCAAGGTCAGCGTGCCACTGCCAGTAGACGTGGTGGTTGCCAAGGAATTCGCCGAAACGGCCGAAGCTACCGTCAAGGCCATTGCCGACGTGGCAGCCGATGACATGATCCTGGACATCGGCCCGCAAACCGCGGCCAACTTCGCCGAGCTGCTGAAGTCGTCGAAGACCATCCTGTGGAACGGCCCGGTCGGCGTGTTCGAGTTCGACCAGTTCGGCAACGGCACCCAGGTACTGGCCAAGGCCATCGCCGACAGCGCTGCATTCTCCATCGCCGGTGGCGGTGACACCCTGGCAGCCATCGACAAATATGGCGTCAGCGAGCAAATCTCCTACATTTCTACCGGTGGTGGTGCCTTCCTCGAGTTCGTCGAGGGCAAGGTCCTGCCCGCCGTGGCAATCCTGGAAGAGCGGGCCAAGGCCTGATGACGTCGGCGCTTGGCAAAGGGAGTGGCCTGATGGTCAAGCAATTGCCTGTGATGATGCTGGCCGGCCTGCTGAGCGCCTGCTCTGGCAGCCCGGCTTCTGATGCCGATCCGGCGCATTCGCCCAAGGGCGGCTGCTATCAGTCCGAATGGCAGGCCGAAACCGTGCCGGTCATCAGCAAGCGCGTGGGCCCGGAAGGCCTGGAAAAGTACGACGAAGACCACCAGCGCAAGGCGCCGGGTTGCCCTTGACCCCGGCGTTTCGTCGGCTCAGGCAACCAAGCGACCGCTGTGTGGTCATCTAGAGGATATGTAATGAAAGCGCTTTTGGCCGTGACGGCCCTGGCGACACTGGCAGGATGCTCACTGCTGCAGCCGGCGCAACCCGCCCCGGCAGACAACTGGACCCGTTGGGTCTGCGACACCCAGGCCGAAGTGCTGTGGCGCTTCGCCGATGCACAACGCGACCAGGTCGACGTGCGCCTTGGTGGCGGCGACCAGGTCTACCGGCTCAAGTCCGAGCCGGGTGCCTCGGGTGCGCTGTACAGCGATGGCATGCTGGCCTTCCACACCAAGGGCGAAGAAGGCCTGGTGTACTGGGTGGCAACCAACGATCTGATTGGGCGGGGCTGCAAGGCACCGTGACTGGCCGGGCCGCGACGGTGGCCCACACTACTTGAACAGCAACCGCCCCTGCGGCAGGCTTGCACGAAACAAACGACGCTTGTCGGGAGAGAGATACACAATGGCACTCATTAGCATGCGCCAGATGCTGGACCACGCCGCCGAGTTCGGTTACGGCGTACCAGCTTTCAACGTCAACAACCTCGAGCAGATGCGCGCCATCATGGAAGCGGCCGACAAGACCGACTCCCCGGTGATCGTCCAGGCTTCGGCCGGTGCCCGCAAATACGCTGGCGCCCCGTTCCTGCGCCACCTGATTCTGGCGGCCATCGAAGAATTCCCGCACATCCCGGTGTGCATGCACCAGGACCACGGCACCAGCCCTGACGTCTGCCAGCGCTCGATCCAGCTGGGCTTCAGCTCGGTGATGATGGACGGCTCGCTGGGTGAAGACGGCAAGACCCCGACCGACTACGAGTACAACGTCCGCGTTACCCAGCAGACCGTTGCCATGGCACACGCCTGTGGCGTTTCGGTAGAAGGCGAGCTGGGCTGCCTGGGTTCCCTGGAAACCGGCATGGCCGGTGAAGAAGACGGCATCGGCGCCGAAGGCGTGCTGGACCACAGCCAGATGCTGACCGACCCGGAAGAGGCTGCCGACTTCGTCAAGAAGACCCAGGTCGACGCCCTGGCGATCGCCATCGGTACCAGCCACGGTGCCTACAAGTTCACCAAGCCACCTACCGGTGACGTGCTGGCCATCGACCGCATCAAGGAAATCCACAAGCGCATCCCCAACACCCACCTGGTGATGCACGGTTCTTCCTCGGTACCGCAAGAGTGGCTGGCGATCATCAACCAGTACGGCGGCGACATCAAGGAAACCTACGGTGTACCGGTTGAAGAGATTGTCGAAGGCATCAAGTACGGCGTACGTAAGGTCAACATCGACACCGACCTGCGTCTGGCCTCTACCGGTGCCATGCGCCGCCTGATGGCGACCAACCCGAGCGAGTTCGACCCACGCAAGTTCTTCGGTGAAACCGTCAAGGCCATGCGCGACGTGTGCATCGCCCGTTACGAAGCCTTCGGCACCGCCGGCAATGCCTCCAAGATCAAGCCGATCTCCCTGGAAGGCATGTACCAGCGCTACCTGAAAGGTGAGCTGGCCGCCAAGGTCAACTGATCGACCGGCAGCATGAAAAACCCGCAGCGATGCGGGTTTTTTTATGGGCGACAGAACCTGCACATAATCCCGGCAGACTGACCGTTAGTCGGCTACCGTACAGTTGAGCCACTGATAGCGTTCTGATTGCATTGCGCGTTACGGCCTCGGGTCTAGAGTATTAATGGATCCAACCGTATTTTGAAGTCGGTCACATAACAGAGAAGCAGCATGGATGGCGCTCAAGCTCAACCACAGCCACTGGATGGCAGCTCGGTTCTTCTGGTGGTAGACGACTACCCCGAGAACCTCATCAGCATGCGGGCCTTGCTGGCCCGGCAGGATTGGCAAGTGTTGACGGCAAGCTCAGGGATGGAAGCCTTGAGTGCGTTGCTCGAACACGATGTCGACTTGGTCCTGCTGGATGTGCAAATGCCGGAAATGGACGGTTTCGAAGTCGCCCGGCTAATGCGTGGCAGCCAACGCACCCGGCTGACCCCGATTATCTTCCTCACCGCCAACGAACAATCCGAAGCCGCCGTGCTCAAAGGCTACGCCAGCGGCGCCGTCGATTACATGTTCAAGCCGTTCGACCCGCAAATCCTCAAGCCCAAGGTTCAGGCCTTGCTCGAACAGCAGCGCAACCGGCGCATGCTGCAACGTCTGAGCCGAGAGCTGGAGGCCGCGCGGGCATTCAACGCATCGATCCTGGAGAATGCTGCCGAGGGCATCCTGGTGGTAGATGCCCAAGGTGTCATCAGTTTTGCCAACCCGGCCATTTCGCGCTTGCTGGCGGCACCGGTGCAGCAATTGCAGGGCGCTCACCTGCTTGACCTGGTGCAACTGGCCAATGCCAGCCTGTGGGGTGAGTCCGACTTCTACCAGGCCTACCTGGGGCGGCGCATTTTCCGCGTACACGATGCCCAGTTGCGCACTTTGGGGGGCGAGCTGGTGCCGGTGGCGCTGTCCTGTGCACCGCTGCCGGCCGATCAGCAGGCCATGGTGGTGACGGTGCTGGACATGTCGGTGGTGCGCAACCTGCACCAGCAGCTGGAGTACCAGGCTGTTACCGACCCGCTCACCGGGTTGCTCAACCGGCGGGGTTTCTACCAGGCCGCCGAAGGTGCGCTGCTGCGTAACGAGCGCTCGGACAAGGCGCAGGCGCTGATGTACATGGACCTGGATGGCTTCAAGCGCATCAACGACTCGCTGGGCCACGAAACCGGTGACCGCGTGCTGCGCTGGGTAGGCGAGCAACTCAAGGACTGCCTGGGTAGCGAGGCGTTGCTGGCGCGGATGGGCGGTGATGAATTTACCGCGCTGTTTGATAGCCTGCCTTACCCCGAGCAGGCAGGGCGATATGCCGAGAAATTGCTTGAGCGTATTTCGATCAGTCACCAGATCGAAGGGCTCGATGTGAGCCTTGGGGTCAGCATCGGCATCGCCACCTACCCGGACTGCGGCGCCAATGTGGAAGGCCTGTTGCGTGCAGCCGATGCGGCGATGTACGCCGCGAAGCAGGCCGGGCGCCAGCAGTACCGCTTCTATGACCAGGAACTCAACGGCCGGGCACGTTCGCGCCTGATGCTTGAAGACAGCGTGCGCACCGCCATCGAGCAGCAGGACTTCACCTTGGTCTATCAGCCGCAGGTGTCGTTCATCGATGGCCGTCTGCGTGGTTTCGAAGCATTGTTGCGCTGGCAGCACCCCAGCGTCGGCGACGTGCCGCCGGGGCTGTTCATTCCGTTGCTGGAGGAAGCGCGGCTGATCAACCGCCTGGCCAGCTGGATTTATCGGCAGGGGGCCGCTCAGCGCCAGGCCTGGTACGAACGCTTCCCCGCAGACCTGGTACTCGGCATCAGTTTGAGCCGTGCGCAGTTCGTCATGCCCGGCCTGGTTGAAGAGTTGCAGCGGGTCATCCAGCTTTACCAACTGGACCCGGCGCAGCTGGAGGTGGAAGTGGCGGAAACCTCGTTGATGTACAACATCGATGCGGCCGTGAAGCAGATACACCGCCTCCGCGAGTTGGGGGTGAGGGTGGCGCTGGATGACTTTGGTGCGGGTGACTGTTCATTGCGCATGCTGCGCGACCTGCCAATCGACACCCTCAAGCTTGACCGCCACCTGGTGGCACGCCTGCCCGACTCGGCGGTGGATGCGGCCTTGGTCCGCAGTGTGATTGGCCTGTGTGCCGACTACCGCATCACGGTGATTGCCGAAGGGGTGGAGACCCCGGCTCAGGCGGCCTGGCTCAAGGCCAATGGCTGTGAATATGTGCAGGGCTTCCTGGTGGCTTACCCAATGATCGCAGCGGACGCCAGCGGCTTTCCGGCAATTTTCTCGTGGCCAGGGCCATGATTGGCTAGAATCGGCATTCGTTACGCCGAATGCAGCGCCATGACCGTATTACGTTACTTGCAAGCCTACCCCCCGCACCTGCAAGCGCAGGTGCGGCAGATGATCGACAGCGGCCGCCTGGGCGAGTACCTGCAGCGACGCTACCCCGACCGCCATGACGTGCAAAGCGACAAGGCGCTGTACGGCTATGCCCAGGACCTGCGCCAGCAGTACCTGCGCACCGCGCCGGGCCTGGACAAGGTATTGTTCGACAACCGCCTCGACCTGACCCATCGGGCCTTGGGCCTGAATACGGCGGTGTCGCGGGTGCAGGGCGGCAAGCTCAAGGCGAAAAAGGAAATCCGCATTGCCTCGTTGTTCAAGGAGGCCGCGCCACAGTTCTTGCGCATGATCGTGGTGCACGAACTGGCGCACCTGCGCGAGCGCGATCACAACAAGGCGTTCTACCAGCTCTGCCAGCACATGGAGCCGGACTACCACCAACTGGAATTCGACCTGCGCGTCTACCTGACTTATCGGGAGCTGCCGGGCAACGTTTAAGGACCACGCAGCATGGAAGTGAGCAAGACCAAGAGCAGCTTCTACCGCCGTTTGTACGTGGCCTGGCTGATCGACAGCCAGACCGCGACCAGCGTACCCGCGTTGATGGAGGCCACCGGGATGCCACGGCGCACGGCCCAGGACACCATCGCCGCCCTGGCCGACCTGGACATCGTCTGCGAGTTCGAGCAGCAGGAAGGCGCACGCAACCATGCCGGGCATTACCGCATTCATGACTGGGGGGCGATCGACAAGCAGTGGATCATCCAGCACCTGCGGCAGATCCGCGAAGTCCTGGGCTACCCGTGAAGTTCCGGGGCCTCAGACTGGCCCCGGCAATCTCAACCTTTGCGCATCCCGATATGCGGAATATCGTCCTCAAGGTATTCCTCTCCCACCACCGCAAACCCGTGGCGGGCATAGAACCCTTGCAAATGCGCTTGCGCCGACAGGTAAACCGGTACGCCTGGCCAGCAATGCTCAGCCGCCTCCAGCCCCTTGAGCAGCAACGGATGCCCCAGCTTCAGCCCGCGCGCTGACGGCGAAGTCACCACTCGCCCGATCACCACATCCCCGCCCTGTGACTGCGGATCGAGCAGGCGCAGGTAGGCGACCAGCTTGTCATCCTGCCAGGCCATCAGGTGCAGGGTATCGCCCGTCAGGTCCTGGCCGTCCACTTCCTGGTAGGCGCAGCGCTGCTCTACCACGAATACTTCCGTGCGCAACTGCAGAATGGCGTAGAGCTGGTCCTTGCCGAGGTCGGTGTGGTGCTTGCAGAGCCAGTCGATGGACATAGGCGCGAACTCCTTGAGTGAGCCGTCGATCATCGCATGGGCTATGCCCTTCGGCCAAAATAGAGGCTAAATGACACTATTGGCCGCTGCCCTCGGCGACGGCTTTGTGTAATCTCATCGACAGTGTGTGCCCCCCATTGCGAAAGGACGTGAGCATGCGGCCACTGCTTTGTGTTCTGGGATTACTGGCAATGATGCTGGCAACACCCGTCGCGGCTCACGACAAGCTGCGCCTGGTGGCCGACAGCTGGCCGCCGTTCACTGATACCAGCATGCCGGGCGGGGGCTTGGCTACCAGCATTGTCACCACGGCGCTGGCCCGCGCGGGCTATGCCACTACGTTCGAAGAAGCGCCTTGGGCCCGGGCGTTGCTGGGGGTGAGTGAAGGGCGTTACGACGTGCTGATCAATGCCTGGCAGAACGACTCGCGTGCCCGTATCGGGCAGTTCTCCAGCGCTTACCTGACTAACCGTATTCGCCTGCTGCAACGCACGGGCGAGCCATTCCGCTATCAGCACCAGTCGGACTTGTACCCCTACAGTATTGCTGTGGTGCGTGATTACGCCTACTCACCTGAATTCGACGGCGATACCCGGTTGAACAAGGTGCCGGTGCGCAACTTTTCGTCGGCGGTGCGCATGCTGGCGGCCGGGCGGGTGAACCTGGCGGTGGAGGACGAGTATGTGGCGCGTTACAACTTGCAGCGTGAGCCGCAGGACGTGCGCGATGGGGTGATGCTGGTGGAGCCGCCGTTGGGGGAGAACACCCTGCATATTCTGGTTAGCCTGAAGCACCCGGGGCATGCGCGGATTGTCGAGGGGTTCGAGCAGGCGATTGCGGCGATGAAGGCGGATGGCAGTTACGCGCGGTTGCTGCGCCAGCATGGTTTCTGAAGGTTGCGCCTGCTCTCAGGCAGGCGCACCTTCCTTGATTAGATGCGCCGCCAAGGTCCGCAACGGCCCCAGCTGGCGGCAAATCAGCGCCAACTGCGTCTGCACCAGCCGCTGATGCTCATCCAGCTCTTCCGGCATCAGCTCCAGGGCATTGGCCAGCGCCTCTTCTTCATCACTGTGAATTGCCACCGGCAACCGCGCCGCCAGCCCATTGGCTATTTCGTCCAGGCTGCTGGCCAGGCTTTGCCCGGCGCCTTCGATCAGCTGCTCCTGGACCTCCGCCGGCAACGCCGTGTCGCGGTGTGCACCCAGCCCGGAGAGGTAGCTGAGCAGGGTGTGTGACAGTACCAGGAAACGGAAGCCCACATCCGCTTCCTTACGGAAATGCCCAGGCTCCATCAGCATGTTGGCCAAGGTGGTGGACAGCGCCGCGTCGGCGTTGTGGGCATTGCGCCGGGCCAGGCGGTAGGCCAGGTCGTCGCGCTTGCCGTGGGCATACTGCTGCATGATCTGGCGCAGGTATACGCTGGCGCACGCGAGGGTATTGGCCAGTGCCTTGTTCAGCCGCCGCCCTTGCCAGTCAGGCAGGAACAGGAACACCGCCAGGATGGCGATCAGGCTGCCCACCAGGGTATCGAACAGGCGCGGCAGGAACAGCCCATAGCCATCGCCGATCTGGTTGAAGCAGAACAGTACCATCAGGGTGATCGCCGCCGTGGCCAGGGTGTAGCGGGTGGTGCGGTTGACGAAGAACACCACCCCGGCGACCACGGCGAACAGCGACTGGATGACCGGGTTGGGGAACAGGTCGAACAACGCCCAGCCCACTGTCAGGCCGACGGCGGTGCCGAAGATGCGCTGTACCAGCTTGCGCCGGGTTGCGCCGTAGTTGGGCTGGCACACGAACAACGTGGTCAGGATGATCCAGTAGCCTTGGGTGGGGTGGATCAGGTGCACCATGCCGTAGCCGACCGACAGCGCCAGCGGCAGGCGCAGGGCATGACGGAACAACAGCGAGGTCGGCGTCAGCTGGGTGCGCAGGCGTGTCCACACGTCTTTAAGCGAGCGTGGGGAGCGGTCGAGCAGGCTGCTGTCGCTGGCGTCGGCCAGGCTGTCCGGGTTGCTGGCGGCGCTGAGCAGGCGGTCCAGTGTTGCCAGGTTGGCGGCCAGTGCCCGCAGCGAACGCAACAGGCCACGCCAGGCCGGGTTGCTCTGGATGCGCAGGTGTTCTAGCGAAGCGTTGAGGTCTTCGAGGGCTTCGGGATAACCGCTGGCCAGCACGAACGGCTGGCGCAGGCGAATCGAGCGCGCCAGTTCCTGGCAGGACGAACCCTGCTTGCGCAGCAGGCGCTGGCAGCGAAACATCACATCACTGTGGAAGAACGCGTCGGTCAGGGCGTTATAGGGGTAATGCGAGGCGCTGACCCGCTCGTGGATGTCCTGGGCCAGGAAATACAGCTTGAGATAGCGGCTGACCTTGGAGTTCGGCTGGCTGTTGCCGACCCGGTGCAGGATGATTTCCTTGGCTGCGTTGAGCGCCGCCACCACCTTGCCGTTTTGCTGCGCCAGCTCAAGGCGCCGGGCCTCGACGTCGAGGGTGCGTACCGGCTCGAACAGGCTGGCCTTGAGCTTGAGGTAGCTGCCCAGCTCGAAGAACAGCTTGGCCAGGCTTTGCTGCACCGGCTGGTTGGAGAACAGTGCCTGCCACAGCACCGACAGCAGCCCGTACCAGGCCGCCCCCGTCACCAGCAGCAAAGGCTCGTGCCAGAAGTCCGTCACCTGGCCACCGCGCTGGTCCACGCCGATCATGGTGTAAACCGCTGTGATCAAGGTCGCCGAAGCAATGGCACCGTAGCGTTCGCCCAAGGCACCGAGCATGGTCAGGCCGAATGCGGCCAAGGCCAAGGCAACAACGAAAACCCAGGGGTAGGGGAACAGTAGCTCCACCGCCAACGCGGCGATGGCAAAACACACGAGGGTAACGGCAAGGGCGCTGAGACGGCCCTGCCAGCTGTCGTCGGTTTCGGCCAGGGCACTGGCGATGATGCCGAGGAACAGGGGGATCAGCAGGGCCATCTCGTTCTGGTACCAGCACAGGGCCAGGCTGCCGGTGAGGGCGATGGTGACCCGGATGCTGTAGCTGAACTTGTCTTGGCCCCACAGGCGACGCAGTGACTGACGGAACGAGCTCGATGACATGATGGCCTGCTAGGCAGTAAGCGAAGAATGCATTGCAGCACGGGCCAGCAAGAAGCGTTCCGTGCTGCTGAATGGATTCTACTCTACACGAACTGCGCTGCGGCGTTGGCCGATGCCCAGGCCCACTGGAAGTTGAAGCCGCCCAGGTGACCCGTCACGTCGAGTACTTCGCCGATGAAGTACAGCCCCGGGCTTTTCAGCGACTCCATGGTCTTGGACGACACTTCGCGCGTATCCACGCCGCCCAGGGTGACTTCGGCGGTGCGGTAGCCTTCGGTGCCGGCCGGTACCACTTGCCAGTTCGCCAGCTTTTCGGCGATCTGTGTCAGCTCTGCCGGGGTGTACTGCTTCATCGGCCTGGACTCGAACCACTGCTCGGCCAGCAGGTTGGCCAGCTTGCGGGTGAACACCTCGCCCAGCACGGTCTTCAGTTCGGCGTTGGCGCGCTCGGTTTGCATCTGTTGCAGCCAGGTGAGCGCATCGCGGTCGGGCAGCAGGTTGATCTCCACCGTGTCACCAGCTTCCCAGAACGAAGAAATCTGCAAGATCGCCGGGCCGCTCAGGCCACGGTGGGTAAACAGCAGGTTCTCGCGGAAGCTGCTGCCATTGCAGCTGGCGGTGCAGTCCAGCGAGGTGCCGGACAACTCGGTGCACAGTGCCTTGAGTTGGGGCTCGGTGATGGTGAACGGCACCAGCCCGGCGCGGGTCGGCAACAGGGTGTGGCCAAACTGGCGCGCCACCTGGTAGCCGAAACCGGTGGCACCCAGGGTCGGGATCGACAGGCCGCCGGTGGCGATCACCAGCGACTGGCAGGCGAACTGGCCACCGCTGGTCTGCAGCAGGTAACCGGTTTCTGTCTTTTCGATCTGTTCGATGCTGGTGTGCATGCGGATTTCGGCGCCAGCCTCGTCGCACTCGGCCAGCAGCATGTCGAGGATGTCGCTGGCCTTGTTGTCGCAGAACAGCTGGCCGAGCTTCTTCTCGTGGTACGCCACGCCGTGCTTGCACACCAGTTCGATGAAGTCCCATTGGGTGTAGCGGGCCAGGGCCGATTTGCAGAAATGCGTGTTCTGCGACAGGAAGTTGGCCGGTTCGGTGTACATGTTGGTGAAGTTGCAGCGCCCGCCGCCGGACATGAGGATCTTCTTGCCGGGCTTGTTGGCGTGGTCGAGCAGCAGCACCCGGCGGCCACGACGGGCGCTGAGCTGGGCGCACATCAGGCCGGCGGCGCCGGCGCCGAGGATGATGACGTCGGTGGAATGCACGGTGTTACCTCATGGATAGCCGGGGCTGCTTTGCAGCCCTTTCGCGACACAAGGCCGCTCCCACAAGGGATTGCACAACATATGAAATTTGCGCAATACCCTGTGGGAGCGGCCTTGTGTCGCGAAAGGGCCGCCAAGCGGCCCCAAAATAGGTCAGACGATACGGACTTTCAGGGCGCGGCCCTTGATCTTGCCGCTGTTCAGCCGCTGCATGGCCTGCTTGGCCAGCGCCCGCTCCACGGCAACGAACGCCTGGAAGTCGAAGATGGCAATCTTGCCTACCTGTTTGCCCGGGATACCGGCATCACCGGTCAGCGCACCCAGAATATCGCCCGGGCGCAGCTTGTCCTTGCGCCCGGCTGCAATGCACAGGGTACTCATCACCGGCAGCAGCGGCTCGCCGCCTTTGTTCTTCAGGCTGTCCAGCTGGTCCCAGCGCAGTGGGCTCTTCTGCAGCTCCTCGATGGCCTGGGCACGATGGCCTTCGGCCGGTGCCACCAGGCTGACTGCAACACCTTTCTCACCCGCACGGCCAGTACGGCCCACACGGTGTACGTGGATTTCGGCATCACGCGCCAGCTCCACGTTGATGACCATGTCCAGGCCATCGATATCCAGGCCGCGCGCGGCCACGTCGGTAGCCACCAGCACCGAGCTGCTGCGGTTGGCGAACATGGTCAGCACCTGGTCGCGGTCGCGCTGCTCCAGGTCGCCGTGCAGCGCCTGGGCGACGATGCCCTTGGCGGTCAGGTGGGCAACCACGTCCTCGCACTGCTGCTTGGTGAAGCAGAACGCCACGCAGGACTGCGGGCGGTAGTGGCCGAGCACGCGGGTCACGGCCTCCAGGCGCTGCTGCGGGTCGATCTCGATGAAGCGCTGTTCGATCTGGTTGTCGGTGTGCAGGCTTTCGACTTTCACCTGCTGTGGGTTGCGCATGAAGTCGGCGGCCAGTTGCTTGATGCCGGCCGGGTAGGTGGCCGAGAACAGCAGGGTCTGGCGGCGCGACGGGGTCTTGCCGATGATGCTGGCGATGGCGTCGAAGAAGCCCATGTCGAGCATGCGGTCGGCTTCGTCCAGCACCAGCGTGTTCAGGCCATCGAGTACCAGGGTGCCCTTGTCCAGGTGTTGCTGGATACGCCCCGGGGTGCCGACGATGATGTGCGCACCGTGCTCCAGCGAGGCGATTTGCGGGCCCAGCGAAACGCCGCCGCACAGGGTGAGGATCTTGATGTTGTCCTCGGCGCGGGCCAGGCGGCGCAGCTCCTTGGCCACCTGGTCGGCAAGCTCGCGGGTAGGGCACAGCACCAGCGCCTGGCAGCCGAAGTAGCGCGGGTTGATCGGGTTCAGCAGGCCGATGCCGAAGGCGGCGGTCTTGCCGCTGCCGGTCTTGGCCTGGGCGATCAGGTCCTGGCCCTTGAGGATGACCGGCAGGCTCTGGGCCTGGATCGGCGTCATCGAGGCATAGCCGAGGGCGTCCAGATTCGCCAGCATGGCGGCGGACAACGGCAGAGTGGCAAAGGCGGTGGATTCGGTGGTCACGAGGCTGGCCTGCGGTGCGAAGCGAAAAATGCCGCACAGTCTACCAGCCTCATGGCCATTCGCCCTACGACTCCATGTGTTCTTCCGGACGACGGGCACGCCTTCCGTCCGTGGGCGCCAGTTGCAGGAAGATCGCTGCCGCCAGCATGGCCATCACGCCGATGGTGACAAACGTCAGCTGGAAGGCGCCCAAGGTGGACTCCACGCCTTCGGCGCTGCCCGCTGCGGTAAAGCCGCCCAGCAAGGCGCCGGCACAGGCCACGCCCAGGCTCAGGGCCAGTTGCGCGACCACCGACAGCAAGCTGTTGCCGCTGCTGGCGCTGGCGTCGTCCAGGTCGATCAGGGTCACGGTGTTCATCGCGGTGAACTGCATCGAGTTGACCGCCCCCAGCAAGCCCAACTGAATCAGCAGCACGGCGTAGGGCGTCTGCTCGTCGACCAGCCCCAGGCTGGCCAGCAGCAGGCCCAGCAGCAGGGTGTTGCCGGTGAGGATGATGCGGTAACCGAAGCGCTCGATCAGCGGGCGGGCAACGGACTTGGCCAGCATGGCCGCTGCCGCCAGCGGGATCATGCTCATGCCGGCCTGGGCCGGTGAGTAGCCCAGCGCGACCTGCAGCAGCAACGGCACCAGGAACGGCAGGGCACCGCTGCCCAGGCGTGCGAACAGGTTGCCGAGGATGCCGATGGCGAAGGTGCGCACGCGGAACAGGCTGGGCGAGAACAAAGGCTCCGGGTCGCGCCCGGCACGCAGCCAGTAGGCGGCCAGGCACGCCATGCCGGCGAACAGCAGCAACATCACCCGCAAGTGCGGCAGGTGCAGCTCGCCCAGGCCTTCCATGGCGATGGTGATCAGTACCATCGCGGCGCCAAACAGCAGGAAACCGGGGCCGTCGAACGTGGTGCGCTCGGCGCCGCGCAGGTCCGGGATGAACTTCCACACGGCAAAGCAGCCAAGCAGGCCGACGGGCAGATTGAGCAGGAAGATCCAGTGCCAGCTGAGGATTTCCACCAGCCAGCCACCCACCGTCGGGCCAAGCAACGGGCCGAGCAGGCCGGGGATGGTGATGAAACTCATGATCCGCACCAGTTCGCTGCGCGGGTAGGCGCGCAGCACCACCAGGCGCCCGACCGGCAGCATCAAGGCACCGCCCAGGCCCTGCACGACGCGGGCGAAGATCAAAAAGCCCAGGCTATTGGCTGCGGCGCACAGCAGCGAACCGAAGCTGAACAGCAGGATGGCGCTGAAGAAGATGCGCTTGGTGCCGAAACGGTCGGCGATCCAGCCCGAAGCAGGGATCAGCAGGGCCACGGTGAGCATGTAGGCGATGATCACGCCCTGCATGCGCAGCGGGTCTTCGGCCAGCGAGCGGGCCATGGCCGGCAGTGCGGTGTTGAGGATGGTGCCGTCCAGGGACTGCATGAAGAAGGCGATGGCCACCACCCAGGGGATCCAGCGGGCGGTGACGGGGTCTAGCGGTGGGCGTTCGGGCATGAGGAACCTCAATGTTCGGCATTGCCTGTACTGGCCTCATCGCCGGCAAGCCAGCTCCCACAGGATAACCACAGGCCTTGGGCTGGGTGCGGTCCCTGTGGGAGCTGGCTTGCCGGCGATGAGGCCGGAATGGCCTATCACAATGTCAGGGTCAGGCCTTTGACCAGCGCCCCCGGCAAATGACTCGACCCGGTACTGCGCTGTCCATAGGTGCTGGTCGACAGGATCATCTCGCGCTCGCAGGTCAGGTCCTCCAGCTGGCTGCCAAGCAAACTGTACAGGCTGTCATCGAAACGCATGGTGCTCACCGGCCCCTGAATCTGCCCGTTTTCCACCCAGAAGGTCGCGAACCGGGTCAGCCCCGTCATGCGCGCCGCCGGCAGATCAGAGTAGTTCAGGTACCACAGGTTACTGATGTACAGCCCGGTACCCAGCCGCTCAAGCACCTGCTCGCTGGCAAGGTTACCCGGCGCCAGGCTCAGCGCACACGGCGATTCGTAACTATCGGCACCATTGGGCAGCAACGCGAACTCGGCTGCACTGCGTGCACTGATCAACCTCTGCTGCGCCTCGCCTTGCTGAATCAACGGCACATCCAGGCGTGGAGCCCCCTCATCGGAAAACGCCGGGCTCAGCGAACCGCTGACCTGCTCGGTGAAACTCACCCGTGGGCTCAGCCGGGCATCGCCGTTGTACAAGCGCTGCAAGGCGCTGTTGCCAGTGGCCAAGGCCTGTGCGGAAAAACCGCCCCAGCACAGCATGCCGGCGATTTCGTCCATGGCTGCCGGGGCCAGGTAGGCACGGTAGCTGCCGGGTTTGAGGGTGATCGCCGGGCGACCGAGGAAGCCCAGCTGTTCCCGCGCCTGCCGCAAACGTGCCGTGAAACCGTCGATGTTCCACACTTGGCCGGCATAGTTGGCCTTTACCGCTTGGCCATTCTCGTGGAACAGGCTCCAGTCAAAGTTGAAGCTGTTGGCCTGGTGCCAGCCAAAGGCGCCGAACGAACTGGCAAAGCCCCGGCAGATCGGGCCGGCAGCGTAGATACCGACCAGGTCCAGCTCGCCTGCTTCGCGGTCGAGCAGGGCGAGCACGTCGCTCAGCTCGGGCAGGGGGTGTTCCTGCAAGCTGTGGCTCTGCCAGGCGGTCTCGTCCAGGCGCAGATAAGGGTCGACAGCCAAAAGCGGCAAGGTCTGGCGCAGTTGCGTCAGGGCATCGGCAAGGCGCTGGCGGTCCAGTTGCGCGTCGCCACTCAAGGTCACCTGCTGTTCCGCCTGGCGGCCATCACGGACCAACCGCAGTTGCGCGCTGGCCTGGCTTACAGTGCCGGCCTGGCGCACCTTGGCATGGTTGAAACGCACGAATTGCGACTGTTCGGCGCTGTAGCCGAGGGTGAACTGCTCGCCTGCTTGCAGGGCGGCGCGCACATCCCCGACCAGGGTTTCGAAAGCATGCTTCATCAGGCGTCTCCTCCGAATACGTCGATCTGGCGGAATACGCAGGCGGGCGATGCATGGCCGACCCGCACCACCTGGTTGGGCTCGCCCTTGCCGCAGTTGGGCGTGCCGAGTACTTGGAAGGTGCTGCGGTCACCAACCGCCGCCAGGTTGCGCCAGAACTGTGCGGAGATGCCGCGGTAGTTGGGGTTCTTGACGATGCCCTTGAGCTCGCCGTTTTCGATCAGCTGGCCCCATTCGCAGCCGAACTGGAACTTGTTGCGTGCATCGTCGATGGACCAGGAGCGGTTGGTGCGCATCAGGATGCCATGCTCGATGCCCTTCACCAGTTGCTCCAGGCTCTGGTCGCCCGGCTCGATGTTCAGGTTGGCCATGCGGTCGATCGGTGCGCGGTTCCAGCCACAGGCGCGGCTGTTGGCCACGCCGTCCAGGCCAGAGCGGAATTGCGACAATGCGCCGCCCAGCGGGCGCAACAGCAGGCCGTCGCGGATCAGGAACTGCTTGCTGGCCGGGGTGCCGTCGTCGTCAAAGCTGTAGCTGGCCAGCTCTTCGCCGATGGTCGGGTCGAACGTCACGTTCAGCAGGCTGGAGCCGTATTGCAGGTGGCCGAAGTCGCTGGCTTTGACGAAGCTGGTGCCAGCGTAATTACGCTCGTCACCGAGGATGCGGTCCATTTCCAGCGGGTGGCCGATGGACTCGTGGATCTGCAGCATCATCTGGTCCGGCATCAGCAGCAGGTCACGCGGGCCGCTTGGGGTGTTGGGGGCCAGCAGCAGTTGCAGCGCCTCGTCGGCGACCTGCCGGGCGGCGCCCACCAACCCGCAGCGCTCGATGATCTCGAAGCCACCCTGCTGGCCGAAGTTGTCGCGGCCCAGGCTGCGGCTCTGGCTGTCCTGCCCGTCGCTGGCGGTCACGCCCAGCCCCGGGAACAGGAAACGCTGGGCATGGCGCAGTTCGGCGCCGGCAGAGTTCAGGTAGGTTTGCTCGACCAGGGTCAGGCCCAGGCTGGCTTGCCAGTCCACCAGGCGGTCGTCCTTGGGGACGCTGGCCGACTCGGCGGCAAGCAAGCCAAGGCAGTCGGCGAGGGACGGCACGGGCTGGTCGAAGTTGGGTGAGATATGGTCGTGCCGCGCGCTGGTCACGGGTTGGTCGCGCAGGTCGAGCAAGCTGTGCCGGGCGATCTGCCGGGCCAGGGCCTCGGCCTGCTCCAACGCGTGTTGCAAGCCCGCCTGGGACAGGTCGGCGGTGGCCGCGTAAGCCTCCACGCCATTGACCCGCACGGTTAGCATGACGCCTTCGTCCTGGCTGAAGAAGGGTGGTTCGGCAACGTTGCGGCGAACCGACAGCGCCTGGTGCGACTGTTTCACATGGCGCAGGGAAAACAATTCGGCCGTGCTGCGCAGCGCGGCAAAGCGCTGGCGCAGCAGGGCGCTGGAATCAAACATGCACAAGCCTCCGTGTATACGGTGGCTCCCCCTTAGAACCACTCGTCCTGCATGGTGAGGCAAGTGTCGTCGTGCGCCTCTAGCAATGCCAGCTCATTATGGCAGCCCGGTACTTCCCAGGTCAGGAAATAACGCGCCGCTTGCAGCTTGCCGAGGTAGAAGTCGCGGTCGGCGGCGTTGCCCTTTAGTAGGCCAAGCTCGGCGTGAATGGCCTGTTCCAGCCAACGCCAGCCAATCACGCAGTGGCCGAACGCCTTGAGGTACAGGGCCGAGTTGGCCAAGGCACCAGCAACTTTGCCCTGAGCCAGGTCGCCGAGCAGGGCAAGGGTCACGCTTTGCAGCCGGTTGACCAATTGCTCCAGCGGCTGGCGCAGCGGGTCGAGGTTCGGGTGATGGCTGGCGCGTTCGCCTGTGCTGGCGATCAGGCGGATCAGTTGCTTGAGGCCGGCGCCATTGTTCTGCGCCAGCTTGCGGCCGAGCAGGTCGAGCGACTGGATGCCTTCGGTGCCTTCGTGAATCGGGTTCAGGCGGTTGTCGCGGTAGTACTGCTCCACCGGGTATTCGCGGGTGTAGCCGTGGCCGCCGAGAATCTGGATGGCCAGCTCGTTGGCCTTGAGGCAGAAGGCCGAGGGCCAGGATTTGACGATAGGGGTCAGCAGGTCGAGCAATTCCTGAGCCTGCTTGCGAGTGCTTTCTTCGCTGGCGGTCTGGGTGTCGTCGAACAGGCGAGCGGCGTACAGGCCCAGGTCGAAGGCGCCTTCGACGTAGGCCTTCTGTGCCAGCAGCATGCGCTTCACATCGCTGTGCTCGATGATCGGTACGGCCGGGCTGTGCGGGTCTTTGTTATCCGGCAGCCGGCCCTGCGGCCGCTGGCGGGCGTACTCCAGCGAGTACAGGTAACCGGCGTAACCGAGCATCACCGCGCCCATGCCGACGCCGATGCGTGCCTCGTTCATCATCTGGAACATGCAGGCCAGGCCTTGGTGCGGCTGGCCGACCAGGTAGCCGACGCACTCGCCGTTGTCACCGAAGTTCAGCGCGGTAGAGGTGGTACCGCGCCAGCCCATCTTGTGGAACAACCCGGCCAGCAGCACATCATTGCGTGGGCCACGGCTGCCGTCCTGGTTCACCAGGTATTTCGGCACGATGAACAGCGAGATGCCTTTCACCCCGGGCGGTGCGTCCGGCAGCTTGGCCAGCACCATGTGCACGATGTTGTCGGACAGTTCGTGATCGCCGCCGGAGATGAAAATCTTGTTGCCCTTGAGCCGGTAGCTGCCGTCGCCGGCAGGTTCTGCCCGGGTGCGGATGTCGGCCAGCGACGAGCCGGCGTGGGGTTCGGTCAGCGCCATGGTGCCGAAATAGCGGCCCTCGATCATCGGCTGCAGGAACAGGCGCTTTTGCTCGTCGGTGCCAAAACTCTCGATCAGGTTGGCCGCGCCCATGGTCAGGAACGGGTAGGCCGTGGTGCCGGCGTTGGCGGCCTGGAAGTGGGCGAAGCAGGCTTGTGAGACCAGGCTGGGCAGCTGCATGCCGCCGGCTTCGAAATCGCGGTTGGCGTTGAGGAAGCCGGCTTCGAGGAAGGCATCGACCGCGGGTTTCACCTCCGGGATCAGTTCGGCCCGGCCGTCCACATAGCGCGGCTCGTTTTCATCGGCCTTGCGGTTGTGCGGAGCGAAGAACTTTTCGGCGATCGTGCGGGCAGTGGTCAGCGCGGCGTCGAAGGTTTCGCGGCTGTGTTCGGCGAAACGCGGGCGCTGAGTGAGGGCTTCGGCGTCGAGGACTTCGTAGAGTTCGAAGGCGAGGTTGCGGGGGCTGAGCAGGGTCTCGGGCATGGTGGCAGTCCTGAGGCGGGATGCTGCGAGTGTAGGGGGGGTGGAGGGGCGGGGACAGGTTAATAGGTTTGGGTGATATGGGTTAAGAAAACTCAATGAGATCTAGCGGTCTGGCATCTGTTCAGATCTTATTTCCTACGCAGGCCAGAGAAATTTCCCACAATATTTTCGGACGTTGCCATGCGGCTTTCTTGAGTTAAACCATGTAAATGTCAGTCTTTGGAATTGAGGATTGGCAATGGAAAAGCTCGCTCGCTGGACAGCTGTCAAGAAAGAAGATCTGCGCAAAGTCGAAGATCCATTCTTTGCGGTCTCGATAATTAGAGATAATTTGATAAGTAGAGGCTATGTTCGAGAGATATATGGTGTAACTGAGCTCCTGAAGGAGTGTGGTCTGTATTATAGCTCGGTTAGCCTTGTGGGTGATCAAATTGATAGAGCACTCAGGCCGGTTGCGTCAGGCGAGTGGATGCTGATTAAAGATGAACCATTCAAGCCGATAAATATCGAAGAGAATTGGTATGCAAGAATTTGTAGTAGGCAAAATGACGGCGATCATTTGATTAGTACTGTCTCTGAGATGAGTGGTCCGGGAAAGTGGAAGATAACATCTATGCATGTTAATAAATTTGCTTCGAGTGCTGCCTTTGTTGCAAATTTCCTAGTGTCGAGGGGCGATGAAGGTCGAGTTTTCTTATCGTCAGGGAAAGATTTTGCCAATACGACGCGGACCGTAACACAGGAGTGGGTGCCGCTTAACGCTGAAGAACGCAACTTTGCATTGTCTTCAGTAATTCATAGATATGGTATGGAGCGGAAAATCACGCAAATTTATGTTGAGGCTGATGATGCATGGGATGTGTCGGGGTCATCATGGCATTGGCGGCCAGTAATCGCAAACGAAGAGTATGAGTTAAAACAAAAATGACCTGGAACATGGATTTGACAAAGCCAACGCGGTTGGTCGGTTTGCTTTGGGGTGGTATGGATGCTTTTTACGTTTCGTTCGTGGTATTCAGTAGCTTGAATAGAGGTGTGACACCCTTTGTGAGCGACCTCAATTCTGCCCTTGCAAACATGGAGCGTTGGGGGGGAGGGCTTGAATTTATGATTTGGATGGGGCTAGTCGTCCAGATATCCCTTATCGCCAGTAGTATATTGCTTTGCTTGGGAAGAGTCTCCGGGCTCTACTTGGCTGGTGTACAAATTCCTTTTCGCATTTTCTTTATAATTCCATCGTTTTCCTTGATTTTGCTATTGCCTGATACCAGTACGTGGATTTGGTTGACCCTTCTCGTTGCTTCTGAAGGAGCTAAAGCCTGGAGTCTTTGGTGGCTCTGGCGAAGGCGCACCTGAACATCTCAAACCATGCGCCCATAAAAAAGGAGAGCCGAAGCTCTCCTTTTTTCCAACAGCTATCAGCCAATGGTCATCAAGCTGGCATTACCGCCCGCAGCAGCAGTGTTCACACTCACCGCCCGCTCGATCACCAACCGCTCCAGCGCAATCTGGTGATCCCCGCTGGACAGCCCGTGCACACCCACGATCGCCCCGGCGCGCTTGGCCACCTGCTGGCAAACACCGCGCAGCTGGTCCGAGTCGCCATGGTGGATCACGGCGTCGAACGCCACTTCATCCTTGTTCCAGTCCGAAACCAGCTTCACCTTGGCCTGCAGCTCACGCGGCAGGCGCTGGCGCAGGGCTTTGCCAGGTTCGCCGTCAGCCCATACCGCCGAGCTGCCCACCGCCAGCACGGCAGCGAACTGGGCCTGCAGGTCGGCCTCGTTGTCGGCCAGGCACAGCACGTGCTCGCGCGGCAGAATGGTGTAGCTGTTGCGCTCGCCGGTCGGGCCTGGTAGCAGGCGGGCGATGCCGCTCTGCGACTGGCTGGCGAACTGGCTGCACAGCGCGGCCAGGTCGGCCAGCTGGTTGCTTTCTGCCCAGGCCTTCAGGCCGTGCAGCGGCTTGATCAGCTGATCGTGCAGGGTGCGGTCCGGCTTGCCTTCGCCATCCTGGTGCTGGAAGTGACGGCCAATCGCGTCGGCCGGGCGGGTCGACAGCAGGCGGTACAGGTACAGCGGGCCGCCGGCTTTCGGGCCGGTACCAGACAGGCCTTCACCACCGAACGGCTGCACACCCACCACCGCACCGACGATGTTGCGGTTGACGTACATGTTGCCGGCGTTGGCGGTTTCCACGACTTTGGCGATGGTCTCGTCGATGCGGGTGTGCACGCCGAGGGTCAGGCCGTAGCCGGAGTTGTTGATCTGCTCGATCAACTGGTCCAGGTTGCGACGGTTGTAGCGCACCACGTGCAGCACCGGGCCGAAGATTTCGCGCTTCAGCTCGTCGAAGCTTTCCAGTTCGATCAGGGTTGGCATCACGAAGGTGCCGCGCTTGATCTCGGCGGCATCGGCGATTGCCACTTGATAGACCGAGCGGCCTTTCTCGCGCATGCCCTGGATGTGCTTCTCGATGCCGGCCTTGGCTTCGGCGTCGATCACCGGGCCAATGTCCACGGCCAGGCGGTCCGGGCAGCCCAGGCGGCTTTCGGCCATGGCGCCCTTGAGCATTTCGATCACGCGGTCGGCGGAGTCTTCCTGCAGGCACAGCACGCGCAGGGCAGAGCAACGCTGGCCGGCGCTGTCGAAGGCCGAGGACACCACGTCGATCACCACCTGCTCGGTCAGTGCCGAGGAGTCGACGATCATGGCGTTCTGGCCACCGGTTTCGGCGATCAGCGGGATCGGGCGGCCCTGGTTGTCCAGACGGCCGGCGACGTTGCGCTGCAGCAGGCGGGCCACTTCGGTGGAACCGGTGAACATCACGCCCTTGACGCGCTCATCACCCACCAGGCCGGCACCGACGGTTTCACCGCGGCCTGGCAGCAGTTGCAGCACGCCTTCAGGGATGCCGGCTTCCAGCAGCAGGCGCACGGCCTGGGCGGCGATCAGCGGGGTTTGCTCGGCTGGCTTGGCCAGCACCGGGTTACCGGCGGCCAGGGCAGCGGCCACCTGGCCACTGAAGATCGCCAGCGGGAAGTTCCACGGGCTGATGCATACCACTGGGCCCAGAGGGCGGTGGGCGTCGTTGCTGAAGTCGTTGCGGGCTTGTACCGCGTAGTAACGCAGGAAGTCCACGGCTTCGCGCACTTCGGCAATGGCGTTGGCGAAGGTTTTGCCCGCTTCGCGGATGAGCAGGCCCATCAGCGGCTGGATTTCGGCTTCCATCAGGTCGGCGGTGCGCTCCAGAATGGCGGCGCGCTCGGCGGGCGGGGTGGCCTGCCAGATCGGTGCAGCATTCAGCGCGCACTGGATGGCGTTGTCGACATCGGCGACAGTAGCTTCCTGTACATGGCCCACCACGTCGCGGTGGTCTGCCGGGTTCAGTACCGGTGCGGCGGCACCTTGGCTGGCCGCGCAGGCCAGCAGCGGGGCGGCTTTCCAGTCGTTGTGAGCGGTGGCCAGCATGGCGCAGGACAGCGACGCCAGGCGGTGTTCGTTGGCCATGTCGATACCGGCCGAGTTCGCGCGCTCGCTGCCATACAGTTCACGCGGCAGCGGGATGCGCGGGTGCGGCAGGCCGATGCTGCCTTCCTGGGTGCCCATGCGCTCGATGCTGGCGACCGGGTCGGCAACCAGTTCCTGGATGGAAATCGAGTGGTCGGCGATGCGGTTGACGAACGAGGTGTTGGCGCCGTTTTCCAGCAGGCGGCGTACCAGGTAGGCCAGCAGTGTTTCGTGGGTGCCGACCGGTGCATACACGCGGCACGGGCGGTTCAGCTTGCCATCGGCAACCTTGCCGACCACTTGCTCGTACAGTGGCTCGCCCATGCCGTGCAGGCACTGGAACTCGTACTGGCCCGGGTAATAGTTCTGCCCGGCAATGTGGTAAATGGCCGACAGGGTGTGGGCGTTGTGGGTGGCAAACTGCGGGTAGATGGCTTCTGGCACGGCCAGCAGCTTGCGGGCGCAGGCCACGTAGGACACGTCGGTGTACACCTTGCGGGTGTAGACCGGGTAGCCTTCCAGGCCTTCGACCTGGGCGCGCTTGATCTCGCTGTCCCAGTAGGCGCCTTTTACCAGGCGGATCATCAGGCGGTGGCGGCTGCGCTTGGCCAGGTCGATGACGTAGTCGATCACGTACGGGCAGCGTTTCTGGTAGGCCTGGATAACAAAGCCAATACCGTTCCAGCCAGCCAGCGACGGTTCGAAGCACAGGCGCTCAAGCAGGTCGAGCGACAGCTCCAGGCGGTCGGCCTCTTCGGCGTCGATGTTCAGGCCGATGTCGTAGTGCTTGGCCAGCTGGGTCAGCGACAGCAGGCGCGGGTACAGCTCTTCCATCACGCGCTCGTACTGGGCGCGGCTGTAGCGCGGGTGCAGCGCCGACAGCTTGATGGAGATGCCTGGGCCTTCATAGATGCCGCGGCCATGGGAGGCTTTGCCGATCGAGTGGATGGCCTGCTCGTAGGACGCCAGGTACTTCTGTGCGTCGTGCTCGGTCAGTGCCGCTTCGCCGAGCATGTCGTAGGAATAGCGGAAACCTTTGGCCTCGAAGCGGCTGGCATTGGCGAGGGCTTCGGCAATGGTTTCACCCGTCACGAACTGCTCGCCCATCAGGCGCATGGCCATGTCGACACCCTTGCGGATCATCGGCTCGCCGCTCTTGCCGATGATGCGGGTGAGCGAGGAGGTAAGGCCGGATTCGTTGTGGGTGCTGACCAGCTTGCCGGTCAGCAGCAGGCCCCAGGTGGCGGCGTTGACGAACAGCGACGGGCTGTTGCCCAGGTGCGGCTGCCAGTTGCCGGTGCTGATCTTGTCGCGGATCAGCGCGTCGCGGGTGCCCTTGTCGGGGATGCGCAGCAAGGCTTCGGCCAGGCACATCAGCGCCACGCCTTCCTGGGACGACAGCGAGAATTCCTGCAGCAGGCCCTGAACGATACCGGCACGGCCGCCAGCGCTCTTCTGGTTGCGCAGCTTTTCGGCGATGCCGGCGGCCAGCTTGTTGGTGGCCTCTGCCAGCGGGGCGCTCAGGCGCGCCTGCTCCAGCAGCATTGGCACCACTTCCTGCTCGGGGCGGCGGTAGGCGGCAGTGATTGCCGAACGCAGTACCGACTGCGGCAGGATGCTTTCGGCGAATTCGAGGAAGCACTGGTGGCTGTGGTCTGCCTGGACTTCGCCGGCGTCGTCGGCCAGGTTGCTGACATGACCGTTGAGTTCGGTCAGGGTGGCACCACCCTCGAGCTTCTCCAGGTAGTTGAAGATCGCTTGCTTGATCAACCAGTGCGGCGTGCGGTCAATGGACTGCGCAGCTGCTTTGAGTCGCTCACGGGTCGGGTCGTCGAGTTTGACCCCAAGGGTGGTAGTCGCCATTTCTTATCCTCGTTATTGCCACGGTTGTGGCCTAAGCTGGCGTCAAGAGTATCTGTAGGACAATTCGGGTGCAACCAGGTGCAACCCGAATTTTTTGTGTAAAAGGTGCAACTCGTCTGACAGTCATTTCCACACGATGGAAAGGGACGTTTTCGGTGCTTTTTATTCTGAAAAAACGGCTTGATGCGCAAAAAAGGAGCAAAAAAGCAGCTTTATCGGAAAATGCACGGGCAGGTGCAACTTGCAAATGAAAAAGGGTTGCACCCGCTTTGCGTTGTTGCATAGCATTCGCCGCCTGGGTGCAACCGCCGTGGCTGCGGTTGCGCATGAGATAAAAACAAACGCCAGGGCACACGTATGGGCAACCCACTAACGATCACCTTCGTGATCTACATCGCGGCAATGGTGCTGATCGGCTTCGCCGCCTATCGCTCCACCAACAACCTTTCCGACTACATCCTCGGCGGTCGTAGCCTGGGCAGCGTGGTGACCGCGCTTTCCGCTGGCGCTTCCGACATGAGCGGCTGGCTGCTCATGGGCCTGCCGGGCGCCATCTACTTCTCTGGTCTTTCCGAAGCCTGGATCGCCATCGGCCTTACCGTCGGTGCCTACCTGAACTGGCTGTTCGTCGCCGGCCGCCTGCGCGTGCAGACCGAGCACAACGGTGATGCACTGACCCTGCCGGATTACTTCTCCAGCCGCTTCGAAGACACCAGCGGCCTGCTGCGGATCATCTCGGCCATCGTCATCCTGGTGTTCTTCACCATCTACTGCGCCTCTGGCATCGTTGCCGGTGCCCGCCTGTTCGAAAGCACCTTCGGCATGCCGTATGAAACTGCCCTGTGGGCGGGTGCTGCGGCCACGATTGCCTACACCTTCGTGGGTGGCTTCCTGGCAGTGAGCTGGACCGACACCGTGCAAGCGTCGCTGATGATCTTCGCGCTCATCCTCACCCCGGTGATCGTGCTGATCTCGACCGGTGGCTTCGACACCACCTTCGCCGCCATCGACGCGGTGAACCCGGCCAACTTCGACATGCTCAAGGGCGCGACCTTCGTCGGCATCATCTCGTTGATGGGCTGGGGCCTGGGCTACTTCGGCCAGCCGCACATCCTGGCGCGCTTCATGGCTGCCGACTCGGTGAAGTCGATTGCCAACGCTCGCCGTATCTCCATGACCTGGATGATCCTGTGCCTGGCCGGTACCTGTGCCGTGGGCTTCTTCGGTATCGCCTACTTCTCGGCGCACCCTGACCTGGCGGGTCCGGTAACTGAAAACCACGAGCGTGTGTTCATCGAGCTGGCCAAGATCCTGTTCAACCCATGGATCGCCGGTGTGCTGCTGTCGGCCATTCTGGCGGCAGTAATGAGCACCCTGAGCTGCCAGCTGCTGGTGTGCTCCAGTGCCCTGACCGAAGACTTCTACAAAGCCTTCCTGCGCAAGAACGCTTCGCAGGGTGAGCTGGTGTGGGTCGGCCGCCTGATGGTACTGGCCGTTGCGCTGATCGCCATCGCCATGGCCGCCAACCCGGAAAACCGCGTGTTGGGCCTGGTGGCTTACGCCTGGGCTGGCTTCGGTGCGGCCTTCGGCCCGGTAGTGCTGATTTCGGTGCTGTGGAAAGGCATGACCCGTAACGGCGCGCTGGCCGGTATCGTGGTGGGTGCGCTGACTGTGATCCTGTGGAAGAACTTCGACACCCTCGGGCTGTACGAAATCATCCCGGGCTTCCTGTTCGCCAGCATTGCCATTGTGCTGGTGAGCAAGCTGGGCAGCCCATCGCAGTCGATGGTCAAGCGTTTCGAAACCGCTGATGCGGCTTATCACGCTGACAAGTAATACCCGTTGAATCGGCGGCGCCTGCTTCGCGGGCGCCACCGATCAGCAGCAAGGCCTGACTCCGCCTGCAAGGCAAGGTAAACTTGCCACCCCCGCAGGAGTTGCCATGAACTATCGTCACGCCTTCCACGCCGGCAACCACGCCGACGTCCTCAAACACATCGTGCTGACCCGCCTCATTGCCCTGATGTCGCGTAAAGAGCAGCCGTTCGCCTACATCGATACCCACGCAGGGCTTGGTCTGTACGACCTGCAAGGCGACCAGGCAACCCGCACCGGCGAATACCTGGAAGGTGTCGCCCGCCTGTGGAATCGTGACGACCTGCCAGCCATGGCTGCCGATTACCTGCGTGTCATCAAGCGCCTGAACGCCGACGGCGAACTGCGCTACTACCCCGGCTCGCCCGAGCTGGCCCGCCGCCTGATGCGCCAGCAAGACCGTGCCCTGCTCAACGAGAAGCACCCCGAAGACGGGCCGCTGCTCAAAGAGAACATGAAAAAAGACCCGCGCGTGTTCGTGCACCTGGGCGAAGGCTGGCATGTGCCGCGTGCCTTGCTGCCCGTGCAGGAAAAGCGCGCGATCATGCTGATCGACCCGCCGTTCGAGCAGGCCGATGAGCTCAAGCGCTGCACCAATGCCATGAAAGAGGCGATTGGCCGCATGCGCCAGACTGTTGCGGCCATCTGGTACCCGATCAAGGACCAGCGCTCGCTGACTCGCTACTATCAGGACCTGACCAGCACCGGTGCGCCGAAACTGCTGCGGGTCGAGCTGTATGTGCATCACCAGGACAGCCCGCAGGGGCTCAATGGCTCTGGCCTCGCCATCGCCAACCCGCCGTGGGGGCTGGAAGAAGAGCTCAAGGAGCTGCTGCCGTGGCTGGCCAAGGAGTTGGCGCAGACCGACGGCAGCTACCGCATGGACTGGCTGATCGCTGAGTAACCAGGCACCACAACTCTCCTGTGGGAGCGGGCTCGCCCGCGAACACCGGCAAAGCCGGTGCCATGCACCGCGGTGCCTGCTTCGCGGGCAAGCCCGCTCTCACAGGTTAATGCAGTGCCTCTGCTGATGTTTGCGTTATAATCCCGCCCTTTAGCCGCCACCCGCCCAAGAGGCCGCTGGCGCATTTTTACCGAATGAAGAGGCTAATCCCTTGGCATTGACGATCCTTGGCCTGTCCGGCGCCCTTAGCCATGACCCTTCCGCGGCCCTGTACATTGACGGCAAGCTGATTGCCGCCGCCGAAGAAGAGCGCTTCGTGCGTGACAAGCATGCGAAGAACCGCATGCCCTACGAGTCGGCGAAGTTCTGCCTGGAACAGGCAGGCATCAAGCCGTCCGACGTCGACGTGGTAGCCATCCCGTTCGCCCCGATCAGCCTGTTCGGCAAGGCGCGCTGGCACTATGCCAAGCGCTACTGGTACGCCCCGGATCGTGCCCTCGACGCCATCCTGATGGGCAACCGTCGCTACAAGCGCTACCGCAAGAAGATCGTCTGGTGCCTGGAGCAGCTGGGCTTCGACCCGAAAAAGGTCAAGATCGAGCCGGTCGAGCACCACCTGGCCCATGCCTCCAGTGCCTACCACTGTTCCGGCTTCAAGGAAAAAACCGCAATCCTGGGCATCGACGGTAAAGGCGAATACGCCACCACCTTCTTTGGCTACGGCGAAAACGGCAAGATCCACAAGATCAAGGAGTTCTTCGACCCGGACTCCCTGGGTGGCCTGTACGGCGCGATTACCGAGTTCCTCGGTTTCGAGATGCTCGACGGCGAGTTCAAGGTCATGGGCATGGCGCCGTATGGCGACGCCAGCAAGTACGACTTCTCGCGCCTGGCCAGCTTCGAAAACGGCGAACTGGTGATCAACACCGAGTACGCCAACGTCATCGGCCTGCGCCGCTATAAAGAGAAGGGCAAGGGCTTCTACTTCTCGCCGAAGCTGATCGAATGGCTGGGCCCCAAGCGCGAAGGCGACATCGCCGACGAGCCGTACATCCATTACGCGGCCAGCATGCAGGCGCTGTTCGAGAAACTGGCGCTGCAGATGATCGACCATTACCTGGGCGACACCCTGCGTGAAACCGGCAAGCTGGCCTTCGCCGGCGGCTGTGCGCTGAACGTGAAACTGAACCAGAAGATCATCGCCCGTCCGGACGTGAAAGAGCTGTTCGTCCAGCCGGCCTCTGGCGACGCCGGTACTGCCGTTGGCGCCGCGGCCTATGTTTCCCACGCCCGTGGCGTACCGGTCGAGAAGATGGAACACGTCTACCTCGGCCCGTCGTACTCCAACGAAGACGTGATCGCGGCCTGCGCCCGTCACCCGAACCAGCCGAAGTGGCGCAAGCTGGAGAACATGCCTCAGCAGATCGCCCAGATCATGGTCGACGGCAACCCGGTGGCCTGGTTCCAGGGCCGCATGGAGTTTGGCCCGCGTGCCCTCGGTGGCCGTTCTATCATCGGCTGCCCGAGCGTTGAAGGCGTGGCTGACCGCATCAACCACCAGATCAAGTTCCGCGAACGCTGGAGACCTTTCTGCCCGTCGATGCTCGACACCGTCGCCCCGCAGATGATCAAGGTCGACCACCCGGCGCCGTTCATGACCTTCACCTTCGAAGTGGCTGAAGAATGGAAAACACGTGTGCCGGAAGTGGTCCACGAGGACGGTACCTCACGTGCCCAGGTGCTCAAGCGTGAGTACAACCCACGCTACTACGACATGATGAAGGCGCTGGAGGACCTGACCGGTAACGGCGTGTCGCTGAACACCTCGCTGAACCGCCGTGGCGAGCCGATGATCTGCTCGCCGACCGATGCCCTGAACATGTTCTTCGGCTCGGACCTGCAGTACCTGATCATGGAAGACATCCTGGTCGTGAAGGACGGCGCTGCCGCCTATGACCAGCCGCTCTGAACCGCGCATCCTGCAGTTCTGCCATGGCTATGACGGGCCTTTCCTGGATTGCGCCCGTCAGTACGCCAGCCTGTTCCAGGGGCGTGGCTACCAGGTCACCACGGTGTTCCTCACCGGCGCTGCCGACCCGCAGGTAGCAGCGGGCTGTGCGTCGGACGAGGTGCTGTTCCTAGAGTTCAGCTCCAAGGCCGTGCGTGGCCTGAAACTCGGCGCCATCCGTGCCTTGCGGCGGATCGCGGCCGAGCGCAATTTCGCGTTCTGCATTGCCCACCGCTTCAAGCCGATCTACGTGGCCCTGCTGGGCACCGGCCTGCCGGTGATTGGCGTGCACCATGCCTTTGGCGACTACGAGCGCAAAGGCCGCCGGCTGTTCGCCAACCTGTTCAGCAAGCGCCTGAGCCTGCTGGGCGTGTCGGACGCCGTGCGTGACGATATGCGCCGCTGCCTGCCGCAGTGGCCGGCCGAACGCATCCAGACCCTGTACAACCGCATCGATATCGACGCCCTGCAAGCGGCACTGGTGCCGCGCGCCGAAGCACGCCAGGCCCTGGGCCTGGATGCACAGGCATGGACCGTCGGCAATGTCGGGCGCCTGCACCCGGACAAGGACCAGGCGACCCTGTTGCGTGGTTTTGCTCAGGCGTTGCCAGGGCTGCCGGCGGGCGCCCGTCTGGCGATTCTCGGCAAGGGCCGGCTGGAGGCCAAGCTCAAGGCGCTGGCCGCCGAGCTGGGCATTGCCGGGCAGGTGGACTTCCTGGGCCAGATACCGGATGCACGGCGCTATTTCCAGGCGTTCGACGTGTTTGCCCTGAGCTCTGACCATGAGCCGTTCGGTATGGTCCTGCTCGAAGCCATGGTCGCCGGTGTGCCGGTGCTCGCCACGGCGTGCGGCGGGGCTCGCGAAGTGGTCGAGGGTGTGGGTGTGCTGTTCCCGCTGGGCGATGCTGCACAGTTGGCGCAGGGGCTGAAGCATCTGGCTGTGCTGGACGGCGAGCAGCGCCAGGCCTGTGCCGAGCACATGCTGCAGCGTCTGCGTGAACGCTTCTCTGACCACGCGGTGCGTGAGGCCTTCTGGCAACTGCCGCAAGTGCGTGCGCTGGTGGAGCAGGCCTGATGCTCAATCGAATCCAGGCCTTCCGCGAACGTGGTTGGCAAGTTATAGACGCCAAGGCCTATGCCGAGGCATGGGCGCGCTTTGGTGGCAGTGTTGCCACCCATCAGCTGGTGGTCGAACAGCTGGCAGACCTGGCACAGATCCCGGTGCGATACCTGGGCTGGCATCAGGCGGGTGAGCTGAAGGCCGCCATCCCGACCTGGGGGCGTCACCTGGCGCTGTCCAAGGATGTGCTCAAACGTGCCGGCAAGAAAGCCCTGTTCGATCTGGGCAATGCCGAAATCATCCTGCCGGCGGCAGCCGATGCCGCTGCACCGCTGCGCCATGCCGCGCGCTACCTGTCTGATCTGAACCAGGGCCGCTTCAGCGGCCTCAAGGCGCAGAAGGAACAGCTGGCCATGGCCCGCGCGCCTGAAGACCTGTCGAAAAAATTCCGCTACAACCAGCGCCGCGAACTGCGCCTGCTGGAAGAAGCAGGTGGCGTCGTGCGCCCGATCAGCGACTTCAGTGCTCAGGAAATCGCCAGCATGTACTGCGACCTGTTCCTGCGCCGCTGGGGCTTCCCGGCCACCGGTGCCGAGCACATGGCCCAGGTGCTGGAGCGCCTACAAGCGCTGCTGATCGGCTCGGTACTGCTGCTGGATGGCAAGCCGATTGCCATCCAGCTGGTTTACCGCGTCGAAGCGCCGGAATGGATCAGCGTCGAGTACATCAATGGCGGCGTAGACCCTGAAACCAAGGCTTTCAGCCCGGGCAGCGTGCTGAGCTTCCTCAATACCCAGGCCGCCTGGGAAGACGCCCGTGCGCGCAACAAGCCACTGCGGTTCTCGTTCGGCCGTGCCGACCGCGAGTACAAGGACCGCTGGTGCAACCCTGTGCCGGTGTACCAGGCGTGAGCCGCAAGCAGCAGTTGCTCAAGCGCCACCGGCGCAACAAGCGCCTGGGCTTGCTGGCGGGCCTGGTTGCGTTGGTCGCCTTGGGTGTTTTCAGCTGGTGGTGGCTGCCATTGCTGCTGTTGCCGCTGGTCTGGGCGGCTCACGAAGCCTGGTTTGCCGACCATCTGTTCTACGCCCCGGGCGAGGACTACGCCTACGACTTCGGTGAACAGGCGCGGGAAGTGCCTGCCAGCCTGCGCGATGGCCAGCTCCAGGCCGATTGCGTGCTGCAAGGTGACGAAACCCTCATGCTTGAGCTGCAGGTAAAAAGCACCTGGCTGGGGCGGTTTCTCGACCCTCGGGTAGAGCTGGGCGCTGCTGAGCAGGCTGACCGGCAAACGTTCGAGCGTGGTGTCGATGGCGTACGTTTTCTCAACCTGACCGGCCTGGCCGTGCCCTTGCAAGCGGGTACCTTGCGCCTGCGCGGTCGCCATTGCCGGCTGCAAGGCCAGCCGCGCCTGTGGATAACCCCCGCTGTCGAGTTGCAACGGCGCCGGGTGATGGTGATTGCGCCGCACGCCGATGACGCCGAGCTGGCTGCATATGGCCTCTACAGCCAGGCCGACGAAACCTGGGTGGTCACTCTGACAGCTGGCGAAATCGAAGCCGAACACTACCAGCAGATGGGCCTGGAAAAAGCCGAGGCCGCCCGCCTGAAGGGCCGCTTGCGTGCCTGGGACAGCATCGCCGTGCCGCGCTGGGCGGGTGTGCCGGAGTCACGTTGTGTGCAGCTGGGTTACTTCTGCCTGCAACTGCCTGCCATGCAGGCCGCGCCCGATCAGCCGGCTGCTTCCCGTGAAGCCGATCTGGCCGATATCCGTGTGTTCCGCCAGTTCAACCCGTTCCCGCTGCCGGCCGACCGCGATGGCGCACCAACCTGGCACAACCTGCTGGCCGACCTGCGGGCCTTGCTGGAAATGGCCAAGCCGGAAGTGTTGGTGATGCCGCACCCGCAACTCGACCCGCACCCCGACCACATCTGCGCGCAGGCGGCCGTGCTGGAGGCCCTGCAAGGCTTGGCCTGGCAGCCGCAAACCTTGTTGTGCTACGCCAATCACCTGCACGACAACGACCGTTGGCCGATGGGCGACAGTGGCGACGGCGTGGCCTTGCCGCCGCAGTTGAGCGCAGCCCAGGCTTGGGCACCCTGCAGCCTGGTGCTGGACCTGGCCACGCAGCGCGACAAGGCCATGGCCCTGGGCATGATGCACGACTTGCAGCCGCCGGCCCCCTTCAAGCGCCGCTTGCGCCGCCTGCTGCAACGCTGGCTGGCCGGGCGGCAGCCCTCGCCTTACGGGGAGAACGAGTTCTTCCGCAAGGCCGTGCGCAGGCACGAACTGTTCTGGCGGCGTGAACTGTAAGCACGCCCCATGGTTGACCGCGATGGCGCAGAGCGCCCAAGGAACGTTATGAAAGTCCTATTTCTGGTACAGAAGGAACAGCGGGCTATTCTCGACCGCCTGTACGACGGCGTCGCGGCCAACTGCGAGTGCGACCTGCGCTGGCTGACCAGCGATGACCAGCGCAACCTGCGCCGCTATTTCAAGCGTGAAGTGCAGGTCGAGCGCTATGACCGCATCGTGTTCTTCCTGCGCTTCAAGCAGGAGATTCGCCAGGTGGCCTTCATCCGCACCGTGCCGAACCTGGTCATCCTCGAGCACGACGCCTACCAGAACTACATCCCGTGCAAGTACACCGGCAAGTTCAGCGCCCATTACCGGCAGCTGCCATGGGCGCGGGTTATCAGCTCGGGTTACATGGTCAGCGAACGCCTGCGCCAGGAAGGCTTCGATGCGGTATTCGTGCCCAAGGGCTATGACGAGCAGTTGCTGGCCGATCAAGGGCGTGAGCGCGACATCGAACTGGCCTTTGTCGGCAGTGTCAACAGCGTGGCCTACAGCGGCCGCAAGGCGCTGCTGGACGAATTGGGGCAGGTCGAGAACTTGCTGGTAACCCGTACCAAATCGGGCGAAGACTACTGCAACACGCTCAACCGTATCCGTTTCTTCGTCAGTGCCGACGTCGGCATGGGCGAATACATGATCAAGAATTTCGAAGCCATGGCCTGTGGCTGTGTATTGCTGGCATACGACCAGGGCGAGGAAGAGAACCGCGCGCTGGGCCTGCAGGACATGCACAACGTGGTGTTCTATGACAACATCCCGACCCTTCAGGAAAAGCTCCGCCGTTTGCGGGCAGACCCTGAACTGGCCCGGCAGATTGCAGAAAATGGCCGCCATCTGGCGGTTTCCCGTTTCAGTTTCGCCGCAGTTGGACGTAGCATCGTCGACCACATGCGCCCGGCGCTCAGGCCCCACCCGCCATTGTCTGCATGGCAGCGGCTGCGCCTGAAGCTGGGCATCTAAATAAGAGCTTTCACGCCCAGGAGCGGGTTGTTGAAGGCCGTTTGTCGCAATGCGGAGGGAGTCCGGTGCGCTTTTCAAATGAGAGTGACGTCACGCTCGTCGTGACCAGTTGTGGGCGGTTCGATCTGCTCAAAGATACCCTTGAGAGTTTCGACCGCTACAACACCGCGCCCATTCGCGAGGTATTCATCACCGAAGATTCCGGTGACGATGCTGTGCATGCCGCTGTGCCAGAGCACTGGAAACCGCACTGCAAGGTGTTCGTCAACCGGCCCAAGCTTGGCCAGTTGCCGTCTATCGACCTGGCCTACAGCCACGTCAAGACGCCGTACATCTTCCACTGCGAGGACGACTGGCATTTCTATCGCCAAGGCTTTGTCGAAGACTCGCGGGCCATTCTGGATGTGAGCCCCAACCTGTTGCAGGTGTGGCTGCGCAGCCATGCTCACGACCTGGCCATCCACAGCCCTTACATCCACTTGGGCGATCGGCAGGTGATCGCGGGGGTGCCTTGCTACCCGCTGCTGTCCGACAAGGCTGAATGGCAGGCGTTTTCGCTCAACCCCGGTCTGCGGCGTTTGAGTGATTACCAGCGCTGTGCGCCATTTGCCGCCTATGCTGGAGAGAAGGCGCTTTCCCGGCGCTACGCTGAGTTAAATCTGACAGCGGTCACCTTGGAGGGTGATGCAGTATTGCACACTGGATTCGGTAATCACGTGACCTTGCCCATCGAAGTGGAGCGCAAGGCCAAACGCCGTCAACGTGATCGGATCAAACTGGCATTGACGCTGGTGACGGGTGCCTTGATCGGCATGGGTATCACCATTTTTGTTCAATGAAGTCGCTGTCCCACCTGACATGAGCGGGAGAGGGCCCATGAACATCGTCAATATGATGTGGGCGGGTGGAACGCCGTACATGTCCATCCACAAGGTGCATCGCCAAGTGCTGTCGCACGCAGGTACCGATGCCCGGATCAGTAACTGGTTGCTGCTGGGAAGCGGGTTGTGTTGCGGGCTTGGCTCGACCCGGGAGTGGCACATGCCACTGCGTGCGCTGAAAGGGCGGCACCTGTGGCGCCTGTTGCGGCCCTGGTTGCGCTTGCGTTTGCGCAAGGCGCTTGCCGAGGCCAAGGCCGAGGTCGTGCTGCTCGACGGTATTGGTGTCGCGCGGCTGGTGCTACCGCTGTTGCAGAACATTCCCCAGGTGCGGGCAAAGGTGCTGTTCCATGGCAAGACGCGCCTGAACAGTAGCGATGTACGCTTGTTGCACATGTTCCCTGCCGAGCGCCTGAGCATCGCAGCGGTGTCGCATACACTGGCCGAATCGCTGGAGCACGACTTGGGCAGGCCGGTGCAGACCCTGCGCATGGCGCTTGACCCGTTAGCGTTCGTCGAGCCGTTGTTGAGCCGTGACAGGGCCAGGCAGGCGCTGCAGTTGCCTGCTGCGACCGGGGTGATGCTGGGCGCGGTAGGGCGGTTGGTGGAAAGCAAAGGCTTCGAGATGCTGATCGAGGCGTTTGCCCGGGCCAGCACTCATCAGCCGGACCTGCAGCTGGCCATTATTGGCGAAGGCCCTCTGCACGCCGTGTTGCAAGAGCGTATCGATGTACTGGGCCTGGCCGCGCGCGTTCACCTGTGCGGTCACCGTGAAGACCTGCAGCAGTTGTATCGGGCGTTCGATTGGCTACTGGTGCCTTCTCGCTCAGAAGGCCTGGGGCTGGTGGTGCAGGAGGCGGTCATGGCCGACGTGCCGGTGGTGTGCAGCGACCTGCAAGTGTTTCGCGAACAATTGCAGGATACCGGCGGTTACCTGCCGGTAGCCGATGAGGGGGCATGGGCCGAGGCAATCGAACGATGCACGTCCCTCAGCGCCCGGACGGTAGCCGCCCGGCAGCGTCAGGCGCTGGCGCCGGAGCAAGCCTGGCAGGCCTTCTGCAATGGCTCGCAAAGCTTGCTGCGCAACTGACGTTCAGCGTGCCAGCAGGGCCGCCTCGAACGCAGCGAGGGGGAACCGGTCACCCAGGTTCTCCCGCTCGATATAGCGCACCATGTGCTGCACATTGCGACGAATCATGCGTGCCGACAACGGCGGGCGCAGGAAGCGCATGTCGGCCACGTCGATCAGGCCCAGGCGCTGGTCGGGGGTAACCACCACGTTGCCCAGGTGCAGCGAGCGGAAGTACACGCCGCTGTGGTGCAGCTGGCGAACCAGCTGAATCAGCTGCGGCAGGTAGGTATCCCAGCTGAAACCTTCATCGCGCGACATTTGCAGCAGGGTACGCCCGGGCAGCGGGCGATACAGCACGGCGGTACGGCCTGGCAGGTCGAGCTTGTGCTGGCTGATCACCTCAAGCGTGGGGATGCCCAGTTGTGCCAGGCGCGCAGCGTTATCGACGAAGCGCTGCGAGTAGGGGCGCAACAGTGCAGATGAAATCAGCCGCTTCCTACGAAAAACCTTGAGGAAATTTCCATCCTTGAGCAGGTAGACTTTGGCGCCATGGCTGTCTGCCTCAAGCACCTGTGCGCCTTGTGTCAGCTGATCGAAGTCGACCTGGGTGAGCCGGGAGCATTGCATGAATAGAGCCTTGTCGTCTGGCGAGCAAAATGACCGGCAATAATGCCGAAAATAATGCTGTTGCACCATGGATGGTGTCTTTGATTCATCGGGGGAAAGGATGTTGTATCAAAAAAACTGGGCACAGGCCTGGTTAGGTTTGGGTCTGGTCTGGTTCCTGGCAGCTATTGCCCTGGCACCGAGCAACAAGGTTTACCAGCAGGGGCTGGTGTTGTTTTTGTGGCTGCCAACGCTGGTACTGGCGTGGTCTGCCCGTGAAGTGCTGGTGCAAGCCTGGAGGCGCCAGCCAGCGCTGTGGGTGAGTGTGCTGCTGTTGTTGGCGTGGTGCGGGCTGAGCCTGGCCTGGTCGCCCGCAGAAGACCCTGGGCGCGAGATCAAGCGCCTTGTCTACATTCTGGTATTCCTGCTGGCATTCCCGCTGCTGGCACAGCAAGGCAGGGCCCGCATTCGTCAGCTGTTGCTGCTTGGCAGCGGCCTATTGGCACTCGCCGCGCTGGTCTCGATCATCAATTTCTACGGTTTGCAGGGCAAATCGTTGCTGGCCCGTCTGGCAGGCATTGGCGAGATCTCGCACCCGATTCTGGGGGCCTATGTCATCGGCTCGGCCGTGCTCTTCTTGCTGTACGAGCCGCCGCGCCAGCGTGGCATGCAGCTGTTATGGCTGGTGGCGCTGGTCTGTCTGGGCGCGTTTGCCATGCTCAGCCAGAGCCGCGGGGCGATTCTGGCCCTGGTGATCACCGTGGTGATCGCGCCGCTGTGGTTCCGCGATCGCCACAGCCAGGTGTTTTCCATCCTGGCGCTGGTTGCCACCGGCCTGGCGTTCTTCGTCGTATATGACCTGATCGCCAAGCGCGGCTCGTCCTATCGGCCGGAAATCTTCAATGCCGTCATCGATATGATTGCCGCACACCCCTGGACCGGCCTGGGGCTGGGGGCTGCCTACGACGTAAGTGCCGTGGGTAAACACTTTGACCACACCCACAACATGTTCACCCATGTTGCCGTGGAAATGGGGATCCCTGGCATGCTGCTCTGGGTCATCGTGTGGTTGTTCACCCTGGGCGAAATCGTCCGTGCGCGTGGCACGCTGTTTGGCAAGATCCTTCTGGGGTTCTGGGTGTACTCGACCCTGGCCATGCAGTTCGATGCCGCCAGCCTCACCGGCACGCCGCGCGCCGAGTGGTTTATCAGCTGGCTGCCTGTCGGCCTTGCCATGATGCTGCCATGGGGGCGTGCCGAAAATGGCGCCTGTGGTAAAATTTCCGGTTCAACCTGAACAGCGAGCTCGATAATGGCCGAAACACCGCGACCGGCGGAGCACACCTCCAGCCTGAAGATCTACTTCCGGCTGCTGAGCTATGTGAAACCCTATGTCGGCATTTTCCTGCTGAGCATTGTCGGTTTCGTGATCTTTGCCTCGACCCAGCCAATGCTGGCGGGCATCCTCAAATACTTCGTCGATGGGCTGAGCAACCCCGAAGCGGTGTTGTTCCCCAACGTGCCCTACCTGCGCGACCTGCAATTGCTGCAGGCGGTGCCGCTGCTGATCATCCTGATCGCCGCGTGGCAGGGCCTGGGTTCGTTCCTCGGCAACTACTTCCTGGCCAAGGTGTCCCTGTGCCTGGTGCATGACCTGCGGGTGGAGTTGTTCAACAAGCTGCTAGTGCTGCCCAACCGCTATTTCGACAACCATAACTCCGGGCACCTGATTTCGCGCATTACCTTCAACGTGACCATGGTCACCGGCGCGGCGACTGATGCCATCAAGGTGGTGATCCGCGAAGGCCTGACCGTGGTGTTCCTGTTCGCCTACCTGCTGTGGATGAACTGGCACCTGACCTTGGTGATGGTTGCCATCCTGCCGGTAATTGCGGTGATGGTCAGTGTTGCCAGCAAGAAATTCCGCAAACAGAGCAAGAAGATCCAGGTGGCCATGGGGGATGTCACCCACGTTGCCTCGGAAACCATCCAGGGCTACCGCGTGGTGCGCAGCTTCGGTGGCGAGGCCTATGAGGAACAGCGTTTCGGCAAGGCCAGCCAGAGCAACACCGACAAGCAATTGCGCATGACCAAGACCGGCTCGCTCTACACGCCGATGCTGCAGCTGGTGATCTACAGCGCCATGGCCGCGCTCATGTTCCTGGTGCTGTTCCTGCGCGGTGAGTCCACGGCGGGCGACCTGGTTGCCTATATCACCGCCGCCGGCCTGCTGCCCAAGCCGATTCGCCAGCTTTCGGAAGTCAGCTCGACCATCCAGAAGGGCCTGGCCGGTGCAGAAAGCATCTTCGAGCAACTGGACGAAGAGCCTGAGCTGGACACCGGTACTGTCGAGAAGGAGCGTGTGGAAGGGCGTCTGGAAGTGCGCAACCTGAGCTTCACCTACCCGGGTACCGAGCGCGAAGTGCTAAGCGACATCAGCTTTGTCGCCGAGCCAGGGCAAATGATCGCCCTGGTGGGCCGTTCCGGCAGCGGCAAGTCGACTCTGGCCGCGCTGATCCCGCGCTTCTACCACCATGACCAAGGGCAGATTCTGCTCGATGGCGTGGAAATCGAGAACTATCGCCTGCGCAACCTGCGCCGCCATGTTTCGCAGGTGACTCAGCACGTCACCCTGTTCAACGACACCGTGGCCAATAACATTGCTTACGGCGACCTGGCTGGCGCCCCGCGCGCAGATATCGAAGCCGCTGCAGCCGATGCCTACGCCAAGGAGTTCGTCGACCGGTTGCCGAAGGGCTTCGATACCGAGGTGGGTGAGAACGGCGTGCTGCTTTCCGGCGGCCAACGCCAGCGCCTGGCGATTGCCCGGGCGCTGCTGAAAAACGCACCGCTGCTGATCCTCGACGAAGCCACTTCGGCACTGGATACCGAGTCCGAGCGGCACATCCAGGCCGCCCTGGACCATGTGATGCAAGGCCGCACCACGCTGGTGATCGCCCACCGCCTGTCGACCATCGAGAAGGCCGATCAGATTCTGGTCATGGACCAGGGTCGCCTGGTGGAGCGTGGCACCCATGCCGAGCTGCTTGCGGCTAATGGCCATTATGCCCGCCTGCACGCCATGGGCCTGGATGAGCCGGTCAAGGCCGATATCACCTGAGTCCTCCCTGATCGGGGCCTTAACGGCCCCGATTGTCACGGGAATTTTCCGGGGACGATCTGGCCATAAAGCCGTCGTCTACCCTGTGCTAATATCCTGCCCCTGTTCATTATTTCCATATGGGTTGCCCATGAAGTTGTCCATGCCGCGTTTCGATCAAGCCCCGGTACTGGTGGTCGGCGATGTCATGCTCGACCGCTACTGGCATGGCGGTACTTCGCGTATCTCGCCTGAGGCGCCAGTCCCGGTGGTCAAGGTCGATCAGATCGAAGATCGCCCAGGCGGTGCGGCCAACGTTGCCTTGAACATCGCTGCGCTGGGCGCGCCGGCTTCGCTGATCGGCGTCACCGGCCAGGATGAAGCTGCCGACAGCCTGGCCAACAGCCTGCAGGCTGCCGGTGTGCGTTCGGTGTTCCAGCGCATTGCGCATCAGCCGACCATCGTCAAGCTGCGGGTCATGAGCCGTCACCAGCAGTTGCTGCGTATCGATTTCGAAGAGCCGTTCGCCACCGACCCGCTGTCGCTGGGCGCGGAAGTCGACAGCTTGCTCGAAGGCGTCAAGGTGCTGGTCCTTTCCGACTACGGCAAGGGCGCACTGAAAAACCACCAGAGCCTGATCCAGGCGGCGCGAGCCAAGGGTATTCCGGTGCTGGCCGACCCCAAGGGCAAGGACTTTTCCATCTACCGCGGTGCCAGCCTGATCACCCCGAACCTCAGCGAGTTCGAGACCATCGTTGGCCGTTGTGCCGATGAGGCCGAGCTGGTTGCCAAAGGCGTGCAACTGCTGCAGGACCTGGACCTGGGCGCCTTGTTGGTCACCCGCGGTGAGCACGGCATGACCCTGCTACGCATGGGGCAGCCAGCGCTGCACCTGCCGGCGCGGGCGCGCGAAGTGTTCGATGTGACCGGTGCCGGTGATACTGTCATCTCCACCCTTGCGGCGGCCATTGCGGCTGGCGAGGACCTGCCCCACGCAGTGGCGCTGGCCAACCTGGCGGCAGGCATCGTGGTTGGCAAGCTGGGTACGGCTGCGATCAGCGCCCCCGAACTGCGCCGGGCCATCCAGCGCGAAGAAGGCTCCGAGCGCGGTGTGTTGGGCCTTGAGCAGCTGCTCCTGGCCATCGATGATGCGCGGGCGCACAAAGAGAAGATCGTCTTCACCAATGGCTGCTTCGACATTCTGCATGCCGGGCATGTCACCTACCTTGAGCAGGCGCGGGCCCAGGGCGATCGCCTGATCGTCGCGGTCAACGACGATGCCTCGGTCAGCCGCCTGAAAGGGCCTGGCCGGCCGATCAACAGCGTCGATCGGCGCATGGCCGTTCTGGCCGGCCTGGGGGCGGTGGACTGGGTGATCAGTTTCCCTGAGGGCACGCCGGAAAACCTGCTGAGCCAGGTCAAGCCGGATGTGCTGGTCAAGGGTGGCGACTATGGCATCGACCAGGTGGTGGGCGCCGATATCGTCAAGGCCTATGGCGGCACTGTGAAGGTGCTGGGACTGGTCGAGAACAGCTCGACCACGGCGATTGTCGAGAAGATTCGCAAGAACTGATATCGCCGGGGCCGCTTTGCGGCCCATCGCCGGCAAGCCAGCTCCCACAGGTACAGCGCAGGTCTTGAGAACTGTGCAGGTCCTGTGGGAGCTGGCTTGCCGGCGATGGGCTGCAAAGCAGCCCCAGGTTTCACTTGTGAAGTGAGGTACGCGCCCGCTCCAGCAACGCCCGTGCCTTGTCACCAAACCGCTGCAAGTGCGACGCCCGCACCGGCTTGGCCTCCACCAACCCCTGTTGCTTCACCCAGTCCTTCCAGCGCACTCGCTCGTCCTTCACCACCCAACCTTCCTGCCGGGCAAAACTCTCTGCCAGGTACAGCCCACGCGTACTCGCCGGCACCAGTTCATCCTTTTTCAGCGTATACAGCTCCGCCAGCGGTTGGCCGTCCTTCAACGGCATCAGGTACAGGTCTGGCCGTTTGCGGTTGAGTCGCGCCACCAGCTGGCCGCTCTCCAGTCGCTCGTCGACGTGGAACAGGCTGAGCTTCTTGGCTTCACGTGGCACCTGCAGACGCATGTCGTAGATCAGTTGCAGCGAGGCGGTGGGCAAGTGCACATAGGCCCTTGGCCGCTCCAGCAGCATCAGGTTGCCGCAGTGCACGGGGCGGGCGGCGCCGGACTGCGGGGTCAGCAGGAAGTGCGGTGTTTCGCGATAGTGCAGGGCGGCGGCGTACGGCACGGGCAGCCAGGTATCATTGAAGCGCCCGCCCAGCCAGCCTTCCGGGGTTTCCAGCAGGCATTCCTCAGCCACTTCCTGCACCGCCGTGTGCAACGGCAGGTTCAGCTCCTGTGCCGGTACATAGCCGGAAATCAGTTTCAGCACCACATCGCCCCGGTCTTGCCGGCGCTGGCGCACCAGCACCCAGTAATCACGGTTTTGCCAATGCAGGGTAAGGCGCACCGACACACCCAGGTTGGCCAGTTCGGCCACGAAGTGCTGCGTGTCGGGTAGCTGGATGGCCTTGCGCCGCTGCTGGGTCTGGGCAAAGTTGAGCGGCATGCCGATACTTTGATAAATCAGCCCTTCGGGCGTGGCCTCGACATGCAGCGGCAGTGTCTTGAAGTTGCTCGGGTTCTTGCGGATCAGCGTTCGCGCCACGAGGCTCCTCCTTGCGTCGGGTCAGTCGCCAGGCCCTCGGGCCTGGGGTAACTCAATGCTGGCCCAGGATACGGGCGACGGTCGCCACATTGTGGGCCAGGTGCAGCGGGTTGATGGTGCCGACGATAGCACTGCTGACGCCCGGGTGGGCGAACAGCAGTTCGAAGCTGGCCTGCACCGGGTCAACGCCCGGGGCCAGACAGACATGTCCACTGGCCAGGGCCTTCTTTACCAGGATGGCCTTGCCGTGTTCGGCAGCGTAGTCCAGCACCGGGCGTTCTGCCTGCTCGTTGAGGTTGTAGGTGACCATGGCGCAGTCGCCCTGTTCCAGTGCTTTCAGGCCGCCGGCCACGGTCTTGCCGGACAGGCCGAAGCCGAGGATCTTGCCCTCCTGCTTCAGTTCAGCCAGGGTCTGGTAGACCTCCTGCTGTTCGAGGATCGCCAGGTCATTGCCGTCGGAATGCACCAGCACCAGTTCGATGCGGTCGGTCTCCAGGCGGCGCAGGCTGCGCTCCACCGAGCGGCGGGTGTGGGCGGCACTGAAGTCGAAGTGCGACTGGCCGTTGTCGAATTCTTCACCGACCTTGCTCACGATCACCCACTCGTCGCGCTGGCCGCGCAGCAGGGGGCCCAGGCGTTCTTCGCTGCGGCCATAGGCCGGGGCGGTGTCGATCAGGTTGATGCCCAGCTCGCGGGCCTGGGCCAGCAGCAGGCGGGCTTCGTCGTCACCGGGGATGGTGAAGCCGGTGGGGTACTTCACGCCTTGGTCGCGGCCCAGTTTGACTGTGCCCAGGCCCAGCGGTGAAACCTTGAAACCGGTGCTGCCCAGCGGGCGGTGGAAGTCGTGCAGGGTGGGCAGTGTCATGGCAGCAGTTGCTCCCAGGCAGGAACACCCAGCGGTGGGCGTGGCAGGCCGGCCAGGTCGGCTTGTGCCTGTGGGCGGATGCCGTCGCGCTCCAGGTGGCTGATGACCCGGTCGCTGAAGTCTGGCGCCAGTGCCAGCTTGGTCGGCCAGCCCACCAACAGGCGTTGCTGGTCGGCGAGGAAGGCGTTGTCCGGGCGCACCAGGCCGGACTGCGCAGGTTCAGCGCGGTCGACGCGCAAGGTGGCCCAACGGACCTGGCTTTGGTCTACCCATGGCAACAGGTTGGCTATTTCCTTCTGCGCCGCCGCAATCTGTGCTGCCGGCTCACGTGCCACGCCATCGGCTTCGGCCAGATCGCCGCCCAGGTACCAGACCCATTGGCCATCAGCAGCCGGGTGAGTCGTCACTGTTACCCGTGGCTTGGGGCCGCCGCCCAGGCAGTGTGCATACAGCGGCTTGAGGTCAGGGCCCTTGGCCATGACCATGTGCAGCGGGCGGGTTTGCATCGCCGGCTGCTTCAGGCCCAAGGCATGCAGCAGGTCCTCGGTGCCGGCACCGGCGCTGAGCACGATACGCTGGGCGCGGATGTTGCGGCCATCGACGCGCAGGCCGACCAGTTCGTCGCTTTCGCGCAGCGGCTCGATGCGTTCCCCGGCCAACAGGCTGTCGCCCGCCAGGTCGGCCAGGTTGGCCAGCAGGCTTGGTACGTCGATGACCAGTTCGGCCAGGCGATAGACCTTGCCCTTGAAGGCACGGTCTTGCAGGGCAGGCGGCAGTTGTTCGCCTTTTACCTGGTCGACCCGGCCGCGCACGGCCTTGCTCGCGAAGAAGCTGGTGAGGTTGCCAGCCAGGGTGCCTGGCGACCACAGGTAGTGGGCCTCGGACAGCAGACGGGTGTTGCTCAGGTTCAGCTCGCCGCTACCGCTCAAGGCTTCGCGCCAGCGGCGCGGCATGTCGGCAATGGCTTCCGAAGCACCGGTGAGGGCACCTTGCAGGGCGTACTTGGTACCGCCGTGAATGATGCCTTGAGACTTGATGGTCTGCTCGCCGCCAAGGCTGGCGCGTTCCACCAGCACTGTCGAATACCCCAGGCGGCGCAGGCGGGCATTGAGCCAGAGGCCTGCGACCCCGGCGCCGACGATCAGCACGTCAGTGGAAATGGCAGATGGCATGGCGGTACCTCGAAGACTGGGACAGCTGGCAAGTATACAGGCAGCCTCAGTGCCCGGCAGTCTTGGAAAACAGCTGAATCACCACCACCCCACCCACGATCATCGCCATCCCCAGCATTGCCGGCACATCCAGCTTCTGCCCGTAGATCACCAGCGCCGCCACACTGATCAGCACAATCCCCAGCCCCGACCAGATGGCATAGGCAATGCCCACCGGAATGCTGCGCACCACCAGGGTCAGCATCCAGAACGCGATGCCATAGCCAACCACCATCAGCAGCAACGGCAATGGCGTGCTCAGGCCCTTCACTGCTTTCATCGAAGCGGTGGCAATGACTTCGGCGCAGATGGCGATGGCGAGGTAGGTGTAGGCATTCATGGCAGGATCCTCCGGTAACTGGTCGGGCATTCTAGACGCTACCTGGATGGGGTAAAGTCATTACCTATCAGTAAGGGAGATAGGTTGATGGCCGAGCAATGGAACCTTGAGCAACTGCGCACCTTCCTGCGCGTCGCTGAACTGCGCTCGTTTTCTGCCGTGGCCCGGGAACAGCGCAAGGCGCAGTCGGCCATCAGCAGCGCGATTGCCCTGCTTGAAACCGACCTGGGGGTCACCCTGTTCGAGCGCAGCAGTGGCCGGCAGCCGAAGCTGACCGAAAACGGCAGTGCGTTACTGGAAGATGCCCGCGAACTGCTGCGACAGTGCGAACGCCTGGATGGCCGCGCCCTTGCGTTGATGCGCGGGCAGGAGGCTTTGCTGCGGGTGGCACAGGACGAAGCCATGCCTTATCAGCCAGTGATCGACAGCCTCGACGAACTGGCCAGCCGCTTTCCGTTTCTGGAGGTGCAACTGGCCAGTGGTGCGCAAGGTGATGTGGCGCGCAAGCTGGTGGAACGCCGCGCCGACCTGGGCCTGTTCTTTCACCACGAAAGCATGCCGGCATCACTGGAGCGGCGCGCCCTGGGCAGTGTGGAGATGGTCACCGTGTGCGCCGTCGGCCATCCGCTTGCAGGTGAGGGCCGGGTCACCCGCCAGCAACTGGCCCGCCACCGGCAACTCCTCATCACGCCACAGCAAAGCGGTTACCCCGGCGGCGAAGCGGTCAGCCCGCAGGTGTGGCGTGCCGACAGCTTCTACGCCATGGCCGAACTGCTGATGCGCGGCCTGGGCTGGGCCTGGCTGCCGCGGCATGTGGTGCAGTACCCGACTTATCAGGCGCATATGGTCGAACTGGACAGCGAGTGGCGCCCGCCGGCCCTGGTGGCAGAACTGGCCTGGCGCCGTGATGAGCCACTGGGGCCTGCTGCGCAGTGGCTGGCCGAGCGCTTTGCAGTGCACTTGCGTGCGATCGGGTAAACTCCGCCGCCATGAACAGAACACTCTATACCTTGCTGTTTCACCTGGGCCTGCCGTTGGTTGCGCTGCGCCTGTACCTGCGCGCACGCAAGGCGCCGGCCTATGGCCAGCGCATTGGCGAGCGCTTTGCCTTCAAGCTGCCGGCCATGCGCCGGGGAGGCATCTGGGTACATGCGGTGTCGGTGGGCGAAAGCATCGCAGCCGCGCCAATGGTGCGGGCCTTGCTCAAGGCCTACCCGGAACTGCCAATCACGCTTACCTGCATGACGCCGACCGGTTCCGAGCGCATTCGCGCCATGTTCGCCGACGAACCGCGCGTGCAGCATTGCTACCTGCCCTACGACCTGCCCTGGGCGGCCGGGCGTTTTCTCGACCATGTGCAGCCGAAGCTGGGCATCATCATGGAAACCGAGCTATGGCCCAATCACATTCACCAGTGCGCCAAACGCGGCATCCCGGTGGCGCTGGCCAATGCGCGGTTGTCCGAGCGCTCGGCCCGTGGCTATGGGCGCTTTGCCAAGCTGACACGGCCAATGCTGGCGGAGATGAGCCTGATTGCCGTGCAGACCGAAACCGAGGCCCAGCGCTTCCGTGATTTGGGCGCGCGCGCTGAGTGCGTGCAGGTCACCGGTTCGATCAAGTTCGACCTGAAGATTGATGAGCAACTGCTTCCGCGCGCCCAGGCGCTGCGCGCGCAATGGGGGGCTGAGCAGCGCCCGGTGTGGATTGCGGCCAGTACCCATGAAGGCGAGGATGCGCTGATTTTGCAGGCGCACCGGCAGTTGTTACAGGTGCATGGCGATGCGTTGCTGATCCTGGTGCCACGCCATCCCGAGCGATTCAATACGGTACATGTGCTGTGCAGCGAGCAATTCGCTACCGTACGGCGCTCTGCTGGCACGCCCGTCGATGCGCAAACCCAGGTATTGCTTGGCGATACGATGGGTGAGCTGTTGTTCCTGTATGCGCTGGCCGACATTGCCTTTGTCGGCGGTAGCCTGGTGGCGACCGGTGGGCACAACCCGCTGGAGCCGGCAGCGCTGGCGTTGCCGATGCTGATGGGGCCGCATGTGTTCAACTTCCTTGAAATCAGCGCGATGCTGCGTGAGGCGGGGGCGTTGCAGCAGGTGGACGATGCTGACGGGCTGGCCGGGGCAGTGCGGCGGCTGGTCGAGTTGCCGCAGGATGCACAGCGCATGGGCGAGGCGGGCAGGGCGGTGATGCGGGCCAATCAGGGGGCATTGCAGCGTTTGCTCGATGGGCTGGGTGCACTCATTCGCTAAACGTGAATTTTCGCGGTCCTTGTGGGAGCGGCCTTGTGTCGCGAAAGGGCTGCAAAGCAGCCCCAGCAATTTGTGCATTTTCGCTGAAACCGTGGGGCCGCTTTGCGGCCCTTTCGCGACACAAGGCCGCTCCCACAGAGGGCAGTGCCAGTCTCAGGGGCGGCGCTCGAAGTTCTTGGCAGCAGCCGCAGCCAGGTCTGGTGGCAGGAAGTCCTTGTCCGGGTTGTAGTCGGGCTTCAGGTAGCGCTTGAGGTCCGCCAGGTCCTGTGGGCTCAAGGTGCCGGCCGCCTGCTTCAGGCTCAGGTTGTCCAGAATGTAGTCATAGCGGCTGTTGTTGTAATCCCGCACCGAGGTGTACAGCTGGCGCTGGGCATCGAGCACGTCGACGATGTTGCGGGTACCCACCTGGTAGCCGATTTCAGTGGCTTCCAGCGCGCTCTGGTTGGAGATGATCGACTGCTTGCGCGCCTGCACCTGTTCTACGTCGGTGTTCACCGCACGGTGCAGGTTGCGGGTGTTTTCCACCACTTGGCGGCGCAGGCTCTCGCGCTGCTGCTCGCTCTGGCTCAGGCGCTGGTAGGCCTCGCGTACCTGCGAGCTGGTCAGGCCGCCGCTGTAGATCGGAATGTTCAGTTGCAGGCCCACGCTGGTCTGCTCGACGTCGCCACCATAACGCACGTTCTGCTGCGGCGCCGGGTTGGTGAAACCGAGGCTGTCGTTGTCACCCTTCTGGTACTTGGCCACTGCATCCAGGGTCGGCGCATGGCCGGCCTTGCGCTGGCGCAGGGTTTCTTCAGCGGCGGACACCGCGTAGTTGGTGGCCAGCAGGTTGAGGTTCTGGCGCCCGGCAGTTTCGACCCAGGCCTTGGCGTCGTTGGGCGTTGGCACCTGCACCGGCAGGCTATGCACCACACCCTGAATCGAGGTGTATTCACGGTTGGTCAGGGTGACCAGTGCTTCAAAGGCATCCTGCACCTGGCGCTCGGCAATGATCCGGTTGGCCCGCGCAGTGTCGTAGCTGGCCTGGGATTGCAGCACGTCGGTCTTGTCCGACAGGCCCACATCGAAACGCTCGTTGGACTGGTCGAGCTGGCGCTTGAACGCGGCTTCTTCGGCCTTGGTGGCGGCCAGGTTGTCCTGGGCACGCAGCACGGCGAAGTAGTTCTGCGCAGTTTGCAGGATCAGGTTCTGTTCAGTGGCCGACAGCTCCAGCGCCGCCTGTTCGTTGACGGCCTCGGCTGCCTGCAACTGGAACCAGCGGTCAGCGCGGAAGATGGGCTGGGCCAGCGTCGCGCTCCATGAGTTACCGCTACGGTTGGAGGTGATGGAAGGCTCGTCCAGCTTGGTGCGGGTGTTCATCATCTCGGCGCCAGCCGACAGGTTGGGCAGCAACCCGGCGCGGGCCTGTGGCACCACTTCGCGGCGGGCGCCGTAATCGGCGCGGGCGGCGGCCAGGTCGGCGTTGTTGTCCACCGCTTCCTGGTAGACGCTGACCAGGTCGGTCTTCACTGTCGGGGGCACGTCCGCTGCCCAGACCACTCCGTTGGACGCACAAGACACGGCTATCGCCAGTGAGAGTTTGCGCAGCATAGAGGCAATCCTTGTACGAAATTTAATTACTGAACTGTTGAGTATCGGATGACGGGCCAGTGTAGTGCCATGCGCCCCCGGCAACAATCGCCTGGTGTGCCTTTCATCAACCGCGCATTTACCCGCTTGGCTTTGCCGACCACTCCAGTCTAGACTGCGCATGTTCTTGTCGGGGTGCCTTGAAGCAAAGGCTGAGATCGCAGAGGTGCGGATCCCGTTGAACCTGATCAGGTTAGCGCCTGCGTAGGGAACAAGATTGCTCGCCTTCCCGGGGAGCCTCTTGTGCCAGGTCCGGGAATGTCGCAGCTGCATGCAGCTTCAGGCACCCCCATATCCGGCACTGCACCCATCATGGGTGCGTCCGCGCCATTCAGGTTCACCCCGACATTCCACTGCTAGGAAGCCGTCTGGAGAGCCTGTGATGACCAAACAAGAAAAAGCGATCAACCTCAGCGAATCGGCACAAGTCGATCAGCAGTCCGTGCAACCGTTCCCGCGTTCGCGCAAGGTGTATGTCGAAGGCTCGCGCCCGGACATCCGCGTGCCCATGCGTGAAATCAGCCTGGACGACACCCCGACCGATTTCGGTGGCGAAACCAATGCCCCGGTGCTGGTCTACGACACCTCTGGCCCGTACACCGACCCCAACGTGATCATCGACGTGCGCAAGGGCCTGGCCGACGTGCGTTCGGCGTGGATCGACGCCCGTGGTGACACCGAGCGCCTGGACGGCCTGAGCTCCGATTTCGGCCAGCAGCGCCTGAACGATGCCGAACTGGCCAAGCTGCGCTTTGCCCACGTGCGCAACCCGCGCCGCGCCAAGGCCGGCGCCAACGTCTCGCAGATGCACTATGCCCGCCAGGGCATCATCACCGCCGAGATGGAATACGTGGCCATCCGCGAAAACATGAAGCTGCAAGAGGCCCGCGCCGCCGGCCTGCTGAAAGAGCAGCACGCCGGCCACAGCTTCGGCGCCAACATCCCGAAAGAAATCACCCCCGAATTCGTCCGCCAGGAAATCGCCCGTGGCCGCGCGATCATCCCGGCCAACATCAACCACCCGGAAGTGGAGCCGATGATCATCGGCCGCAACTTCCTGGTGAAGATCAACGGCAACATCGGCAACAGCGCACTAGGGTCCTCGATCGAGGAAGAAGTGGCCAAGCTGACCTGGGGCATCCGCTGGGGTTCGGACACGGTCATGGACCTGTCCACCGGCAAGCACATCCACGAAACCCGCGAGTGGATCATCCGCAACTCGCCGGTGCCGATCGGTACCGTGCCAATCTACCAGGCGCTGGAAAAGGTCAACGGCGTGGCCGAAGACCTGACCTGGGAGCTGTTCCGCGACACCCTGATCGAGCAGGCAGAGCAGGGCGTGGACTACTTCACCATCCACGCCGGCGTGCTGCTGCGCTACGTGCCGCTGACCGCCAAACGTGTTACCGGCATCGTCAGCCGTGGTGGCTCGATCATGGCCAAGTGGTGCTTGGCGCACCACAAGGAAAACTTCCTGTACACCCACTTCGACGAAATCTGCGAAATCATGAAGGCCTACGACGTCAGCTTCTCGCTGGGCGACGGCCTGCGCCCTGGCTCGATTGCCGACGCCAACGACGCCGCGCAGTTCGGTGAGCTGGAAACCCTCGGCGAGCTGACCAAGATCGCCTGGAAGCACGACGTGCAGTGCATGATCGAAGGCCCGGGCCACGTGCCGATGCAGTTGATCAAGGAGAACATGGACAAGCAGCTGGAGTGCTGCGACGAGGCGCCGTTCTACACCCTCGGCCCGCTGACCACCGACATTGCACCGGGTTACGACCACATCACTTCGGGCATTGGTGCGGCGATGATCGGCTGGTTTGGTTGCGCCATGCTTTGCTACGTCACGCCCAAGGAGCACCTGGGCCTGCCGAACAAGGATGACGTGAAAACCGGCATCATCACCTACAAGATCGCCGCGCACGCCGCCGACCTTGCCAAGGGCCACCCGGGCGCGCAGATTCGTGACAACGCCTTGTCGAAGGCGCGTTTCGAGTTCCGTTGGGAAGACCAGTTCAACCTGGGCCTGGACCCGGACACTGCCCGTGCCTTCCACGACGAGACCCTGCCGAAGGAATCGGCCAAGGTCGCACACTTCTGCTCGATGTGCGGGCCGAAGTTCTGCTCGATGAAGATCACCCAGGAAGTGCGTGAATACGCCGCCAGGATCGAGACCGTGGACGTGTCGGTCGAAGAAGGCATGCGCGAGCAGGCCGAGCGGTTCCGCCAGGAAGGCAGCCAGCTGTACCACAAAGTCTAAGTCGCAGCGCCTTACCCTGTGGGAGCGGGCGTGCCCGCGAACAAGGGCGAAGCCCTTGCCAGGCGCCGCGGTGCTTGCTTCGCGGGCACGCCCGCTCCCACAGGGTGCTGTGTGCAACCCCTAATTCTTTTGGCGAACATAACAATGACCACCCCCAGCCAGTTTTCCCCCGACCACCCGGTCCCCACCCACCAGCGCATCTTCGGTGCCCGCGACCTGTTCTCGCTGTGGTTCTCCCTCGGCATCGGCCTGATGGTGCTGCAGGTCGGCGCCATGCTGGCCCCCGGTCTGGGCCTGGCGGGCGCAGTGCTGGCCATCGCACTGGGCACCGGTGTGGGCGTGCTGTTGCTGGGGGCTGCCGGTGTGATCGGCAGCGACACCGGCCTGTCGGCCATGGGTACCCTGAAACTCAGCCTGGGCAGCCACGGCGCGCGCCTGCCGGCGCTGCTCAACCTGCTGCAACTGGTCGGCTGGGGCGCCTTCGAGATCATTGTCATGCGCGATGCCGCCAGCCTGCTGGGCGCGCGCGCCTTCGGCGAAGACAGTGCCTGGAACAGCCCGATGCTGTGGACCCTGTGCTTCGGTGCCCTGGCCACCTTGCTGGCAGTGAGCGGGCCACTGGCCTTCGTGCGCAAGGTGCTGCGCGCCTGGGGTATCTGGTTGCTACTGGGCGCTTGCGTCTGGCTGACCTGGAACCTGTTCGCCAAAGCGGACCTGGCCGATCTGTGGAGCCGCGCCGGGGACGGCTCGATGTCGCTGGCGGTAGGCTTCGACATCGTCATTGCCATGCCGCTGTCCTGGTTGCCGCTGATCGCCGACTACTCGCGCTTCGCCCGCAACGGCAAGCATGTCTTTGGCGGCACGGTAGTGGGCTACTTCATCGGCAACACCTGGCTGATGAGCCTGGGTGTGGCCTACACCCTGGCCTTCGCTGCCAATGGCGAGGTCAATGCCCTGCTGCTGGCCCTGGCGGCCGCCGGCATGGGTATTCCGCTGTTGCTGATTTTACTGGACGAATCGGAAAAGGCCTTTGCCGACATCCATTCGGCGGCCGTGTCCACGGGTGTGCTGGTGCCTGTGAAGGTCGAACACCTGGCCTTGGCCATTGGCGTGCTGTGCACCCTGATCGCTTTGCTGGCGCCGCTGGCCCAGTATGAGAACTTCCTGCTACTGATCGGCTCGGTGTTCGCGCCGCTGTTCGGCGTGGTGCTGATGGACCACTACGTGGTGCGTCGCCGCCGCCTGCCGGCCCAGGTGGGTGGTTTGCACTGGCAGGCGCTGCTGGCCTGGGTGGTGGGTGTGGCGGCTTACCATGTCATCGCTACACAAGCGCCGGACTTCGGGGCGACCCTGCCGGCACTGGTGCTGGCAGGGCTACTGCACGGGCTGTTGAGCCTCAGCCGCGGCCGGGAAACAGTTCAGGCTTGAGCACGCCATTCAGGCGCGGGTAAGGGATCTTCAGCTCTACGTGGCCCATGGAATAGGGCGCGATGGCGTAGACCTCATACTTGACCACGACTGCGCCGTACGTCAGGGCGATGTGCGGCGATTTCTTGAACGGCCAGGTTTTGACGAACTCGGCGTCCTTGTCCATGCCCACGCTCATCAGCCAGGCCCGGTGCGACTCTTCGACAGTTTTCCAGAAGGTGTCTTCCTGGCCGGGTACCAGCATGTCCTGCAGGGTCAGCACCTTGTCCAGCTTGCGCGAATAGTTGATGAAACCGCGCCCCGGCATGCCGTGGGCACCACCGCTGTCCAGGTAGCTGGACAATTCGATGATCACCAGCCCGTCATGCTGCTCGCGTACCTTGGCTTGCAGATAGCTGCTGTTACGTTTGTCGGCACTGGCCAGGTATTGCTGCTCGTAGGCCTGCAGGGTGCTCGGCGCGGTGCCATGCTGATTGTCTTCGGTCAGTTGCAGCAGGCGTTTTTCGACGATGGCGTCCAGCTTTGGCAAGGCCGGGAAGTGGACCATGTCGATGTTCACCAGCGGGCAGTCGCTTTCGCTGCAGCCGGGCTTCACGTGCTCCCAGGCGTCGCGCTTGACCTCGAGCGGGGCCCGGTAGTTGGGCGTGAACAGGCTCTGGCAGGCGCCCAGAGCGAGTGCCAGCACGGCCACGGAAGTCAGTTTGACAAGTGTCATGATGATCCTTGCAGAACAGGGAAAAGTCGGCCTTTGACCGTCTGCGCGGCCTTCAGTTCGCCACTAAGCTAACAGAGTGAAGACCTGCTGTCCCGAGTGCGCCAGCGGTTGGCGGAAAGGGATGAAACCGGCAGGCGTGCAGAGTAGGATGGCGCGATGCAGTACCAGGCGGTTGATGTAGCAACGAGGATTTCCATGTCAGACACATTGAATTCGGTGCCCAAGGCGGTCGAGATCGTCAAGCGGGCCAACTGTTTCCAGGGCTTCTACAAGCTCGACAAGGTGCACCTGCGCCACGAGCTGTTTGCCGGAGGCATGGGCCGCGAGATCAGCCGCGAACTGTTCGTGCGCCACGATGCAGTGTGTGTACTGCCTTACGACCCGTTGCGTGATGAAGTGGTGCTGATCGAGCAGTTTCGCGTTGGCGCCATGGGCAAGATCGATAACCCCTGGCTGATCGAGATGGTCGCCGGGCTGATCGACAAGGACGAACAACCCGAGGAAGTTGCCCACCGCGAAGCCGAAGAAGAAGCAGGCCTGACGTTCACTGCACTGTGGCCGATGACCCGCTACTTTCCGTCGCCTGGTGGCAGTGACGAATACGTTCATCTGTTCCTTGGCCGGTGCAGCAGCGAGGGTGCGGGCGGCCTTCATGGCCTGGAAGAAGAGGGCGAAGACATTCGCGTGCGCGTGTGGTCGTTCGAGGACGCCTTGCAGGCCGTGCGCGACGGGCGTATCTGCAACGCGGCGACCATCATCGGCCTGCAATGGCTGGCGCTGAACCGCGACGAAGTACGAGGTATGTGGAAGTGAACCTGCTGCGCGAGCGCTATCGAGTCGATCTGGTCGGGCTGCAGGCAGCCTGCGAGGCCAACTACGCCCGGCTGATGCGCCTGTTGCCCGACATGCGCACCACCCAGAGCTCGCGCCGTATCGGCATGACCCAGGGTGACCAGATGCTCGGTGTGCTGGTGCTCGACGTGGTGCTGGCCTGCCCGTACACCACCACTCTGCATGTCCGCCAGGAACACAGCCTGCCGTGGCTGCCTGTGCCGCACCTGGAAGTGCAGGTGTACCACGATGCGCGCATGGCCGAAGTGGTCAGCGCCGAACACACGCGGCGCCTGCGCAGCATCTATCCGTACCCTAACGAGGCCATGCATCAGCCGGACGAAAAGGCCCAGCTCAACCTGTTCCTCGGTGAATGGCTGAGCCATTGCCTGGCTTGCGGTCACGAACTGGCAAGTGTTCGCTGACATGCGGGCAGACCTGACGCGCCCTGTGCATGTGGTGCAACTGACCGACGCTCACCTTTTCGCCGATCCGGCCGGCAGCATGCTGGGCCTCAAAACCCGTGACAGCTTGCGCCATGTGGTGGCCCAGGTGCGGCGAGAGCAACCGCTTGTCGACTTGCTGCTGTGCACGGGTGACCTGTCCCAGGATGCCAGTGTTGCCTCTTATGAAGCGTTTCGTGAGCTGACCGCGCCATTTGCCGTGCCCACCCGCTGGTTGCCGGGCAACCATGATGAAGCCCGGGTCATGGCCGAAGTGGCACCGGAGCTGGTGCAGGCGGTGACCGATATTGGCGCGTGGCGCGTGGTCATGCTCAACACCGCCGTGCACGGTGCAACCCACGGGTTTCTGGAAGATGGCCAGCTGGCGGTGCTGAAAGCCGCCTTGGAAGGCGCAGGTGAGCGGTATTGCCTGGTGTGCTTCCACCATCAGCCGGTGGACATCGGCTGCGCCTGGATCGCGCCGATCGGCTTGCGCAACGCCCAGGCACTGTTCGATATCGTCAAGGCTTATCCACAGGTGCGGGCGTTGCTGTGGGGGCATGTGCATCAGGAATGGGATGAAGTACGCGATGGCCGGCGCCTGCTGGCCACGCCGTCGACCTGCATTCAGTTCGCGGCGCGCAGTGAGGATTTCCAGGTGAGCGAGGAACACCCAGGTTACCGCTGGTTGCGCCTGCATGCCGATGGGCGGCTGGAGACCGGGGTAGAGCGGGCGCTGGATTTCGATGTAAAGCTCGACTTCGATAGCCCAGGGTATTGAAGAATTTGTTGCTAAAACCCCGAAGCGGCGTCAAAACCCGGCGAACGCGCTACACTGCGCGTCCCTGCGCCCGCATCATCAGGCGCAACGCCACAGTTTCCGGGGGCAGCATGTCGGGTTCCATCCTCTATATCCATGGCTTCAACAGCTCGCCGCTTTCCACCAAGGCGCGCCAGCTCGAAGCCGTGATGCAGCAACTGGGGCTGTCGGCCCAGCTACGCGTGCCTGCCTTGCACCACCACCCGCGCCAGGCCATCGCCCAGCTCGAAGCGGCTATCGCAGAACTCGGTGCGCCATTACTGGTGGGCAGCTCGCTCGGCGGCTACTATGCCACCCATCTGGCCGAGCGCTATGGCCTGAAAGCGCTGCTGGTCAACCCGGCGGTAACCCCGCACAAGCATTTCGACGGTTACCTGGGCACCCAGCGCAATCATTACAGTGGTGAAACCTGGGAGCTGACCCACGATCACGTGAAGGCCCTGGCCGAGCTGGAAGTACCGGCCCCGGTCGATGCCAGCCGCTATCAAGTGTGGCTGCAGACCGCCGATGAAACCCTGGACTATCGCCACGCCGAGCACTATTACCGTGCATGTGCCCTGCGCATCCAGGCCGGTGGCGACCACAGCTTCCAGGGCTTCGCCCAGCACCTGCCGGCACTGCTGGCCTTCGCCGGCATTGCCCGCGGGCAGTATGCGGCGCTCGACTTTTCTGTATTTTGACTTTTTTGCACTCACCAGACTGACGAAGAGACCCTATGGCCAATCCCAGCGCTAGCGCCTATAACGCAGACGCCATCGAAGTCCTCTCGGGCCTTGACCCGGTCCGCAAGCGGCCGGGCATGTACACCGATACCAGCCGCCCCAACCACCTGGCCCAGGAAGTCATCGACAACAGCGTCGACGAAGCCCTGGCTGGCCACGCCCGTTCGGTGCAGGTCATCCTGCATGCGGACCACTCGCTTGAAGTCAGCGACGATGGCCGCGGCATGCCCGTGGACATCCACCCGGAAGAGGGTGTGTCCGGGGTCGAGCTGATCCTCACCAAGCTGCACGCCGGCGGCAAGTTCTCCAACAAGAACTACCAGTTCTCCGGTGGTTTGCACGGTGTGGGTATTTCGGTGGTCAACGCCCTGTCGACCCAGGTGCGTGTGCGCGTCAAGCGCGACGGCAACGAATACCAGATGACCTTTGCCGATGGCTTCAAGGCCAGCGAGCTGGAAGTGGTTGGTTCGGTCGGCAAGCGCAACACCGGCACCAGCGTCTACTTCAGCCCTGACCCGAAGTACTTCGACTCGCCCAAATTCTCCATCAGCCGCCTCAAGCATGTGCTCAAGGCCAAGGCCGTGCTGTGCCCGGGCCTGCTGGTCAGCTTCGAGGACAAGGCCAGCGGCGAAAAGGTCGAGTGGCACTATGAGGACGGTTTGCGCTCTTACCTGGTCGATTCGGTCAACGAGTTCCAGCGCCTGCCCGACGAGCCGTTCTGCGGCAGCCTGGCCGGTAACAAGGAAGCCGTTGACTGGGCACTGCTGTGGCTGCCAGAGGGCGGCGACAGCATCCAGGAAAGCTATGTCAACCTGATTCCGACCGCCCAGGGCGGTACCCACGTCAACGGCCTGCGCCAGGGGCTGCTGGATGCCATGCGCGAGTTCTGCGAGTTCCGCAACCTGCTGCCGCGGGGGGTGAAGCTGGCACCGGAAGACGTCTGGGAACGCATCACCTTCGTGCTGTCGATGAAGATGCAGGACCCGCAGTTCTCCGGGCAGACCAAAGAGCGCCTGTCTTCGCGTGAAGCGGCAGCGTTCGTTTCCGGCGTGGTCAAGGACGCCTTCAGCCTGTGGCTCAACGCCCACCCCGAGCTGGGCATGCAGCTGGCCGAGCTGGCCATCAGCAATGCCGGACGCCGCCTCAAGGCCAGCAAGAAGGTCGAGCGCAAGCGCATCACCCAGGGCCCGGCACTGCCCGGCAAACTGGCTGATTGTGCCGGCCAGGACCCGATGCGTGCAGAGCTGTTCCTGGTCGAGGGTGACTCGGCCGGTGGCTCGGCCAAGCAGGCGCGGGACAAGGAGTTCCAGGCGATCCTGCCGCTGCGTGGCAAGATCCTCAACACCTGGGAAGTGGACGGTGGCGAAGTCCTGGCCAGCCAGGAAGTGCATAACATTGCCGTGGCCATTGGTGTTGACCCCGGTGCCACCGACCTTGCGCAACTGCGCTACGGCAAAATCTGCATCCTCGCCGACGCCGACTCTGACGGCCTGCACATTGCCACGCTGCTGTGCGCGCTGTTCGTTCAGCACTTCCGGGCGTTGGTCGAGGCCGGGCACGTGTATGTGGCCATGCCGCCGCTGTACCGCATCGACCTGGGCAAGGAAATCTACTACGCCCTCGACGAAGCCGAGCGTGACGGCATCCTCGATCGCCTGGTGGCCGAGAAGAAGCGCGGCAAGCCGCAGGTCACCCGCTTCAAGGGCCTGGGCGAGATGAACCCGCCACAGCTGCGCGAAACCACCATGGACCCGAACACCCGGCGCCTGGTGCAGTTGACCCTGGATGACGTGCAGGCCACCTGCGAGCTGATGGACAAGCTGCTGGCCAAGAAGCGCGCCGGCGACCGCAAGAGCTGGCTGGAAACCAAAGGCAATCTGGCCGAGGTCATGGTTTGATTCGGCAGTTTCTTGCCGTTTGCCTTGCGCTGGTTGCCCTGCCGAGCCTTGCGGGCAACTGGCCCGAGCTGAAGCTCAGTGCCGAACACCCGATCGACGGCATGCGCGGTGGCAACCTTTCGGGCCTGGTGGAGTGCCGGGGCGGGCTGTGGGGCGTGTCCGATCGCGACGACGACCGAATCTACCGCTTCGACCAGCAAAACCCGACCTGGCGCGCGCAACCGCTGACCTTCACCCCCCCATCGCCGCCGGAAAGCGGCCTGCCGTGGGGCCTGAAGTCGCGCAACTGGGCGGCGTCGTACATTCGCGGAGGCGAGCTGGACTTCGAGGGCATCACCTGTGATCAGGCGGGTAACCTCTACCTGGCCAGTGAAGCCCATGCCGCCGTCTTGCAGTTGCCCGTGGACGGCGAACCGGACTGGTTGAAAATCGATCCGGCCATGGTCCGCCAGGCCCGCGCCAGCGGTATGCTGCTGAACTTCAATGCACTGTTCGAAGGCCTGGCGATCAACCCGGCGGGCGACCGCCTGTGGCTGGCGGCCGAGCGCGAGCGGCGTGGCCTGGTAGCCATCGAGCGCCAGCAATCGGTGTGGACTTGCGGGCGCAGCTGTGTGCTGTTGAGCGAGGCCGGGGTCGAGATGCAGCCGGCGCAAATGCCCGATGCCCGAGCGCTTTCGCGCGATTTTTCCGATCTGGCCTGGTTCGAGGGCAAGCTGTTCACGCTCGAACGCAACGCCTACCGGGTGTGCCGGCGTGATGTCGACAGCGGCAAGGTCGAGCGTTGCTGGTCGTTTGCAGCAGATGCCCTGGTGGAGTCGCGCCGCTACGCGCAACCGTTCGGTCTGGCCGAAGCGCTGGTAATCGATGCCAAGGGCGCCTGGATCGGCCTGGACAACAACAACGGCGCCCGCGCCGATGGCGAAACCCGCCCGATCGTCTGGCGTTTCGAAGCGCCGGAAGGCGGCTGGAGCGCCAAGCCATGAGCCAGACGCCGGGCAAGCGCGCGGGCAGGGTGCTGATGGTCGTCGCCTGGGCGGCGGCACTGTTTCTTGCCACCCGCTTTTTCGGCCAGTGGGAAGACAGCCAGCGTAACCCCAACACCCAGGTGCAGTCCGAGCATGGCGAAGGCTTTATCGAGGTGCGGCTGCTGAGCAATGGCCAGGGCCATTTCGTGGTGGATGGTGCCATCAATGGCCAGGTGGTGCATTTCATGCTCGATACCGGGGCCACCGATGTGGCGATTCCCGAGGCGTTGGCCCGGGACCTGAACCTGGAGCGGGGCAGCCCGGTACTGCTCAGCACCGCCAACGGCCGCACCGAAGGTTATCGTACGCGCCTGGCCAACCTGCTGCTGGGCGATATCCGCCTGCAGGATGTGCGCGCCACCGTGGTGCCTGGGCTGGAAGGGCAAACCGTATTGCTGGGCATGAGTGCCCTGAAACAACTTGAATTTACCCAGCGCGGCGGCACCATGCTGCTGCGCCAGAACCTGAAATGACGAGGCCCGCATGAGCGACTCACTGGAACTCAGCCTGGACGGCGTAGAACGCCGCTCGCTGGCTGACTTCACCGAACAGGCCTACCTCAACTATTCCATGTACGTGATCATGGACCGCGCCTTGCCGCATATCGGCGACGGCTTGAAGCCGGTGCAGCGACGCATCGTCTACGCCATGAGCGAGTTGGGGCTCGATGCCGATGCCAAGCACAAGAAGTCGGCGCGTACCGTCGGTGACGTGCTCGGTAAGTTCCACCCCCACGGCGACTCGGCCTGCTACGAGGCCATGGTGCTGATGGCGCAGCCGTTCAGCTACCGCTACACCCTGGTCGACGGCCAGGGCAACTGGGGTGCGCCGGACGATCCGAAGTCGTTCGCCGCCATGCGTTACACCGAGGCGCGCTTGTCGCGCTACGCCGAAGTGCTGCTGAGCGAAGTCGGCCAGGGCACCGTCGACTGGGTGCCGAACTTTGACGGCACCCTGCAGGAGCCGGCCGTGCTGCCCGCGCGCCTGCCCAACATCCTGCTCAACGGCACCACCGGTATCGCCGTGGGCATGGCCACCGACGTACCGCCGCACAACCTGCGTGAAGTGGCCAGCGCCTGTGTGCGCCTGCTCGACGAGCCAAAGGCCACCATCGAGCAGCTGTGCGAGCACATCCAGGGGCCGGACTACCCGACAGAGGCCGAGATTGTCACGCCTCGGGCGGAAATCCTCAAAATGTACGAGAGCGGCCGTGGCTCGATCCGCATGCGTGCCGTGTACCGCGTCGAAGATGGCGATATCGTCGTCACTGCGCTGCCGCATCAGGTTTCCGGGGCCAAGGTGCTGGAGCAGATCGCCGCGCAGATGCAGGCCAAGAAGCTGCCGATGGTCGCCGACCTGCGTGACGAGTCGGACCACGAGAACCCGTGCCGCATCGTTATCATCCCGCGTTCCAACCGCGTGGATGCCGACGAACTGATGCAGCACCTGTTCGCCACCACCGACCTGGAAAGCAGCTACCGGGTCAACGTCAATATCATCGGCCTTGATGGCCGGCCGCAGTTGAAGAACCTGCGAGCGATATTGGTGGAGTGGCTGGAGTTCCGCACCAACACGGTTCGCCGCCGCTTGCAGCACCGCCTGGACAAGGTCGAGAAGCGTCTGCACCTGTTGGACGGTTTGCTCACCGCGTTCCTCAACCTGGATGAAGTGATCCATATCATCCGTACCGAAGAGCACCCCAAGCAGGCGCTGATCGAGCGCTTCGAGCTCACCGAGATTCAGGCTGACTACATCCTCGAGACCCGCCTGCGGCAGCTGGCACGCCTTGAAGAGATGAAGATCCGCGGCGAGCAGGACGAGCTGCTGAAGGAGCAGGCCAAGCTGCAGGCCTTGCTGGGTAGCGAGGCCAAACTGCGCAAGCTGGTGCGTAGCGAACTGATCAAGGATGCCGAAACCTACGGCGACGACCGCCGCTCGCCGATTGTCGAGCGCGCCGAAGCCAAGGCGCTGTCGGAAAACGAACTGATGCCGACCGAGCCGGTTACCGTGGTGCTGTCGGAGAAGGGCTGGGTGCGTTGTGCCAAAGGCCACGATATCGACGCTACCGGCCTTTCCTACAAGGCCGGCGACGGCTTCAAGGCCGCTGCGGCCGGGCGTTCCAACCAGTTTGCCGTGTTGATCGACTCCACTGGCCGCAGCTACTCGCTGGCCGCTCACAGCCTGCCATCGGCGCGCGGCCAGGGCGAGCCGTTGACGGGCCGCCTGACGCCGCCACCGGGGGCGACCTTCGAATGCGTGCTGCTGCCGGATGACGATGCACTTTATGTGGTGGCATCGGATGCCGGTTACGGCTTTGTGGTCAAGGGCGAAGACCTGCAGGCCAAGAACAAGGCCGGCAAGGGCCTGCTCAGCCTGCCCAACGGGGCCAAGGTCATGACCCCGCGCCCGGTGGCCGACCGCGAGCAGGACTGGCTGGCGGCAGTCACCACCGAGGGCCGCTTGTTGGTATTCAAGGTCAGCGACTTGCCACAGCTGGGTAAAGGCAAGGGCAACAAGATCATTGGCGTGCCGGGCGACCGGGTGGCCAGCCGTGAAGAATTTGTCACTGATCTGGCCGTGATTCCCGAAGGTGCAACCCTTGTATTGCAAGCCGGCAAGCGTACCCTATCTCTGAAAGCGGACGACCTGGAGCATTACAAGGGCGAGCGCGGACGGCGGGGCAGCAAGCTGCCGCGCGGCTTCCAGCGCGTCGATGGGTTGCAGGTGGAAGTACCGGCTTAACCGGTAGAAATGTCTGGAACGGCAATTTCAGCGCCGTTCCGGGCAGAAATGCTGGAGTCGGACGGTTATTTCGCGGATGATATGGCCCTTGCGGTGCCGACGTAGTCGTGTGCCCGTTTGAATCTATATGTATCACTGCGGTGTGCCTGTAGGCGACCGCCTGGATGGGATGATGAAATTTCTGCGCCTTCCATTTGCGCTGTTGATGACTGGCCTGCTGGGCCTTGGCGGGTGCACCATGCATCAGCCGGTTGCCCTGTACCAGCTCGACAGTGGTGATCCTGGCCAGCCTTCGCAAAGTGCAGGCATGGCCGTGGTACTCGGCCCGGTATCGGTGGCCGATTACCTGCAGCGCGAGACGTTCCTGCAACGTCAGGCCGATGGCAGCCTGAGCGCGGCGACCGACGGTCGCTGGGCGGGCAGCCTTTCGTCGGATATCGACCAGCTGCTGGTGCGTCAGCTTGCCTGGCGCCTGGACAGCCAGCGCGTGGTGCTGGCCCCGGCAACCGCTGGTTTCAGCCCGGATGTACAAGTGCTGTTGTCGATCACCCGCCTGGACTCGGGCAAAAACCAGCCGGCCATTCTCGACGCCCAATGGCGTCTGCTGGACCGCCGTGGCCATGTGCGTGACAACCGCATCGTTCACCTTGAACAGCCGCACGAGGGCAGCGAATCGTCGCAGGTGCAGGCCCAGGGCCAACTGCTGCAGAAGCTGGCTGAACAGCTGAGCACTGCGGTGAAGCCACTGGCCAACCAGCCGGCAATTGCCGAAGAGTCGCCTAAAAAGCCCGCAGCGCCGGTGCAAGTGAAGAAGGCGCCGGAGAAATCCAAGATCCCGATGGCGTCGCCGATTCGTACCGATATGGAAGTTTATCGGTTCTGATCAAGCCGCCAGCCACAAAAAAGCCCGCATGTTTGCGGGCTTTTTCGTATCTGTAGGGTTGACGAGGACTTTGTGGGAGCGGCCTTGTGTCGCGATAGGGCTGCGTAGCAGCCCCAGCGATCTGTGTCATATCCTAAGCCCTGGGGCCGCGCTGCGGCCCTATCGCGACGCAAGGCCGCTCCCACAGGTGTCGTGCAGGCCTCAGGCCCTGCGCTCGTGCATCCGCGCCAACTGCCGCTCCAGCATCGACGGGTAAGGCTCCATCAAGCGCTCCACGCAGCAGGCACCCTCAGGGCTGGCAATCGGGCGAATACGCGCACGCTGGCGAATCAGCGCGTCATCGCTGATCTGCCGTTCCACCAGCAACAGGTTGCGGCTGTGTTGCGACAGTGCCAGGGCATCCTGGGCCTTTTCGGCCATCAGCAGGTCCACCATCTCCAGCCCTTGCAGGTCGTTGCCCAGGGCCAGGCCCAGCTGTAGCTGCAGGGTGATGCCGCTGTCGGCCACTTCAATCTGCAGGGCGTGGCCCAGGGCGCGCAGCAGCTCGCCGCAGCAGATGGCATTGGTCAGGTAGTCTTCGCCGCAATCGCGGCTGTGGAACAGCACCAGGGTGCTGCCATCGTTCAGCGTGTGGGTTTCACCGTCGTAGAGCGAAGCCGCGTGCTCCAGGCAATCGCGGTAGCGTTCGGTCAGCTCGGTGAGGCGTGTGCGTGGCAAACGGCGCAACTGCTCCTGCGAGCCCAGTTGCACGGCAAGGACGGCGCTGTACTGCGGTTCGTCAGACTCGACCACTGCAGCGGCCTTGGGCGCACTGTCGTCGTCCAGCAGGCCGGCGAAGGCATCGTCGTCATCCTCGTCTTCCACCGCGGCAACCCTGGCGCGTGGCGCGGCCTTGGGGGCCGGTGAAGGCTCGTGCAGGTCGTCGTATTGCGCGTCGTCCTCTTCCTCCAGCTCGGGCTCTGGCGGTGGCGGCGGGGCCAGGCGCGCATGCAGCTGGCGGGCGATATCGCCGATCTCGTCCTGACGGTCGGTGGCCGGGGTGTAGGGTTGCGGGTCGCGCAGCCATACCCGCAACTGCAGCAGCGGCAGGGTAATGAAGCGGCCCTGGCGGAGGCTCAGGGTCAACGCGAGTACCAGCAGGATGGCGGCCAGGATACCCATGCTCTGCAGGCTGATCAGCATCGGTTGCTGGAACTGGCTCATGTCCAGGCTTATGCGCAGTTGCCCGGCAGTGACGTCCTGGAAGGTGATCTTGGTCTGGTACAAGCCCTCGGCCTCACCCAGCAGGCTGTTGCGCGGGCGCTGGCCGGCTTCGGCGAGGATGCGGTTGTCCACACTGTAGATTGCCGCATGGGCCACCAGCGGGTTTTTCACCAGGTTACCCAGCAGCACGTTGAGGCTGAGGATGTCGTTTGACACCAGCAGCTCGGTTGCCGACGTGGCCGTCTGGGTGGTCAGGCTCTGGCCCAGGGCATCGGCCTGCTCATGCATGGCCTGCTTGAACTGCAGGCCCATGACGCAGGCGTAGATCACCAGCGCCAGCGCCACCAGGAAGATGTTGGTGCAGGCGATGCGCAGTGCCAGCGGCACGCGACGTTGACTCAGGGCACGATAGATCATCAGGAAGAAGTTGTCTGGTTTGACGGGCGTGGGCCGGTTCACTGAGCTCGGCTCTTAATGGCATGAAAGTGGGGGGAGTATAGCGAGCCGGGTTTTGTCGGCAAAGTATCGTTGGCGCCCGATGGTCATGGAAAATCGGTAGAATGCGCATTTTTCATCGAAGTCGGAGCCAGGTTGTGCGCGAAATCGTCCTGATCAACATCACCGGTGAGGACCGTCCCGGTCTCACTGCGGCTATCACCGGCGTCCTGCTGCAGGGCGGTGTGAGCATCCTCGACATCGGCCTGGCGGTCATGCACGGCACCTTGTCGTTCGGCATTCTGGTCGATATCCCGGACAACGAAGTGGCTACCGCGCTGCTGCAAAGCGTGCAGGCCAAGGCTCACGAGCTGAACTTGCAGGCCCGCTACACGCCGATTTCCGAGGCAGACTACCAGCAATGGGCCGACGGCCAGGGTGAAGCGCGCCACATCGTGACCCTGCTCAGCCGCAAGATCACCCCCGAGCAATTGCAGCGTGTGAGTGCGGTGATCAGCCAGTACGGCCTGACCATCGAACGCATCGAACGCCTGTCGGCCCGGGTAGCGCTGGACGCCGAAACCGAAAAGGGCAAGGCGGCCATCGAAATTTCCGTGCGCGGCGTGCCGAGCGACGCCCAGGCCCTGCGGGCTGACTTCTTTGCCCTGGCTGAAGCGCTGAGCGTCGACATCGCCTTCCAGAAGGACGACCTGTTCCGTCGCAACCGCCGTCTGGCGGTGTTCGACATGGACTCCACGCTGATCGAGGCCGAAGTCATCGATGAGTTGGCCAAGGCGGCCGGCGTGGGTGAGCAGGTGGCGGCCATCACCGAGCGTGCCATGCGCGGCGAGCTGGACTTCCGCGCCAGCTTCAAGGAGCGCATGGCGCTGCTCAAGGGCCTGGATGTGGGCGTGCTGGACGAAATCGGGGCTTCGCTGCGCCTGACCGAGGGCGCCGAAAACCTGTTCGCCGAACTCAAGCGCCTGGGTTACAAGACTGCGATCCTGTCGGGTGGCTTTACCTACTTTGCCCGCCAGGTGCAGGCGCGTCTGGGTATCGACTACGTATTTGCGAACGAGCTGGAAGTGGTCGACGGCAAGGTGACCGGCGTGGCGGTCGAGCCGATCGTCGATGCCCAGCGCAAGGCCGAGCTGTTGCAGAAGCTGGCCAGTGAAGAAGGTTTGCAGCTGGAGCAGACCATTGCCGTGGGTGACGGTGCCAACGACCTGCCAATGCTTTCGTTGGCCGGGTTGGGCGTGGCGTTCCGCGCCAAGCCGCTGGTGCGCCAGTCGGCCAAACAGGCCATTTCCACCCTGGGGCTGGATGGTGTGCTGTACCTGCTGGGCCTGCGCGACCGCGACGCCCGCGGCTGATCCGAAAATCCGGGGCCGCTTTGCGGCCCTTTCGCGACACAAGGCCGCTCCCACAGGTGCCGCGCAGGCTTCAAATGCGGCGCTGTACCTGTGGGAGCGGCCTTGTGTCGCGAAAGGGCTGCAAAGCAGCCCCGGGGATCATTCAGGTAATCAAGCCTGTGCAGGCTCTGCCAACAGCTGCCCCATGCGCACTGCGGAACCAGCGCCCAGATTTTCAGCCCATTTCACCTGCTCTGGCCCGAACAGCACGATGGCGGTCGAGCCCAGCTTGAAGCGGCCCAGTTCAGCACCTTTCTCCAGGTGGATCGGCGCACGGCTGGCTTCGTCGTAACGGAAAGTCTTCAGCTCACGCTTGGGCGGCGTCACCAGCCCGGCCCACACGGTCTCGATCGAGGCCACGATCATTGCACCCACCAACACCACGGCCATCGGTCCGCGTTCGGTGTCGAACAGGCAGACCACGCGCTCGTTGCGGGCGAACAGCTCGGGAACGTTCTCTGCGGTGGTCTGGTTGACCGAGAACAGGCGGCCCGGCACGTAGACCATTTCGCGCAGGGTACCGGCCAGCGGCATGTGCACGCGGTGGTAATCCTTGGGCGACAGGTAGATGGTGGCGAACTCGCCGCCCATGAATGGTGCGGCCATGGCCGGATCGCCGCCCAGCAGCTCTTGTGCGCTGAAACCGTGGCCCTTGGCCTGGAAGATGCGACCGTGCTCGATCGGGCCGAGCTGGCTGACAGCGCCGTCGGCGGGGCACAGGATTGCGCCCGGGGTTTCGTCCAGTGGGCGGGCACCTGGCTTCAGGGCGCGGGTGAAGAATGCATTGAAGTGCTCGTAGGCGCTCAAGTCCTCGACCAGGGCTTCGGACATGTTGACCTGGTAGCGCTTGGCGAACCAGGCGGTGAAGGCGTTCTTGAACCAGCGCGCGCGGCACTCGGCAACGCAGCCGGCCAACCGCGACAGCAGGTGGTGCGGCAGCAGGTACTGGCTGATGATGAACAGACGGGATTTCATGCAGGTTCCTTAAACTTCTACAGGCGTGTCCGGGTGGTTGCCCCATTCGCTCCACGAGCCGGCATAGGCCTTGACGCGTGGGTAGCCGAGGGACTTGGCCACCAGATAAGTGAAACCGGAGCGGCGATGGGTCTGGCAGTGGGTGATCACTTCCTTGTCAGGGGTGATGCCCAGTTGCTCGAGGACTTCTTTGATGTCCTTGCGAATGCGCAGGTGGTCGTTCAGATCCATGCCTGCGGTCCACTCGAAGTTGATCGCGCCGGGGATATGGCCACCCTTGGCTGCCAGCACTTTCTCGCCATTGAATTCCTGCGGGCCGCGTGCGTCCCAGATGACCAGGTCATCGGCGCCCAGGCGGCTTTGCAGGTACTCGCGGGTGGCGGTGGGCGCGTTGTCGATACGCAGATGCACCGGATGGTTGCCGCTGGCGGGCACTTCGGTGGTCAGCTTGTCTGCTGGCCAGGCCTGGATGCCGCCATTGAGGTAGTGGTAATGCTTATGGCCGATCACGTCGAGCAGCCAGATGAAACGCCCGGCCCAGCCGCCGCCTTCATCGTCATACACCACATACACGGCGTCGTTGCGGTGGCCGAGTTCGCTGAACAGTTTTTCCAGGTCACCCAGCGCAGGCAGCAGGCCGGGCGCAGGAGGCTGGCCAAGCTGGGTACGCTTGCCTTCGACAAAGCGTGCGCCGGGGATATGCCCGCTGACATAGCGGTTGGCGCTGCTCAGATCGACCAGGATCAGCTGGGGCGAATCCAGGCGTGGCAGCAGGTCCGCGGCTTCGATCACCAGGGGCAGGCCGGAAAAGTCAGTCATCCACGGTCTCCAGTGTGGAAAGAGGGGCGATTGTAGCGCAAGGCTCAGCCCTTGCGGTTGGCAAACACCGACAGCGCCCGCTCGGTACATTGCGCAGTCTTGCCGAAGGCCTGCACGCTGATGTCGGCCAAAGGCCGGCAGCCTTGGTCGGCCACCATCAGCATCAGCACCTGGTCGTTCACCGCCAGCGAGCGTAGCAGCACATGCTCGCTGCGGAACAGTGCACGCAGGGGTGCGGGTAGCAGTGCCGAGAACTGGGTGTGGTTTTCCGGGGTGATGCGCAATTGACCTGCCTGGGCCAGCAGCTTTTGCAGCAGTTTGTTCTGCGACACTTGAAGGGCCAGGGCGCCAGCCTCCTTGGGCAGGCCGGCAAGTTGCTGCACGCGCAGGTAGTCGCTGGCTTTGTCCAGGCTCAGCAGCAGGATGCGTTGCATGCCGCAGGCCTGCAGGGCTTCGAGGGCCTGGGTGGCCAGGTGCACGGTGTTGGTGAACGGGCTAGGCTGGGCCAGCAGGTGCTGGCACAGCTTGCGCCAGCGTGCCAGGTCGTCGCTGCTGGGCGGTGGCGGGGCGAGCATGTCCGGGTGCGGGCGGCGCTGGTGCCAGGGCCAGATCAACGCCTCCGCCGGGTGGAACAACGCGTGCCGGGCGTGGCGGCGGGCACTGGCGGCGGCCTGTTGGTGCACTTGCTGCTGCACATCTTCCAGCGAGGTTTGCAGGTACAGCGCGGTCAGCAGCTGCCAGCGCAGCAGGTGCGGGTTGTCCCAGCCAACTTGCGCTGCCAGAGCCAGGTTGTTGGCCAGCAGCACGGTGTTGGCCGGTTGGTTGAACCAGCGGCGCAGGCCGGGCTCTGCGTCCAGGCGGTGTTGCTGGCTGAGCAGGTCTTCGTCGCGGGCGATACTCAGTACCTGAGCCAGTTGCTCGCGCTCTTCCAGCAGCAGGCGGTAGCCCTGAGTCACCCACTGCGGCAGGCGCCAGTACTCCGCCATGGTCTGGCACAGCGCCATGATCCGCACGCCAAACAGCTCTTCCTCCACATGGGCGGCGTCTTCGCCCTTGTGGATAACCCTTAGCTCCCAGGTGTCTAGCAGTTTGGGGTAGGCCAACGCCAGCGGCCAGAGTGGCGACAGGAACAGCAGGCTGCCCCAGTGAATCTCCTGCCACAGCCGTGCCAGGCGGCTGGCGAACAGGCCGCTGGCCTGTTGCGAGGCGTGCTGGCTGATCAGCTGGAACTGGCTGAGCACGGGCGGGATTTCTTCAACAGGCACCGAGGGCAGGCGCTTGAGCAGTTGTTCACTGCGCTCCAGGCCCAGGCGATTAAGGGCGACTTCCAGGCTTTCGGCAGGCGCTGCCTGGCTGGCATTGGTGGGGTGATTGGCTTCGCGCATCACCGACAGCACCAGTGCCGGGCTATCCTGCATCAGTTCGGCGATATCACGCAGTGAGCGGCGGCTATCGTGGATGGCAGCCATGACCCGGTCGTAGCTGTGCTTCGGCACGGGGATGCGAACACTCTCTAGCAGCTTTACCCAGGCCTCTAGCGTACGTGGGGCCTGAGCGGGCACCTTGGTTTCAATTGGCATTTTGACATCAGTCCGAACTGGCTTTTCGCATTGAGTGGCTATAGTCTGGCGCAGTTCTGCCGATAAGTAGAAGAAGAGTTTTAAAGCTCCCGTCTCTTCCCCTGACCACGACAGCAAGTGCTTTGAACCTATGGCTAAAATTATCGGCATCATCGTCGTATTCGCGAGCGTGCTCGGCGGGTACGTGCTCTCCCACGGCAAGATCGCGGCGCTGATCCAGCCGTTCGAAGTACTGATCATCGGCGGTGCGGCCTTTGGTGCATTCCTGCAGGCCAACCCTGGCCACATGACCATGCACGTCATCAAGAAGTCGATGAAGATGTTCGGCTCGCGCTTCACCCACGCCTACTACCTGGAGGTGCTGGGCCTGGTGTACGAGATCCTCAACAAGAGCCGTCGCGAAGGCATGATGGCCATCGAGGCCGACATCGAGGACGCAGCAGCCAGCCCGATCTTCGCCAAGTACCCGACGGTGCTGGCCGACGAGCGCATGACCGCGTTCGTCTGCGACTACCTGCGCATCATGTCCACCGGCAACATGGCCCCGCACGAGCTTGAAGGCCTGTTCGACATGGAACTGCTGAGCATGAAGGAAGAACTGGAGCACCCGTCCCATGCGGTGACCGGTATCGCCGACGGCATGCCAGGCTTCGGTATCGTCGCGGCAGTACTGGGTATCGTGGTGACCATGGCCTCGCTGGGCGAGGGTGACCAGGCAGCCATCGGCATGCACGTAGGTGCGGCACTGGTCGGTACCTTCTTCGGTATTCTGGCGGCGTACGGCTTCTTTGGCCCGTTGGCCAAGTGCCTGGAGCACGATGCCAAGGAAGAGCTGAACCTTTACGAGTCGATCAAGGCTTCGCTGGTTGCGTCGGCCTCGGGCATGCCACCTTCGCTGGCGGTCGAGTTCGGGCGCAAGGTGCTGTACCCCAAGCACCGCCCAAGCTTCTCCGAGCTGGAACAAGCGGTTCGCGGTCGCTGAGTCATGGAGAACAATCAGCCCATCATCGTCAAGCGCGTCAAGCGCTTTGGCGGCGGCCACCACGGTGGCGCCTGGAAAATCGCCTTTGCCGACTTTGCTACGGCAATGATGGCGTTCTTCCTTGTGCTGTGGTTGATGTCCACGGCCACGCCGGAGCAGAAGATCGCCATCGCCGGCTATTTCAAGGACCCGATCGGCTTTTCGGAAAGCGGCACGCCTTATGTCATCGACCTGGGTGGTTCGCCTGAGCTGGCACCGGAAAAAACCATCAACCCGGAAGCCAAATCCGAGCCGATGCCCGAGACCACGACCCAGCTGAACAAAGACCAGGTCGAGACCATGGCCGAGCAGGTCGAGCGTGAGCGTCTGGAGTTGCTGCTGCAAGAGCTGCAGAACAAGGTGGAAGAGAACCCGCAACTGCAGAAGTTCAAGGACCAGATCCTGTTCGAGATCACCCAGGATGGCCTGCGCATCCAGATCATGGATGCCGAGAACCGGCCGATGTTCGACATCGGCAGCGCGCGCTTGCAGCCGTACTTCGAAGATATCCTGCTGGCCATGGCCGACACCATCAAGGCGGTGCCGAACAAGATCAGCATCAGCGGCCACACCGATGCCAAGCCGTATGCCGGCACTGGCGAATTCGGCAACTGGGAGCTGTCGGCCAACCGCGCCAACGCCGCACGCCGTGCGCTGGTGGCCGGTGGTTACCCGGACGGGCAGGTGGCGCGGGTGGTGGGCTACGCTTCGTCGTCGCTGTTCGACCGCAAGGACCCGTTCAATCCGGTCAACCGCCGCATCGACATCATCGTGCTGACCAAGAAGGCACAGCGCAATATCGAGGGTGAGCAGGGTGCGCCGGAAGCGCCGGCTGCCGAGCCTGCGCCACCGGCCAGCGGTGCTGCGCCAGGGGCTGCGGCGCCGGCCGCACCGGGGGATACCGAACAAGCGCCGATGCAGCCGCGTGAGCTGCGCCAGAAGCTGAACATCTTTGAAGATGGCACGCTGAAGATGGATGACGCCAAGGAGCAGTAAGCCTGCTCGGCCCTAGTGGGCGCGGCGCAAGGCCGCGCCTGCAACTCAATAGCTGTCTTGTGACAGGCTGGCGATGATCGAGCGGTAGCTGTTCATGCGCTGCGGCTTGATGCGCCCTTCGTCCAGCGCCTTGAGCAGCGCACAGCCCGGTTCGCGGTCATGCTTGCAGTCGCGGAAGCGGCAGGTGCCGAACAGGTCGCGAAACTCGATGAAGCCATCCTCCACATCGTCGCGGCTGACATGGCCAAGGCCGAATTCGCGGATGCCCGGCGAGTCGATCAGGTCGCCGCCGTTAGGGAAGTGGTACAGCCGCGCCGTGGTAGTGGTGTGGGTGCCCTGGCCAGACCATTCCGACAGGTCGCCGACACGGGTGCCGGCGTCTGGGAGCAGGCTGTTGACCAGCGACGACTTGCCCACGCCCGACTGGCCGACGAATACGCTGATGTGGCCGTCGAGCTGCTGTTGCAGGCGCTGCATGCCATCACCGTGGTGTGCCGATACCTCCAGCAGCGGGTAGCCCAGTTCGCGGTAAACCTCCAGCAACGCATGCAGGCCAGGGCCGTTCTCGTCGTTGATCAGGTCGGCCTTGTTCAGCAGCAGCAGCGGGCGCAGCCCCGCGTGCTCGGCAGCGACCAGGTAGCGGTCGATCAGGTTCGGGTGGGGCTCCGGGGCCGGGGCGAACACGATCACGATCAGGTCGACGTTGGCTGCCACAGGCTTCAGCTGCCCGTGATTGTTCGGCCGGCACAGCTCGGTGCTGCGCGGCATCTGCGCCACGATCACGCCAATGCCCTGGTTGCCCGCACGCCATACCACGCGGTCGCCGGTGACCAGTGCTGGCAGGTTGGCGCGCAGGTGGCAGCGGAACACCTGGCCTGCGGTTTCGCCGTCCTGGGCTTCCACCTCTACCTGCACACCGAAGTGCGCGATCACCAGGCCCAGTTGCTCAGGCCCCAAATCGCCGCCTTCCAGTTCTTGCAGCACGTGCTGCTCGCGTTTGGCGGCGCGAGCGGCGCGCTCGCCCTGGATTTTTTCGATCCGCCAGTTTTGGCGGCGATTGAGCTGGCGTTTGGCCATGAAGGTACCGTGAGAGAGGCCCGGCGAGGGGCATTGAAAACGGCAGGCAGTTTAGCACGCCAGGCGTTGGACTTTTCCGCTTACCTTTGTGCAGTGAATGGGCGTGCCCTGGCCACTAGGCTACTATGACGGCCTATACGAGGAGCCCCTGCATGCAAAACCCACAGAACCTGATCTGGATCGACCTGGAAATGACCGGCCTGGATCCGGACAGCGACGTCATCATCGAGATGGCCACCATCGTCACCGACAGTGAGCTGAACACCCTGGCCGAAGGGCCGGTGATCGCTATCCATCACAGTGACGAAGTGCTGGCGCGCATGGACGAATGGAACACCCGCACCCACGGTGCTTCGGGCCTGACCCAGCGCGTGCGCGAGAGCAAGGTCAGCATGGCTGAAGCCGAGACGCAGACCATCGCCTTCCTCGAACAGTGGGTGCCAAAGGGCAAGTCGCCCATCTGCGGCAATAGCATCTGCCAGGACCGCCGCTTCCTCTATCGCCACATGCGCAACCTGGAAAACTACTTCCACTACCGCAACCTGGATGTCTCTACCCTGAAGGAGCTAGCCGCGCGCTGGGCGCCGAATGTGCGTGACAGCTTCAAGAAGGGCAATACCCACCTGGCGCTCGACGACATTCGCGAATCGATCGCCGAGCTGCGCCACTACCGCGAGCACTTCATCAAGGTGTGAGCTGAAACGGCGCAGATATTGTATCTGCGCCCCCTTTTGGTGCTTCGAGCAACTGGTTAGACTGCGCGCCTTTCTCGCACGGACCCGCACCATGTTGTTGATGCTCTACCTCATCGCCATCACTGCCGAAGCCATGACTGGCGCGCTGTCTGCCGGGCGCCGCGGCATGGACTGGTTCGGCGTGGTGCTGATCGCCTGCGTCACCGCCCTGGGTGGCGGCTCGGTGCGCGACGTGCTGCTCGGGCATTACCCGCTGACCTGGGTGAAACACCCGGAATACCTGGTGCTGACCAGCTTCGCGGCGCTGCTGACCATCTTCATTGCGCCGATGATGCGCCGCCTGCGCTCGCTGTTTCTGGTGCTCGATGCGCTGGGGCTGGTGGCTTTTACCCTGATTGGCTGCATGACCGCGCTGGAGATGGGGCAGGGCATGCTGGTGGCGTCGATCAGCGGGGTGATCACCGGGGTATTTGGCGGGATCTTGCGGGATATCTTCTGTAACGACATTCCGCTGGTGTTCCGGCGCGAACTCTATGCCAGCGTGTCGTTCGCGGCTGCGTGGTTCTACCTGGGGTGTGTGTATTTCAAGGTGCCGGCAGAGCAAGCGATGCTGCTGACCTTGTTTGGCGGGTTCCTGCTGCGGTTGCTGGCAATCCGTTTTCACTGGGAAATGCCCAAGTTCCACTACAACGACCAGCAGTGAATTCTGGGGCCGCGTAGCGGCCCCCGGCTATTGAATGTCGTGTCGGGCCAGCGCCCACTCCACATGCTCGCGCACCAGCTCCGATTCATCCTCTCGCCGGGCCTTCAGCGCCTCGATCACCGGAATTGTGGACGGCGCATTGCCCAGCCCCACCGCCAGGTTGCGCAAGAATCGCTCATACCCCGCCCGCCGCAACGGCCCACCCTCGGTCTTGCGCAGGAAGGTGCGCTCATCCCACAGGAACATTTCCGCCAGCTCGGCATTTTCCAGCCCATGCCGTGGTTGGAAGTCCTGCTCCTGGCTGTGTTTGGCAAAGCGGTTCCATGGGCAGACGATCTGGCAGTCGTCGCAACCGAACACCCGGTTGCCCATCTTCGCGCGCAGTTCGACAGGGATCGCGCCCCTCAGCTCGATGGTCAGGTATGAAATGCAGCGCCGCGCATCCAGCACATAGGGCCCGACGAAGGCCTGGGTCGGGCAGATGTCCAGGCAGGCCTGGCAGCGGCCGCAGTGTTCGCTGGTGGTGGCTTCGTCCACCGGTATTGGCAGGTCGACAAACAGCTCGGCGAGGAAGAAGTAGCTGCCCGCCTTGCGGTTGAGCAGCAGGGTATTCTTGCCGATCCAGCCCAGGCCGGCCTGTTCGGCCAGGGCCTTTTCCAGCACCGGGGCGCTGTCGACGAAGGCGCGGTAACCGAACGGGCCGATGGCCTCCTGGATGCGGTCGGCCAGGAACTGCACGCGCTTGCGCACCAGTTTGTGATAGTCCCGGCCCAGCGCGTAGCGCGAGATGTAGGCTTTTTCAGGCTGTGCCAGGCGCTGTGCCATCTGCGTGTCGCCGGACAGGTAGTCCATGCGCAGCGACACCACGCGCACGGTACCGGGGATCAGCTGATCGGGGTGCGAGCGCTTGCTGCCATGCGCGCCCAGGTACTCCATCTCACCCTGGTAGCCGGCATCCAGCCAGCGTTGCAGGTGATGTTCGTGTTCGCCAAGGTCGACCCCGGCGATGCCAACGTGGGCAAAACCGAGTTCTTGGCCCCAAATCTTGATCGATTGGGCCAGTTGGGCGAGGTCAGGCGTACAGACGGACATGGATGGGCAAGGCAATACGGGTTCAGGTGCGTATAATTCTGCCAGACATTGGAGCCTTTGACCCCATGCCGCAGACCAAACACCCCAGCCATGCCCCTCAACTGCTCAGCAGCGTGACCGTCGCGCACCTGCCGGCACGGCATGCGCATGCCCATAAAGGCGACTTTGGCCATGTGCTGGTGGTCGGCGGTGACCTTGGCACCGGCGGCGCCGTGCTGCTTAGCGCCGAAGCCGCGCTGCGGTGCGGTGCCGGGCTGGTCAGCGTGGCAACCCGGCCCGAACATGTCCCGGCCAGCCTGGCGCGCTTGCCCGAGGTAATGTGCCTGGGCGTCAGTTCGGCCAATCAGTTGATGGGTGTGCTGGAGCGAGCCTCGGTGCTGGTGGTCGGCCCGGGGCTGGGGCAGGCGGCGTGGGGCCGCAGCCTGTTGTCGGCAGTAGCCAATGCCGAGCGGCCGCAGGTGTGGGACGCCGATGCCCTGAATTTGCTGGCACGTACCCCGCTGGCCCTGCCCAGTGGCAGCATCCTCACCCCGCACCCGGGCGAGGCAGCGCGGTTGCTGGGCATTTCCACCGAGGCGGTGCAGGCCGACCGCCCGGGTGCTGCGCGCAAGCTGGCGCGCCGGTATAACAGCGTCTGCGTGCTTAAAGGGGCCGGTACCCTGGTGGCCGACCCTGCCGGGCAGCTGATGCTGTGCGAGCGTGGCCATCCGGCCATGGCCGGTGCCGGCTTTGGCGATGTGCTGACCGGTGTGCTGGCGGCGTTGCTGGCCCAGGGGCTGGAGGCCTGGCAGGCCGCCGGGCTGGGGGTGTGGCTGCACGCCTGTGCGGGCGAGCGGCTGGGTGTAAAAGGTAGAGGCCTGGCGGCCAGTGATCTGGCGCCGGCCATTCGAGCGTTGTTGGAGGAGCATTCTGCGTGTCTGGCATAACCCTGTTTCTGGCCGATGAAGCGGCTACGGTCGACTTCGGTGAAAAAATGGCCGAGGTGACCGGTGGTCGCGGCGTGATCTTTCTTGAAGGCGACCTGGGCGCTGGCAAGACTACGCTTTCCCGAGGGCTGATCCGTGGCCTGGGCCATACGGGTGCAGTGAAAAGCCCGACCTTCACCGTGGTCGAACCCTACGAGATCGGTGAGGTCCGAGCATTCCACTTCGACCTGTATCGCCTGGTCGATCCGGAGGAGCTGGAGTTCATGGGCATTCGTGACTATTTCGAGGGCGACCCGCTGTGCCTGTTCGAGTGGCCACAAAAGGGTGCGGGCGTTTTGCCAAAGCCTGACCTGACCATTACCATAAGCCCCCAAGCGGGCGGACGCTCGCTGATCCTTTCGCCGCAGGGGGCTCGCGGCGAGGCCTGGTGCGTGGCACTGGCCAAACACTATAAACAGTAAGTGGGGTAGGTATGCGCATACGCGCACTGGTCGCCATCGTTGGTCTGCTGCTGACAACGGTGACCGTTGACGCTCTGGCCGTCACTCAAGTCAAGAGCGTGCGCCTGTGGCGCGCGCCAGACAACACGCGGCTGGTCTTCGACCTGTCTGGCCCCGTGCAGCACAGCGTCTTCACCCTGAGCGCGCCGGACCGCCTGGTTATCGATATCAATGGTGCGACCCTGGCCGCGCCGTTGAACGTGGCCACCTCCAACACGCCGATCAGCAGCGTGCGTTCGGCCCAGCGTACCCCGACCGACCTGCGCGTGGTGGTCGACCTGAAAAAGTCGGTCACCCCGAAAAGCTTCACCCTGGCGCCGAATGCCCAGTACGGCAACCGCCTGGTGGTCGACCTGTACGACCAGGAAGCCGACGCCATTGCGGCCAGCGCGCCGCCTCCGGCCCCAGCGCCGGTGCAGACGCCTGCAACCACGCCTGCCGTGCCGGTAAGCCCGGCCCAGCCCGCCATCAAGCTGCCACCGGTACCGAGCGGCAAGCGTGACATCGTGGTGGCCATCGACGCCGGCCACGGCGGCGAAGACCCGGGGGCCTCCGGCTCGCGCGGCCAGCACGAAAAAGACATCGTGCTGCAGATCGCCAAAGAGCTGCAGCGCCAGATCAACAGCGAAAAAGGCTTCCGTGCCGAGCTGACCCGTACTGGCGACTACTTCATTCCGCTGCGCAAGCGCACGGAAATCGCCCGCAAGAAGGGCGCCGACCTGTTCATCTCGATCCATGCCGACGCCGCGCCGTCGCGTGCCGCCTTTGGTGCCTCGGTGTTCGCCCTGTCTGACCGTGGTGCTACCTCCGAGACCGCGCGCTGGCTGGCCGACACGGAAAACCGTTCCGACCTGATCGGTGGTGCCGGCAACGTCAGCCTGGATGACAAGGACCGCATGCTCGCGGGCGTGCTGCTGGACCTGTCGATGACCGCCACCCTCAGTTCCAGCCTCAATGTGGGGCAGAAGGTGCTGGGTAACATGGGCCGCGTCACCTCGCTGCACAAACAGCGCGTGGAACAGGCCGGCTTCATGGTGCTGAAATCGCCGGACATTCCATCGATTCTCGTTGAAACCGGGTTTATCTCGAACAACAACGAAGCCGCCAAGCTGGCCACCGCCAGCCACCAGCAGGCGTTGGCCCGTTCGATCCACACCGGTGTGCGCCAGTACTTCCAGCAAAACCCGCCGCCTGGCACTTATATCGCCTGGCTGCGTGACACCGGCAAGATTGCCGCCGGCCCGCGTGAGCACACGGTACGCCCTGGCGAAACCCTGGCGATGCTCGCCGTGCGCTACCAGGTCAGCGTGGCCAGCCTGCGCAGCACCAACAGCCTCAAGACTGATGAGCTGAAGGTTGGCCAGCGCCTTGACATCCCCGCCACCACATTGGCCTCGCAATGAGTGGCGGTTCGCGCATCCAGCTGCTCAGCCCGCGGCTGGCCAACCAGATTGCCGCTGGCGAGGTTGTCGAGCGGCCGGCCTCGGTCGCCAAGGAACTGCTGGAAAACAGCCTGGACTCCGGTGCCCGACGCATTGACGTGGAAGTGGAGCAGGGCGGCGTCAAGCTGCTGAAGGTGCGCGACGATGGCAGCGGTATTTCTGCCGACGACCTGCCGTTGGCCCTGGCCCGTCATGCCACCAGCAAGATTCGCGAGCTGGAAGACCTGGAAGGGGTGTTGAGCCTGGGCTTCCGTGGCGAGGCGCTGGCTTCGATCAGCTCCGTGGCGCGGCTGACCCTGACATCGCGTACCGCCAGCGCTACCGAGGCCTGGCAGGTGGAAACCGAAGGCCGCGACATGCTCCCGCGGGTGCAGCCAGCGGCGCACCCGGTAGGTACTTCGGTGGAAGTGCGCGACCTGTTCTTCAATACCCCGGCACGGCGCAAGTTCCTCAAGGCCGAGAAAACCGAATTCGATCACTTGCAGGAAGTGATCCGCCGGTTGGCGCTGGCACGTTTCGATGTCGGCTTCCACCTGCGGCATAACGGCAAGAGCATCCTCAGCCTGCACGAGGCTCACGACGAAACAGCGCGTGCCCGGCGGGTAGGTGCCATCTGCGGCCCGGGCTTCATGGAGCAGGCGCTGCCGATCGACGTCGAGCGCAACGGCCTGCGCCTGTGGGGCTGGGTCGGCCTGCCGACCTTCTCGCGCAGCCAGGCAGACTTGCAGTACTTCTTCGTCAATGGCCGCGCAGTGCGCGACAAGCTGGTCGCCCACGCCGTGCGCCAGGCCTACCGCGACGTGCTGTTCAATGGCCGGCACCCGACCTTCGTGCTGTTCCTGGAGCTGGAGCCCAACGGCGTCGACGTCAACGTGCACCCGACCAAGCACGAAGTGCGCTTCCGCGAAGGGCGTTCGGTGCACGATTTCCTGTATGGCACCCTGCACCGTGCGCTGGCCGATGTGCGCCCGGAAGACCAACTGGCCGCGCCTGCCGCCGTGCCTGAGGTGATCCGCCCGACTGGCCAGCAGGCCGGTGAGTTCGGCCCGCAGGGCGAAATGCGCCTGGCTTCGCCGGTGCTTGAGCAGCCTCGTGCCCCGCAGCAGTCGTTCTCCAATGGCGGCAGTGGCGCGGGCTACCAGTATCAGTACACCCCACGCCCGTCACAGCCGGTGCCGGCTGCCGAAGCGCAGGCGGTGTATCGCGAGTTTTACAAGCCGTTGGAAAACGGTGCGGCGCCGGCAGCGGCCCTTCCCGAAAGCCAGGGTGACATTCCCCCGCTGGGCTATGCGCTGGCGCAGCTCAAGGGCATCTACATCCTCGCTGAGAACGCCGTTGGCCTGGTGCTGGTGGACATGCACGCCGCCCACGAGCGCATCATGTACGAGCGCCTGAAGGTGGCCATGGCCAGCGAAGGCCTTAGCGGCCAGCCGCTGCTGGTGCCTGAAACCCTGGCCCTGAGCCAGCGCGAAGCGGACTGCGCCGAAGAACACGCGCAGTGGTTCCAGCGCCTGGGCTTCGAGCTTCAGCGCCTGGGCCCGGAGACCCTGGCGATTCGCCAGATCCCGGCCTTGCTCAAGCAGGCGGAGGCCAACCGGCTGGTGCAGGATGTGCTCGCCGACTTGATGGAATACGGCACCAGCGACCGTATCCAGGCGCACCTCAACGAGCTGCTCGGCACCATGGCCTGCCACGGCGCCGTGCGCGCCAACCGGCGCTTGGCCATTCCCGAGATGAACGCCCTGCTGCGCGACATGGAAAACACCGAGCGCAGCGGCCAGTGCAACCATGGCCGTCCCACATGGACCCAGATGGGCCTGGACGACCTGGACAAACTCTTCCTGCGCGGTCGATGAAATGAGCGGCAAGCCCCCTGCAATATTCCTGATGGGCCCGACGGCGGCCGGCAAGACCGACCTGGCTATCGAGTTGACCAAAGTGCTGCCTTGCGAGCTGATCAGCGTCGATTCGGCGCTGGTCTATCGTGGCATGGACATCGGCTCGGCCAAGCCGTCGAAAGAAATCCTCGCTGCCCACCCGCACCGGCTGATCGACATTCGCGACCCGGCCGAGAGCTATTCGGCCGCGCAGTTCCGTGCTGACGCCCTGGAGGCCATGGCCGAGATCACTGCACGCGGCAAGATACCGCTGCTGGTGGGCGGCACCATGCTCTACTACAAGGCGTTGATCGATGGCCTGGCAGACATGCCGGCGGCAGACGCTGCCGTGCGCGCCGAGCTGGAGGCTCAGGCCGAAGCATTGGGCCTGGCCGAGCTGCACCGCCAGCTGGCCGAGGTTGACCCGGTGTCAGCGGCGCGCATCCACCCCAACGATCCGCAGCGGCTGATCCGGGCGCTGGAAGTGTACCGGGTGAGCGGCGAGAGCATGACGGCTCATCGCCAACGTCAATTCGCGGAAAGTCGCGGCGCAGACGCAGGCGCTGACGGACATTTGCCCTATACTGTCGCCAGTTTGGCGATTGCTCCTACAGATCGTCACATTTTGCATCAGCGAATTGCGTTACGATTTTCGCAGATGCTGGAACAGGGCTTCGTTGACGAGGTCCGATCGCTGCGAGCCAGAAGTGACTTGCACGCCGGGCTACCGTCTATACGGGCAGTGGGGTATCGGCAGGTCTGGGATTACCTGGATGGCAAGCTGACTGAGAATGAGATGCGTGAACGCGGTATCATTGCAACCAGGCAGCTGGCCAAGCGGCAGTTCACCTGGTTGCGTGGCTGGCCTGACGTACACTGGCTTGACAGCCTGGCCTGCGACAATCTGTCCCGCACCTTGAAATACCTTGGGGCCATCTCCATATTGAGCTGAGTCCCTGCTGATTGCCGTCTATTCTTGCGAAGGGGCGGCCTAATTTATCGATTTTATTGATTTTCTATTATTTATCCTTACAGGAGTGCGGCATATGTCAAAAGGGCATTCGCTACAAGACCCTTACTTGAACACCTTGAGAAAAGAAAAGGTCCCGGTATCCATCTACCTGGTCAACGGTATCAAGCTGCAGGGCTCGATCGAATCCTTCGACCAGTTCGTGGTACTGCTGAAGAACACCGTCAGCCAGATGGTCTACAAGCACGCCATTTCGACTGTCGTGCCTGCCCGTCCGGTTCGTCTGCCAAGCCCGTCCGATTCCGAACACGGCGACAGCGAGCCAGGCAACGCCTGATAGGAGCCTGCATTGTTCTTTGAGCGCCACGGTGGTGGTGAGCGGGCGTTGCTCGTTCACTTGGAAGGTCAGAACCCTGAGGCGCGCGAAGACCCGCAGGAGTTTCAGGAGCTGGCATTGTCGGCCGGTGCCGACATCGTCTCGTTGGTCACGGTGTCAAGGCATCAGCCTTCCGCCAAATACCTGATTGGCAGTGGCAAGGTCGAGGAATTGCACGACCTGGTCCATGCCGAGCAGGTAGACCTGGTGATTTTCAATCACACCCTCACGCCCAGTCAGGAGCGCAACCTCGAACGTGTGTTCGAGTGTCGTGTGCTCGACCGTACCGGGCTGATCCTCGATATCTTCGCCCAACGGGCGCGTACCCATGAAGGCAAGCTGCAGGTCGAACTGGCCCAGCTGGAGCACATGAGCACGCGGCTGGTGCGCGGCTGGACCCACCTTGAGCGACAAAAGGGTGGTATCGGCCTGCGCGGCCCGGGTGAAACCCAGCTGGAAACCGACCGCCGCCTGTTGCGGGTGCGCATACGCCAGATCAAGTCACGCCTGGAAAAGGTACGCAGCCAGCGCGAGCAGGCGCGTCGTGGGCGCAAGCGCGCAGACATCCCGTCGGTGTCGTTGGTGGGTTACACCAACGCCGGCAAGTCCACGCTGTTCAACGCCCTGACCGAATCCGAGGTGTACGCCGCAGACCAGTTGTTCGCCACGCTCGACCCGACCTTGCGCCGGCTTGAGCTGAACGACCTGGGGCCGATCGTGCTGGCCGACACCGTGGGCTTCATTCGCCACCTGCCGCACAAGCTGGTCGAGGCATTTCGGGCTACGCTCGAAGAGTCGAGCAACTCCGACCTGTTGCTGCATGTGATCGACGCCCATGAGCCAGAGCGCATGGAGCAGATTGAGCAGGTGCTCGCGGTTTTGGGCGAGATTGGCGCTGAAGGGTTGCCGATCCTCGAGGTGTATAACAAACTCGACTTGCTCGAAGATGTCGAGCCGCAGATCCAGCGCAATGCCGATGGCAAGCCGGAACGGGTCTGGGTATCGGCACGCGATGGGCGTGGCCTGGAGCTGGTCGGCCAGGCAATTGCCGAGTTGCTGGGGGATGATCTGTTTGTCGGTACCCTGTGTCTGGAGCAGCGTTTTGCCCGTTTGCGCGCGCAATTCTTTGCCTTGGGTGCCGTGCAGAGTGAAGAGCATGATGAAGAAGGGCGCAGCCTGCTGAGCGTGCGACTGCCCATGGTCGAACTGAATCGCCTGGTCAGCCGCGAAGGCATGGAGCCGCAAGTGTTTGTCGAGCAACACACTTTGCAATAAATGCTCGTCGAGGTCGCCGGGCAGCAGTGACAGGCATTCTGTAGCATTGGACGGCGCGCCGTGGGCGCGTCTTTGCTTTATCAGATGGAGAGCGCTATGGCTTGGAACGAGCCGGGTGGCAACTCGAACAATCAGGATCCCTGGGGCGGCCGCCGTGGTGGCGGTGGCGGTGGTGGTGACAAGAAAGGTCCGCCGGATCTGGACGAGGCCTTCCGCAAATTGCAGGACAGCCTGAATGGCATGTTCGGCAGTGGCAAGAAACGTGGCGGCGGTGACCGCAATGTCGGCAAGGGCGGTGGCCTTGGCCTGCTGGGCATTGGCCTGGCGGTGCTGGCTGCCATCTGGCTGTACAGCGCCGTGTACGTGGTCGACGAGCAGGAGCAGGCCGTTGTGCTGCGCTTCGGCAAGTACTATGAGACGGTCGGTCCCGGCCTGAACATCTACTTCCCGCCGATCGATCGCAAGTACATGGAAAACGTCACGCGTGAGCGTGCCTACACCAAGCAGGGCCAGATGCTGACCGAAGACGAGAACATCGTCGAGGTGCCGCTGACCGTCCAGTACAAGATCAGCAACCTGCAGGACTTCGTGCTCAACGTCGACCAGCCTGAGGTAAGCCTGCAGCACGCGACCGACAGTGCCCTGCGCCACGTGGTGGGTTCCACCTCGATGGACCAGGTGCTCACCGAAGGCCGTGAGCAGATGGCCGTGGATATCCGCGAACGCCTGCAGCGCTTCCTCGACAACTACCGTACCGGTATCACCGTCACCCAGGTCAACGTACAGAGCGCGGCAGCCCCGCGTGAAGTGCAGGAAGCCTTCGACGACGTGATCCGTGCCCGCGAAGACGAGCAGCGTGCCCGCAACCAGGCCGAGTCCTACGCCAATGGCGTGGTGCCGGAAGCCCGTGGTCAGGCCCAGCGCATCATCGAGGACGCCAACGGTTACCGCGACGAAGTCATCGCCCGGGCCAAGGGTGAGGCCGATCGCTTCACCAAGCTGGTCGCCGAGTACCGCAAGGCACCTGACGTGACCCGTCAGCGTCTGTACCTGGAGACCATGCAAGAGGTCTACAGCAACACCAGCAAGGTCATGGTGGCCACCAAGGACGGGCAGAACAACCTGCTCTACCTGCCACTGGACAAGATGGTCGAAGGCAGCCGCAACCCGTCCGCGCCAACCAGCAGTGTGTCGCCATCGGTCAACGATGCGGCCGCACGTGCGGCGCAGGACCTGCAACAGCAACAGCAGCCGCTGCGCACTAGGGAGAGCCGCTGATGAGCAACAGATCGCTGATCGCCCTGATCGCCGCCGTGGTGCTGGCCATCGTGGCCTGGAACAGCTTCTACATCGTGTCCCAGACCGAGCGTGCGGTACTGCTGCGCTTCGGTAAGGTAGTCCAGGCGGATGTTCAGCCAGGCCTGCACGTGAAGATTCCGTACGTGAACCAGGTACGCAAGTTCGACGCCCGCCTGATGACCCTCGACGCCCCGACCCAGCGGTTCCTGACCCTGGAGAAGAAGGCGGTGATGGTCGACGCCTACGCCAAGTGGCGCGTCAAGGATGCCGAGCGCTTCTACACCGCCACCTCCGGCATGAAGCAGATCGCCGACGAGCGTCTGTCACGTCGTCTGGAAAGCGGCCTGCGTGACCAGTTCGGTAAACGTACCCTGCACGAGGTGGTTTCCGGTGAACGTGACGCGCTGATGGCTGACATCACCGCATCGCTGAACCGCATGGCCAACAAGGAGCTGGGTATCGAGGTGGTTGACGTGCGCGTCAAGGCCATCGACCTGCCGAAGGAAGTCAACCGCAGCGTGTTCGACCGCATGAGCACCGAGCGTGAGCGTGAGGCGCGTGAGCACCGCGCCAAAGGTAACGAGCTGGCTGAAGGTATCCGTGCCGATGCCGACCGTCAGCGCCGTGTACTGCTGGCCGAGGCTTATCGCGAAGCGGAAGAAACACGCGGTGACGGCGACGCTCAGTCGGCCGCCATCTATGCCAAGGCCTACACCCAGGACGCCGATTTCTACGCGTTCTACCGTAGCCTGCAGGCATACCGCGAGAGCTTCTCGAGCAAGAGCGACGTGCTGGTCCTGGACCCGAAGAACGAGTTCTTCCGCTTCCTGGACAAGAGCAAGCCGTAATGCTCAGGCCCTGATCTTCATGCAGCGGCGCCCCGCCTGGCAGCTAAAACACCAGGCGGGGTGCATCCTGAATGAAAAGGGGTGTATGATGAGGCAGCCGGGAAATTTCCCGGCTTTTTTGCGTCTGCAAGGTTGATTGGCAACACGCCAGTTGACGGTTTGGTCAGGTCGCAAGGCAATTTGAGGGTATCGGGTACGGTGGCTGCGCTGGGATTAGTGCTGCCCGCTGCTGTGCGCGATACCGGCTTTACTGACGGCTCGCCTGCTGGCAAGCCGCCCGGACCAGAGGGGAAATGGCGTAATGGCAACGGTAGACCGCTGGCTGCTGCCAGATGGCATCGAGGAAGTACTGCCACCTGAAGCTGCGCGCATCGAGATCGCGCGCCGCCAGGTGTTGGACCTGTTCCAGAGTTGGGGCTACGAGCTGGTCGTCACCCCGCATATCGAGTACCTGGAGTCGCTGCTCACCGGCGCCGGCCAGGACCTGGATCAGCGCACCTTCAAGGTGGTGGACCCGCAGTCCGGCCGCCTGATGGGCTTCCGCGCCGACTTCACGCCGCAGGTGGCGCGCATCGACGCCCACACCCTGCGCCGTGAAGGCCCGAGCCGCCTGTGCTATGCCGGTAGCGTGCTGCACGCCCAGCCGCGTGCACTGTCGACCTCGCGCAGCCCGATCCAGCTGGGTGCCGAGCTGTATGGCGATGCCAGCCCTACCAGCGATGTCGAAGTCATCAGCCTGATGCTCGCCACGCTGCAGCTGGCCGATGTGCCGGATGTGCACATGGACCTGGGCCACGTTGGTATCTACCGTGGCCTGGCCCGTGCCGCCGGCCTGTCCGGTGCGGTGGAGCAGCAGTTGTTCGACGCCATGCAACGCAAGGCTGTCGATGAAGTGCAGGCGCTGACCGCCGACCTGCCGAAAGACCTGGGCAACATGCTGCGTGCCCTGGTCGAGCTGTGCGGTGGCCGTGAAGTGCTGGCCGAAGCCCGCGTGCGCCTGGGCCGTGCCCCAGCCAGCGTGCTGGCAGCGCTGGACGACCTGCTGGCGATCGCTGATCGCCTGGCGTCGCGCTACCCGGACCTGCCGCTGTACTTCGACCTCGGCGAATTGCGCGGTTACCACTATCACACGGGCGTGGTGTTCGCTGTGTTCGTACCGGGCGAAGGTCAGTCGATCGCCCAGGGCGGGCGTTACGACGACATCGGCGCCGACTTTGGCCGGGCGCGCCCGGCCACCGGTTTCTCCACGGATTTGAAGACCCTGGTCACACTGGGGCGAGCGGAGGTCGTATTGCCAACGGGCGGCATCTGGATGCCGGACAGTGGTGATGCGGCCCTCTGGCAGCAAGTCTGCCAGTTGCGCAACGAGGGCCAGCGTGTGGTCCAGGCCCTGCCTGGCCAGCCGTTGAGTGCTGCTCTCGAGGCGGATTGTGATCGGCAATTGATTCAGCAAGACGGGCGCTGGCAGGTTCTGCCGCTGGCCCAGTGAGTTTCTGCGTCGGCAGTAGGCCGGCAACCAAGTTTGCGTGAATGAGGACCAATGTAATGGGTAAGAATGTCGTCGTCCTGGGCACCCAGTGGGGTGATGAGGGCAAAGGCAAGATCGTCGATCTGCTGACCGAACATGCTGCCGCCGTAGTGCGCTACCAGGGTGGCCACAACGCGGGTCACACCCTGGTGATCAACGGTGAAAAGACCGTTCTGCACCTGATTCCGTCCGGCATCCTGCGTGAAGGCGTACAGTGCCTGATCGGCAACGGCGTGGTCGTTGCCCCGGATGCGCTGATGCGTGAAATCACCAAGCTGGAAGAGAAGGGCGTACCGGTGCGCGAGCGCCTGCGCATCTCCCCGGCTGCGCCGCTGATCCTGTCGTACCACGTGGCCCTGGACCAGGCCCGCGAAAAAGCCCGTGGCGAAGCCAAGATCGGCACCACCGGCCGTGGTATCGGCCCAGCCTACGAAGACAAGGTTGCGCGCCGCGGCCTGCGCGTAGGCGACCTGTTCCACCGCGAGCGTTTCGCGGCCAAGCTGGGTGAGCTGCTGGACTATCACAACTTCCAGCTGGTGAACTACTACAAAGAGCCGGCCATCGACTTCCAGCAAACCCTGGACGAGTGCATGGCCTACGCTGAACAGCTCAAGCCGATGATGCTGGACGTCACCGCCGAGCTGCACAACCTGCGCCGCGCTGGCAAGGACATCATGTTCGAAGGTGCCCAGGGCTCGCTGCTGGACATCGACCACGGTACCTACCCGTACGTCACCAGCTCCAACACCACTGCTGGCGGTATCTCCACCGGCTCCGGCGTTGGCCCGATGTACCTGGACTACATCCTGGGTATCACCAAGGCCTACACCACTCGCGTAGGTTCCGGTCCGTTCCCGACTGAACTGTTCGACGAAACCGGCGCTACCCTGGCCAAGCGTGGCCACGAGTTCGGTTCCACCACTGGCCGTGCCCGTCGTTGCGGCTGGTTCGACGCCGTGATCCTGCGTCGCGCCATCGACGTCAACAGCATCTCGGGTATCTGCCTGACCAAGCTGGATGTACTGGACGGCCTGGAAACCATCAACATCTGCGTTGGCTACAAGAACGAGAACGGTGCTGTCATCGACGCGCCTTCCGATGCCGACAGCTACATCGGCCTGGAGCCGGTGTACGAAGAGATGCCAGGCTGGAGCGAGTCGACCGTGGGCGTTAAAACCCTGGAAGAGCTGCCGGCCAACGCTCGCGCCTACATCAAGCGCATCGAAGACCTGATCGGCGCGCCGATCGACATCATTTCGACCGGCCCGGACCGCAACGAGACCATCGTACTGCGTCATCCGTTCGCCTGATCTGCCCTCCAGGCTGATCTGACGCCGTGGCCCTGAAAGGGGCTGCGGCGTTTTCATTTCTGCGTCGAGCGAGAGCAGCCAACCACCTGGCTGAACCTTGGCGTTTATGCCTGCTGTCTCCGGCACAACCCTTGCTGTAAGAAGTTTCTGTAGATGCCATCAAAATAGTGGCGCCAGAAAACACGAGGGTTACACCGTGTCTGCCATCCTCTCACTGTTACGAAGCCGCCTTTTGCGGCCTGTGTTTGTTGCCCTTGGTATCGCTCTTTTGGTGCAGGTGCTGGTTGCCGTTGCGCTTACCCGAAGCACGGTCACTGCCCTGGAGGCCGACCTTGGCGAGCGCCTGGGCAATGACAGCCGTCAGTTGGCCGGCGAACTGGAGCAAGCCGGGCAGGATGTGCGCTCGGGCCTGGACGGTCTGTCCAGCAGCACCCGTCAGCGCCTGAGCGCAGGGTTGTCGGCACGCCTGCAAAGCGAACAGCAGCAACTGCGCAGCACCCTGGAAAAGAACCTGAAGGACTCCGCCAACGATATGGCAGAGCTGTTGGCCTCGGTTGCCCCGCGTGCCATCTGGGACAACGATGTGCCGGTGCTCTCAGACTTTGCGCGGCGTGCCCAGCGCAATCCCAACGTGCTGTTCGTGGTGTACGACGACGCCCAGGGCCAGCACCTGACCCGCTATCTGAACCGGCAAAACCCGATCAACCAGGCATTGATGGAAAAAGGCCAGGGCGAGCGAGCGCTGGACAAAGTGATCGATGCAGCCCGGCGCGATCCTGCCGTTTACTTCGTCGAGGCTTCGATCAGCCCCAATGGCGCAGAAATCGGCAAGGTAGTGATGGGGGTTTCCACAGCGGGTATCGAGCAGGAACTGAAGGCCCTCGATCAGCGTTTCGCGGCCCTGATCGCCAGTGGCGAGCAACTGGTAGGCGACAGCCTGGTTGGTGCTGCGGCTGACAGCGGCAAAACCCTGCGTGAGCGGCTGGAAAAAGCACAGGGCAGTGCTGCTGCCATGCAGGCCAACACCGCGCAAACCGTTCGCGATGCTGCCGGCGAGCTGCGCTGGCGCATTGGTCTGGGCCTGGTGCTGGTTGGCCTGGGTGTGTTGCTGGTGGTGGCCGTGGTGCTTGGTCGTCGTGTGCTGAGCAAGCTGCGCCTGCTGATTGCTGCCCTTGACGACCTGGCGGCAGGCGAGGGTGACCTGACCAAGCGTGTGCCACTCGACAGCCGAGACGAGATCGGTGACATGGCTTCGGCCGTGAACCGCTTTGTCGACAAGTTGCAACCGATTGTGCGCGAGGCGGGCGAGGTGGCCCAGCGTACCGGTGTGGAAATTGGCGCGATGACGCAGCGCAATGCCGGTGCCGATGCTGCTGCTGCGCTGCAGCGCGATGAAGTGGCGGCCAGCCTGCGCGACCTTTCGAGCATGGCCGATGAAGCCCAGGCCGAAAGCCATGCGATGCAGGCGGCATTGAAACAGGTAGTGGATATACGCCAGGCCACCGACGAAAACAGCCGCACCTCGACCCAGCTCGCAGGGCTGATCGAAAACCTGGCTGGCCAGGTAGAGACGGGCTCGCAGGTGATCGAGCGCCTGGCCAAGCAGAGTGAGCAGATCGAAGTGGTGCTGACGGTGATCCATGGCATCGCCGAGCAGACCAACCTGCTGGCGTTGAATGCGGCCATCGAAGCGGCCCGGGCCGGTGAGACCGGGCGCGGCTTTGCCGTGGTGGCTGATGAGGTGCGGGCGTTGGCGAGCAAGACGCAAAGCTCCACGGGGGATATCCAGGCGCATATCGCTGCGCTGCAGAAGGGCGCCAAGGAGGCTGTGGCGACGATCAGCCAGGCCGGGCTGAAGGCCAGCGAAGGGCTGCTGGTGCTGCGTGACAACGAGCGCCGTCAGCAGTCTGTGCAGGCGGCGGTGGAGCAAGTTCACGCAGCTATCGGCCTGGCTACCCGCGCGGCCGAGCAGCAGGCGAGCGGGGCGCAGGCGGTGCGTGGGCGGGTGGAGACCATTCATGCGCAGGCCGAGCGCTCGGCCGAGGTGGTGATGCAGACCACGGCCAGTAGCAAGGTGCTGGACGATCTGGCTGCACAGCTACGGGCGAGCCTGGGGCAGTTCAGGGCCTGACGCGAATCGTTGTGGGGGCGGTGCTATGATGGCGGAGAAACATGACAAAGGGAGTTGTTCATGTCCGCCCGACTGGTCGCCGCTCCGGCTGAACTGGACTTTCTTCATCGCGATGGCATTTCCGTCACTGCGCCCATGACCGCCCTCCAGGCCTATTGCGCCATGACTTCGGACGTTCCGGGCTGGCTGGCCATGGCCTTTCGCCTACGCGACTTCATCTCTCGCTGGTTCAACGTTGCCACTATTCACGGTTTCTCATCGCGTAACCCTGAGCGGGTTCCGGCAGTGGGTGAGCGTCTGGATTTCTTTACTGTCGAGGCTATCAGCGACCAGCAACTGGTCCTGACTTCGCGTGACACGCACCTTGCGGTCATGGTGAGCATGGATCTGGATGAAGAGGGGCAGGGCCGGCAGCACTTGAGCGTCACCACGTCGGTGCAGTGTTTCAACCGTTTTGGCTGGCTCTACATGCTGCCAGTTGGTAAGGCACATGGGCCAATCGTGCGGCGTATGCTGCGCAACATCGCGTGATGTCTGTGATGGCCTCATCGCCGGCAAGCCAGCTCCCACAGGTACTGCGCAGGCCTTGAAGGCGACGCGGTACCTGTGGGAGCTGGCTTGCCGGCGATGAGGGCTACGCGGTTTATGCCTTGTTCAGGTACATCCGCGTAGTCAGCAGATAAACCGGCAGCCCCGACACCACGATCAGCAATGCCGCGTAAGGCGCCGCTGCGGCGAACTCGACGTTGGCCGTATGCGCCCACACCTCGGTAGCCAGGGTGGTCATCCCGGTCGGGCTGAGCAGCAGGGTAGCTGTCAGCTCTTTCATGGCATCCAGGAACACCAGCGCAAACGCTGCCGCCATGGCCGGGAAGATGATCGGCAGGGTCACCCGGCAGAATGCCGTGAAGCTGCTGGCACCCAAGGTTCGCGCAGCCTCTTCCAGCGTTGGCGAGGCCTTGTTCAGCGCGGTGCGCACCGGTGACTGCGCCAATGGCAGGAACAGCAGCGCATACGCCAACAGCAGCAACGCCGTGGTCTGGTACAGCGCCGGTACGTAGTGCAGGGCGAAGAACACCAAGGTCAGTGCAATCACCAGACCGGGCAGGGCGTGCAGCAGGTACGGCAAGCGCTCGGCCCAGATCGCCAGGCGGCCTTTGTAGCGCACCACCAGGAAGCTGATCGGTAGCGCCAGCAGCACACAGAAACCGGCACCGCCAAGCGACACCGACAGCGAAGTGAACAGCGCCTTGGAGATAGCCCCCACCGGGAATGCTGCCGACGAACCCACGCTCAGCCAGTAGCCGAGCATGGCCAGCGGGATACCGCTGCCCAGCACTGCCAGGGCCACGCAGAGTAGCTGCGCCGGTACGGCCCAGCCACGCAGCCGCACGGGTTGCGCGCGGCGTGCCACGCCTTGGCCGATGCGCACATGGCGGGCTTTGCCGCGTACACGCAATTCCAGCCACAGCATCACCAGGCACATCGCCAACAGCACGGCAGACAGCATGGCCGCGTTGGCATTGCTGAATTCCAGTTCGAACTGCTGGTAGATCGCCGTGGTGAAGGTCTGCAGGCCGAGGATCGACAGCGCACCGAACTCCACCAGCATGTGCAGGGCGATCAGCAGCGCTCCGCCGAGCATCGAGGGCCACAGCAACGGCAAGGTGACCTTGATGAACACACCCCAGCGGCTGCAACCCAGGGTGCGCGCCGACTCCTCCAGCGAGGTGTCGAGGTTGCGCAGGGTGGCGGCCACCGGCAGGAATACCAATGGGTACTTGGACAGGGCCATGACCAGGATGGCCCCGCCCAGTCCTTCGAAGTCCGAGCTCAGCGACACCCAGGTGAAACTGCTGACGAACGACGGCACGGCGAAGGGCAGGCAAAGCACCACGCCCCACAGCCGTCGGCCAGCCAGGTTGCTGCGCTCCAGCAGCCAGGCCAGGGCCAGGCCGACCACCATGCAGGCCAGTGTCACCCCGACCATCAGCATCAGGGTATTGCGCATCAGCCCCCAGACAAAGGGGCGCCACAGCAGGTGCAAGGCTTCACGCCAGCCGGCTTCCCAGGCTTTGATGGCGACATACAGCAGCGGCAGCAAGCTCATCGCCACCAGGAACAGCACAGGCAGCACCACCCAGATGGAGGGGCGCTTGCGGCGCGGTACGAAGCGTACCGGCGCCGGCTCGGACAGGGCGGCGGTCATCAGAGCAGGCCGACCTCGCGTTCAAGCTCGATGGCTTCCTCGGCATTGCCCAGGTCGGCCGGCGAGATTTTCGGCGGGCGCAGGTCTTCGAACGGCTTCAGGCCCCGGTCGGAAACCATGCCCTTGTGCAGCGGGTACTCGGCGGTGGTCTGGGTGATCACGCGCTGGCCTTCTTCGCTGGCCATCCAGTTGAGCAGGGCCTGGGCTTCTTTCGGGTGCTTGCTGGCCTTGACCACAGCAGCGCCAGAGATGGTCACCAGGTTGCCGGCATCGCCATCGGCCAGGTAGTAGAGCTTGGTGTCCAGCTTGCCGCGTTCGCGCTCAAGTGCGTACCAGTAGTAGTTGTTCACCAGTACCGCAGCCACTTCACCTTTTTCCACGGCTTTGAGGGCGACCATGTTGTTGGTGTAGGTTTTGCCGAAGGCTTTCAGGCCGGTCAGCCATTCTTCGGTGGCTTCACGACCATGCATCTTCAGGATGGCCACGGCCTGCTCCTGGAATGCACCGCTGGTGGGTACGTAGCCGACGCGGCCTTCCCACTCAGGGTTGGCGAAGTCCATCACCGTGGTCGGCAGGTCTTTTTCATCGACCTTCTTCGGGTTGTACACCACGATGCGCGTGCGCGCGGTGATACCCATCCAGGTACCGTTGGCGCCTACGTACTCCTTGGGCATCATGTTTGCGGTGGCGTCATCGATCTTCGCCAGCAGGCCCAGTTCGCCCAGGTTGTTCAGGGGCGGGGACTCTTCGGTGTAGATGATGTCGGCCGGCGAACGGTCGCCTTCCTCGATGATCTGGCTGGCCAGCTGGTTGCTGCTGCCCTTGCGGATATCGATGTGGATGCCGGTCTTGGCCTCGTAGGCCTTGGCGATGGCTTCGCCGATTTCCTTGTGCTGGCCGTTGTACATGGTCAGGGTGACCGGTGCGTCTGCCATGGCGGCCGGAGCGCCGATGACCAGGCTCAGCACGGCGGCGGCCAAGGTACGCATCAGCGGTTGCGGGCGGATCGTCATGCGGGTACTTCCTCGCTTACGGCTACATATTTGGAAACAATGGTAAACGAAATCGTTTCTCAAGTGGCCGGGTGACGAGAAATTCATGGGGCAGACCATGGTTTAACCTTCGAGGGCTGTACTGGATTCTTCGCGGGCATGCCCGCTCCCACAGGAGGTGCGCAGTCTCCAAGACGGTGGTGTACCTGTGGGAGCGGGCGAGCCCGCGAAGAGGCCGGTACAGGGTTACACCTTACTGGCAATCACCGCAGTGATCGGAGCAACCGGGTATCTCAGGCCATCTTGTTGCTGTACTTCGACAAACCCGATGCCGCGCAACCGCTCAGCTAGCTCCCCGGCCGGCAACACATGCCGCCCCTGCATGCGCATATGCAGATAATAAGGCAGCACCCGCGCGGCACTCTGCTGGTCATCCGGCACCTCGGCATGGCAGCACACCAGTACGCCACCTGGGTTCAGCGCGGCATGCAGTCGCCGCAGCAACCCATCAAGGTCATGGGCGAAGTGGAATACCGATGAGCACCAGATCAGGTCATAGCCACTGCCAACATCATCCCGGTCCAGATCACCGCCGATAATGCCGAGGCGCTTCTCCAGCCCGGCCCGGGCAATGTTCTCCTGTGCCACCGCTGCTGTTTCGGCGAAATCGAACACTGTCCCGTGTAAATCGGGTAGCTGCCTGGCCAGGGCAATGGCGACCAGGCCAGGCCCGCCGCCCAAGTCGAGCATGCGTTGCAATCGCGGTGCCTGCGGTAGGTGTTCGATCAAAGCGCACGCCACGTCCACAGTAACCGCCAATTGCTCCTGGGCAATCTGCACCCGTGCCGCCTCGGCCCAGCGTTGGGCCATTTCCGGGCCGGGGGCTGCTGCGGGTGGTAGGCCATTGCGCAGTGCCTGTTCCAATGGTTGGCCAGCCAGGCGCAGGACTTGATGACGAAAGAGCAGGGCATCGCCGCAATAGTCGTCGGCGCTCCGGCGCAAATAGCGTTTGGCTGTTTCGCCATTGCGGTAACGGCTGCCCTGCTCGTCGCGCTCCAGCAGGCCCTGGGCCCAGAGCATTTCCAGCAGGTAGCCAGTATTGAAAGGTTCAAGGTCCAGCACATTCGCCAGCTGAGCGGGTGCGGTGAATTGCTCCAGGTGCTCGAACAGGTCGATTGTCAGTGCCACGCGCAAGGCATCGGCAGCGAGGCCTGCCAGTTGCAGGTCCCAGCACGCCTGTAGCGGGTGAGGGGTGGTCAGGTCCGTGCTCATCGTTCGCTCGCTCCTTGAGAGAAAGCTCAATCCTAGATAGGAATCATTCTGGATTGCAACGAAAGAGAGGGTGGGGAGAGAGGGAATGCAAAAAACGCAGGCAAGAAAAAACCCACTAGCAAGCTAGTGGGTTTTTGTATGGTGCCCAGGAGAAGACTCGAACTTCCACGACCGTTAAGTCACTGATACCTGAAACCAGCGCGTCTACCAATTCCGCCACCTGGGCAAAGCTTTACATCATCTGCAGAAGGCGACTATTGTCAGCTTCACACAGTAGTAACAGATCCTTGGTCATCTATTACTTGAAAATATTTGGTGCCCAGGAGAAGACTCGAACTTCCACGGCCGTTAAGCCACTGATACCTGAAACCAGCGCGTCTACCAATTCCGCCACCTGGGCACACATTCGAGGTTACTTGATGCTTTACAGCGTCGTTCATCTCTACTACAACTTCGGGGTTGTCCGTCGTTGTGGTGCGCACTATACGGACGGTCCGGGGGGCTGTAAACCCCCCAAGCGAAAAAAATTTCAAAAAATTCAACTTGTTGATTCCGCAGGCCTATTCCTGCTCGCCGGAAGCGCCGGTGGGGCTGTCCAAGGCTGACATTTCCGGTTTCAATACGCCTATGCCAGAATTCCTATCTATATACCCCAAGGTGAACCCCTTCTGATGGCCGATTGGCAATCCCTCGATCCCGAGGCCGCTCGCGAAGCGGAAAAATACGACAACCCTATCCCCAGCCGTGAGCTGATCCTGCAGCGCCTTGCTGACCGTGGCGAGCCCGCTGCACGCGAGGAGCTGGCGAAAGAGTTTGGTCTGTATGAAGAAGACCAGATCGAAGCCCTGCGCCGCCGTCTGCGTGCCATGGAACGTGACGGCCAGCTTATCTATACCCGGCGCGGCACTTATGCCCCGGTAGACAAGCTGGACCTGATCTGTGGTCGCGTTTCCGGCCACCGCGATGGCTTTGGCTTCCTTATTCCCGATGACGGCAGCGAAGACCTGTTCCTCAGCCCGTCGCAGATGCGCCTGGTGTTCGACGGTGACCGCGGCCTGGCCCGTGTCTCTGGCGTCGACCGCCGTGGCCGCCGCGAAGGTGTGCTGGTCGAGGTCATCTCCCGTGCACACGAAAGCGTGGTCGGCCGTTACTTCGAAGAAGGTGGCATTGGCTACGTAACCCCGGACAACCCGAAGATCCAGCAGGAAGTGCTGGTGACCGCCGGGCGTAACGGCGGCGCGAAGATCGGCCAGTTCGTCGAGATCAAGATCACCCACTGGCCAACCCCGCGCTTCCAGCCGCAAGGCGACGTGGTCGAGGTCATCGGCAACTACATGGCACCGGGCATGGAGATCGACGTTGCCTTGCGCAGCTACGATATCCCGCACGTCTGGCCCAAGGACGTGATCAAGGAAGCGCGCAAGTTCCGCTCCGAAGTTGAAGAGAAGGACAAAGAGAAGCGCGTCGACCTGCGCCATCTGCCGTTCGTCACCATCGACGGCGAAGATGCGCGCGACTTCGACGATGCTGTCTATTGCGAACCGCTGGGCAAGCTGCGCCTGTTCTCCGGTGGCTGGCGCCTGTACGTGGCCATTGCCGATGTGTCCAGCTACGTACGCCTGGGCTCGGCCCTGGACGTCGAAGCCCAGCAGCGCGGCAACTCGGTGTACTTCCCCGAGCGTGTAGTGCCGATGCTGCCTGAAGAGCTGTCCAACGGCCTGTGCTCGCTGAACCCGCACGTCGACCGCCTGGCCATGGTCTGCGAAATGACCATGAACAAAGCCGGCCAGATGGTCGACTACCAGTTCTACGAAGGCGTTATCCACTCCCACGCCCGCCTGACCTACAACAAGGTCAGCAGCATGCTCGAGCACTCCCGCACCCGCGAAGGCAAGGCGCTGCGCGAGGAATACAAGGAAGTCGTGCCAGACCTGAAGAACCTGTACAACCTGTACAAGGTGCTGGTGGATGCCCGTCACACCCGGGGCGCCATCGACTTCGAGACCCAGGAAACCCGCATCATCTTCGGCGACCAGCGCAAGATCGCGGAAATCCGCCCGACCGTGCGCAACGATGCCCACAAGCTGATCGAGGAATGCATGCTGGCGGCCAACGTGGCCACCGCCGAGTTCCTGCAAAAGCACGGCGTGCCAGCCCTGTACCGCGTGCACGACGGCCCGCCGCCGGAGCGCCTGGAAAAGCTGCGCGCCTTCCTCGGTGAACTGGGCCTGAGCCTGCACAAAGGCAAGGACCCTTCACCGAAGGATTACCAGGCCCTGCTGGCGAGCATCGCCGGGCGCCCGGACTTCCACCTGATCCAGACCGTGATGCTGCGTTCGCTGAGCCAGGCCGTGTACAGCACCGAGAACAATGGCCACTTCGGGCTGAACTACGAGGCGTACACCCACTTCACCTCGCCGATCCGCCGCTACCCGGACCTGCTGGTGCACCGCGCCATCCGCAGCATCATCCGTTCCAAGGTCGATACCCCGCACGTCAAGCGTGCTGGCGCCATGAGCATTCCCAAGGCGCGTATCTACCCGTACGACGAGAACACCCTGGAGCAACTCGGCGAGCAGTGCTCGATGACCGAGCGCCGGGCCGACGAAGCCACCCGTGACGTGGTGAACTGGCTCAAGTGCGAGTTCATGAAGGATCGCGTGGGCGAGACCTTCCCGGGTGTGATTACCGCCGTGACCGGTTTCGGCCTGTTCGTCGAACTGACCGACATTTACGTAGAGGGCCTGGTGCACGTCAGTGCGCTGCCGGGCGATTACTACCACTTCGACCCTGTGCACCACCGTCTGTCGGGCGAGCGCACCGGGCGCAGCTTCCGCTTGGGCGACACCATCGAAGTCAAGGTCATGCGTGTTGACCTGGACGAGCGCAAGATCGACTTCGAAGTGTCGGAAAAGACCCTCGCCGCACCGATCGGCCGCAAGCAGCGCGGCGCCGCGCCAGCAGCCGACAAGGTTGAGCAGCAGCCGGTGACCGAAGCGAAAGCCACGCCTAAACCGCGTAGCCGCAAAAGCGAAACCGCCGAGGCGTACTTCCCGAAAGACGCCGTGCAGCGTAACGCCGAAGTGCGCAAGAGCCGCGAAATGAAAAAGGCGCTGATGAGCGAGGCACGCAGTGGCGGCCATGCCAGCAGCAAGTCGGACAAAGGTGGCAAGCCCTCCGGTTCCGGCAAGCCAACCAAGCACCGTAAAGGCCCGCCGAAGTCCGGTGCGCCACGCAAGAGCAAGAGCAAGTCATGAGTCAGCTGGAAAAGATCTACGGCGTGCACGCCGTGCAGGCATTGCTGAAGCACCATCCGAAGCGGGTCAAGCAGATCTGGCTGTCGGAAGGGCGCAGCGAGCCACGCCTGGAAACCTTGCTGGCGCTGGCGGCGGAAAACCGCGTGCCGGTCGGCCAGGCCGAGCGCCGTGAGCTGGATGCCTGGGTAGAGGGCGTGCACCAGGGGGTTGTCGCCGAGGTCAGCCCAAGCCAGGTGTGGGGCGAGTTGATGCTCGAAGAGTTGCTTGAGCGCACCGAAACCCCTCCACTGATCCTGGTGCTGGACGGTGTGACCGACCCGCACAACCTGGGCGCCTGCCTGCGTACGGCCGATGCGGCCGGTGCCACGGCCGTGATCGTGCCCAAGGATAAATCGGCCACGCTGACGCCGGTTGTGCGCAAGGTGGCCTGCGGTGCGGCAGAGGTGATCCCGCTGGTGGCCGTGACCAACCTGGCGCGTACGCTGGAGAAGCTGCAGCAGCGTGGCCTGTGGGTGGTGGGCACTGCCGGCGAGGCCGAGCAGGAGATCTACCAGCAGGACCTGACCGGGCCACTGGTGATGATCATGGGCGCGGAGGGCAAGGGCATGCGTCGGCTGACCCGCGAACATTGCGACTTCCTGGTGAAGTTGCCGATGGGCGGCAGCGTCAGCAGCCTGAACGTTTCGGTGGCGACCGGCGTTTGCCTGTTCGAGGCCGTGCGCCAGCGTCAGGCCAAGCGCTGACTTATAGCCTGCCCCGGCCCTATCGCCGGCAAGCCAGCTCCCACAGGTACCGTACAA